>CAZNSC010000034.1:0-23158 GCA_964575695.1 uncultured Dehalococcoidales bacterium
GCGCTTGCTTCACACGCAAGAGGTCACTGGTTCAAGTCCAGTACCGCCCACCATAGGGTACAGTAGGTAGAACCCCGGTCTATAACTGTCTTATCGGGTGAAACCGGTATCGTATGTTGATGAGTATAGCCAGTTTAATATTTTCAAAACCCTGGCTGCGAGGGTGAGCGTAATGGGAAACTGAGGCCCGTACTACTCTGGCTCGTAGTAAATAGGAGCCGACAGGCTCTTTAACCGTATGTTGGTGAATATTTCCTTTCCGTCGTCGTCCAGTATCTTGACTTCATCAGTCTGACTAGGGTCATTAAGGACGTGAGCGAAGTGTGCGCTGTAGTTAGTCTTAATGGCATCAATAGGCACCTCGTGGGCAATGAACTTGTCCACAGTCTTAGCTGCCAGTTTGTCTAACAACTCAGGGTGCCTGGCAAAATCGTACGTCGTTAAGACCAATACGGGTCTGGTAGCAGTAAACAACAGATAAGCTTTCATTGCTTCCATTTTTGTCCTCCTCTCGTAACTTAGCAGAAGAGACTATAGGTAAACCGGCTTAACCGCAGAAATAATCGTAATTTACTTTATCATATAGTTTGGCCAGTGTAATAGTCATAAAATCTGACCGAAAAATGTTACAGATTCATGACATTTTAACGACATTTGAAAATACTACTGCCCGATTGGGTGTAGACCTGACCGGACACAAAGTAATCCTTTAGAGTAATGCGACCACTTTTTCATTCCTGTCATCTCCATTCGTCTATACTCTACAAAGACAGTAACTTTAGGCCTCGGCCTCTGTCCGGGGTGAGCCCCTTCTCGCCTCTCTCAGTCGTCGGATAAGGAGTGTTAAGCTTATCCCACCAATAACCACATAGCCAGGGTAGGCAATAAACGTTAGCTGAGAAGAACCGGCGATATCCCACAGTGCGTGAAGCACCACAGCCAGGACAAATATCCATATAACGCTTGGATTGAATAACCTTCCGGTCCGCTCACGCTGGCGCCAGAGGGCAGCGCATATCAGGCCGGTCCAGGCAGCATGTCCAACTGGCGACAATAACCCGCGTATCAGGAGCACTTCCTCCAGTGTTCCCATATTCCCTTGGGACTTGATAAGAGCAACTAGTCCATAGCCCATGGTTTCTAATGCAGCGAAGCCCATACCGGACGCCACTCCAAAGAGTAACCCGTCCGCCTCCGAGCGGTAACGCGCGCGAATATATATTGCTACCGGGAATATGAGCTTGGCACCTTCCTCAATCAAGCCCACAATGAATAGGCTGGGAATAGTGAGCTTACTCAGTGTTTCATACTCCAGAAATCCTGCAGTAATCACACCTATAACCCCGCCAACAAAGAAGCAATACACGGCTGTGATGAGCGGTGCCTCAACCTGAGATAGCTTATCCACGGCACGTTCCTGGCCGTAGAAAAAGGCGACAAAGGCCACAGGCACAACGAAGGCGCCAAGAAGGAGTACCGTCGGTACGAGGTTGGGGTTATTAGTAAACTTGAGAGCCTGTTCAGCCCCAAAAAATAGTAATGCTCCGCCGACAAATAGCTGAAACCATTGCCGGCTAACGAATCGCAAACTCGTAGGCATGATGCTCACCTCCTGACTATTTTGGCCCTGATATTATACCTGGTATTTCCGCTTTGACATCTTAACCGCTCCTTTAAGAAAATCTCGGGCAGATGTGAGCGTAATAACGCTTTGGCTATCTCAATTCCCTAATTGGGGCATAGCCATTTTCTGCGGATCCCTGTTCTCTTTATCATCAGATTCAGAAAGGGGCTCGGTAAACGCGGCTTCCAGCTCGGGCCCCTCCAGCGTTTCCTTAGAAAGGAGCTTCTCGGCAAGATGTACCAGCCTCGGCCGGTTCTCTTCAAGCAACTTCTTGGCCGTTTGATGGGCATCCTCAAGAATCCGGCGCACTTCTTCGTCAATCTGCCTGGCGGTCTCATCACTGTAGTCTTTCAGTTCCGGAGGCCCGATCCCCAAATAGCTTGGCACCGTCATCTGACCATAAGTCCTCAGGCCCAACTTCTTACTCATGCCGTAATCGGTTACCATTTTTCGCGCTATGTCGGTGGCCTGCCTGATGTCACTGTGTGGCCCCGTGGACACTTCATTGAACATCATCTGCTCAGCGGCGTGGCCAGCCACAAATGTAGCCAGAGTGTCTTTGAACTGAGACTCGGTCATGAAATAGCGGTCCTCTTCCAGAAGCCGTGTGTAACCGCCCATGCTTCCCCGGGCGACGATAGAGATCTTGTGCACCGGGTCAACATTGGGCAGCATGCGAGCAACCAGGGCATGGCCGGCTTCATGATAGGCCGTCAGTTCCTTATCCTTTGGTTTTACCTTAAGGCTCTTTCTCTCTGGGCCAGCAAGAACACGGTCTATGGAGTCCTCGAGTTCGTCCATGCCGATCGTTGTCTTATTCCGCCTGACAGCCAGAATTGCTGCCTCATTAATCAGTTCTGCCAGATCGGCGCCACTGAAGCCGTGGGTCTGCCTGGCAATCGTTTCCAGGTCAACGGCTTCTTCCATAGCTTTGCCCTTGGCATGAAGCTTGAGTATGGCTGTCCGGCCATTAGTATCGGGGCGGTCGAGTGTGACTCGCCGGTCAAACCGGCCTGGCCGTAATAATGCTTGGTCAAGCACATCAACCCGGTTGGTAGCGGCCAGCACAATGACACCGATGTTGGGGTCGAAACCGTCCATTTCAACCAGGATCTGGTTGAGGGTCTGCTCCCTCTCCTCATGGCTACCCGGTATGTTACCGGCGCGCTGGCGACCAACGGCGTCTATCTCATCGATGAAGATTATGCACGGAGCATTACGCTTTGCCTGGTCAAACAGGTCACGTACCCTGGCAGCGCCGACGCCGACAAACATCTCTACGAACTCGCTGCCACTGATAGAGAAGAACGGCACTCCGGCCTCACCAGCCAGCGCTCGGGCAAGAAGCGTTTTACCTGTTCCCGGCGGGCCGATAAGCAGTATGCCCTTGGGTATGGTTGCCCCGATTGACTGAAATTTCCAGCGGTTTTTCAGGAACTCCACGACCTCCTGAAGGTCCTCTTTGGCTTCTTCAACCCCGGCAACATCGGCGAAAGTGATATGAGGTCTATCTGGCGGAACAAGTCGGGCCCGACTGCGCCCGATACCCATCATCTGGGTCTGTGCGCCACGGCCAGCACGGAACAAGAAATAAAGCAAACCGATAAATAGCAAAAAGGGCAGAATACTAAACAATATATTGCCGAAACCACCGCTGGCGGCATTTGTGGAAAAGTCCGCTGGTAGAACGAAGCCCAGGTCCTGCAGGCTGGCCACGGTCAGGGAGTCTATGTTTGCCACCAGCTCAGTGCCATCTTTAATATCAACCGCATTACCATTCACATCGGTCATCTTGAGTGGGTCACCTTTTACCGAGGCGGTCATCGTCATCGTACCACTGCCGGTGTCGACCACAACCTTGCTGATATTACCGCTCTTGGACAGGGCGATTGCCTCGCTCAGGGTAATATCCACCGTCTGAGTGGATATTAGCTGACAGCCCGACAGCAGAAACATGACAATACCTAATGCCATGATGCATGCTATCCAGAGCTTGCACAATTTTGTCTGCAAAAGTTTACCGCAGTGAAATACAGCCGGTGTTGTTGTATTGTGTGATTGAGTACAAACGCTCTTTTCCATGATTTATGCCCCTTATCCCGGTGTTTGTTGATCATTGTTGCTACCCTTCTTCTCGGCGTACCAGTCGTGCCAGATCAGGCGGTATATACCCAGCCAGCGCGGCAGACGGTTCAACACCGGTATGAAAGGTACGAAAACCAGTATAAGAAAAATAACCGTTATTAGAACGATGGCCTGGATATCGGCATTGGGGGAGGTGGACATGGGTGGGACGTGGTACCAGAAGGCGTAGGGCCACAGCCACCAGGCGCCGGGGTAGTTGCCGGTCTCGTGGGCAATGCCCCACTGGTCGCTGGTCATGTCCAGTGTTTGGGCAACACTGGCATCGACATCGTCCTGAAAGAACAGCAGCGAGCGGGTAAAGTCGGTATCGAAAGGTAGCCTGTCATCGCTCTCCAGAGCCCCTTCCAGCAGCCCGGCACGTCCCAGAGCAAGCATCCCGTCCATCATGTCTGAAACCGGCCCGTAGTCTCCAGGGGGTAGGTGCACCTCATCATTCTCCACTGTGGCCCCATCAAGTGCGGCCAGGTAGGCATTGACCCAGGCCATTTGCTGCTCCGGTGTGGCTGTCTGATATGTATACAGTGCGCCACTCAGCTGGGTGTTGATGACCGCGGTTCGTTCCAGGGGACTGATGATGAAATCCTGTTGGGGATTAAGCGGTATCTTCACCCCGAACCAGTTTTGCGGGTCGATTCCGAAGAGGTTCTGGGCGTTTTCTGTGTCCTGAGTATAAGGAGGGCCATAATTCTGGATACTGCTGTTCCCGGCCAGTATGTTGGCGCAGGTCTTCAGATAGGCGACCGGCTGAATCTTGGCCACATCCTCACCACGGATGGTAGTGTAGTCCGGCGCACCCAGGACCGCAGCCAGCACCAGCACTATGACCACTATTATTCCGAGGAAAACCAACCCCTCCCTCAGCAGGTCATAAGGCTTCATGGGGATACCCTTAACGTATTCTTCTGACCGCTTTGTCATACTAAGCCCCCTTTTCGGGTTCTGGTGCCGCCGGTTTCACCCGGCCAGCCGTGTATCTTTTTTTGCCGGCTTGTTTTTGCCGGATACTATCCATTCAACATCCTGGACGAGAGATGGCTCCACCTGGGCCTCGGGGTGTGGCATCGGTTTCACCGGTCCTTCCCGCCGGATAAGAATAAGGTGGATTCCAAGCAGAACGAGGACTATCGACGGCAAGACGGCAACGTGCAGCGTGAGCACCTGCCCCGTATTCATGGTGTTAAAGAAGGCGCCAATTCCCACGGCGTTCATGGCGTCCTTGGCTTGTAAGGCTGCCCATTGTGAATCAAAGTTTGTCTGAGAAAGGTAGCCGGTCAAAGCGGTAAATACGGCCACGGCGAAGGTTACCATTCCCGCTATCCAGGTCTTCCAGCGCCCGTCGCGCCAGGCGCCCATGAAGTACTTTGTAGCCAGGTGCATTAGCATCGAGGCAAAGAAGACCTGCGTGCTCCAGAAATGCACCGAGTTCACAAATCTTCCATTTGGTGAGATGTGATACCAGTCAGGCCCGAATATGGCCAGAATCGGTCCGGTGATGAAGAGCATGACGAAAGATGAAAGGGCCAGCACGCCAAAAAGATAAGCCACCGAGTTGACGTAAACGGGCATGCTCGTCGGTAAGGCGTCTTCCAGTGACATATTGTCCGTTATTAACTCCTGCGCTTTTTGCGTGAGGTTCATGGTTCACCTCCTTCGAGAACCGCTTCCTTTCGGAGTCAATTCAGAATATTTTGGGTAATCTGAGCCATGCAGCCGCAAGGAAAACCGCGATTACCGTCGCCCAGGCTATAATATTCGGGATGGCCAGATTGAAAATCAGGAAAGTAACATGCGGCACGGCCGGTAACATCTCCGGCGGTAACTTGTCCATGAGTCACCCCCCTTCTAAATGCTATGATTGTTGTTTGGCCTTTTTCAGGTCCTCCAGGGCCTCCGTAAGCACCTGCCTCCGTGATTCCAGGCCCTGCCGATGGCTGGCGAATTCGCCGGCTATTTCCTCAAACATCTCACAGGCCATTTTGTGTGTGGATGCCTTGCATGAGCGCCTGAAGAACCGTTCCTCGAATTCTTCCCTAGCGATGGCCATGGTAAGTACATCGATCATATCCTGCAGGTCAGTATACTCTGACATCTTTACCTCCCTTAAGACTAATGATGGTTCAGCCTTCCGCCGTAGAAGCCTTCTATTACTGTACCAATAAAAAGTAAAAAGATACCGACGGCGTAGGCATAGAACCAGACAGTATCTTTCGGGGGCGGGAAAGCAACTCGCCATACCACAAGCAGTACGCTCAGAGCTATCATGCCGAAGGCGGTCCTGATCTTGTAAAGAAATATCTTGGCGTGAGCTCCTCGGTAATGGCCTTTCCAGGTGTTCCAGCCGGTGATCGTGGTCGGCCACATCACCACCATACCAGCGACCAGCAACACGAAAGAGGCCAGCTCGTAGGCATCGCGGTTGGAGTAGCTGGCAAAATGCAGGACCATGAACAGCGCCGAGCCGACAAAGAAGGATACAGGAAAGTGGGTGAACTCCACATGCCAGTGCTGCTCGTATATCATTGACAGGACGCCCCGCGGCTTGGCTGGGACCGACTTTTTTTCAGCGGCGCTCATCTCTGAAAACCTCCCTCGTGGTTGTCAGGACTCCCTTCACAACATGGTTTACTCCCACGAACTCACTAGATTATTAGCCTATTTGAGCATAATTCTGGCATCCGCTATCCAGTAACCTTCTCCTTCGGGCATAACTACTACGGGATTGAAGTCCAGTTCGGCTATCTGTGGTATATCGTCCACCATGGCGGAAAGCCTGAGTAGCAAGTCTTGAATAGCCTCAATGTCCGCCGGTGGCGAACCACGGAAGCCCTCGAAGATTTTGGCCATTTTGATCGATCCGATCATCTCTCTCGCATCGAGATCAGTGATGGGATGTAATCTAAGAGCAACATCGTTTATCAGTTCGGCGTAGATTCCCCCTGAGCCAAACATTATGAGCGGCCCGAACATCGGGTCCTGAGTCACCCCGGCAATGGTCTCTATGCCATCTCTTATCATTGGCTGCACAATAACTCCCTGCATTTCATCCTGGTGACCATTCTTCTCAAGTCTGGCTCTTATATCGTTGAATGCCCTCTTCACCGCGCTTGCTGAGTCCAGGTTAAGTACCACTCCGCCAACATCGCTCTTATGCGTAATAGTGGGTGAAGCAAGTTTGACAGCCACCGGAAATCCCACTTTTGAGGCCGCCTGTGCCGCTTCGTCAGGCGTGCCAGCGAAAGCTGTCTCAACAAGCCTGATACCATAGCAAGCCAGCACATCACTTATCTCTTCGGCAGATAGCCATAAAGGTCTCTGCGGGCTCCTTGCCACTACCTTGCGGATAATATCAAGAGCTTTTTCTTTCTTAATTCCTTCGAGCTTCGGTATTCTCCCGGCGGGCTTTCTCCGCATCTCGGCGTATTCCATGGCCTTGGAGAGCGCTGCTATCGCCTCTTCGGGAAAGGGATAGCTGGGCACAAACCTGCCGCTGGAACCCAGTTTTGCCTTGAAACCTCTCTGCCCCAGAAAACACGCCAGCAGGGGCTTGCCTTCTTTCTGGAAAGCCACCGCTACGGCTCTGATGGCGGCTTCAAAATCTGCCATATTTTCCACTACGGGTGGAATGAATATGGCCAGGACAGCATCGCTTTCCCTGTCGGAGGCGAGGACCTCCAATATTCCACGGAACTCTTCAGCATCGGCACCGGCGGTAGTATCGAGTGGATTATGAATGCTGATATCCCGTTTCAGGGCGGATTTCAGTTTGCGGACCAACTCTCCGGACGGCTGTGGCAGCAACAGCCCATGCCTGGCCGAGGCATCGGCGGCAATTATGCCAGGGCCGCCCCCGTTGGTCACTATCACCAATCTTCGGCCACGGGGTAAAGGCTGGTTCGAGAGAAGGGTGGCGACGTCGAACATTTCCTCCATCAGGTTCACCCTGATAATACCGGCGTGCCGGAACAGGACATCGGAGACTACATCTGATGTTGCCATAGCGCCGGTGTGCGATGAGGCCGCGCGAGAACCAGCTTGGGTGCTACCTCCCTTGACGGCAACCACCGGTTTCCTTGCGCTAACCCTGCGGGCGATGCGGGAGAACTTGCGCGGATTCCCGAATGACTCCAGATAAAGCAGGATCACGTCAGTCGCCGGGTCCTGCTCCCAGTATTCCAGCAAGTCGTTGGACGAGATATCAGTCCGGTTACCAACACTTACGAAAGTGGATATTCCCATATTAAGGTTGCTGGCATATTCAAGGACGACCAGTCCCATAGCTCCACTCTGAGAAAGAAAGGCAACATTGCCTTGGGGCGGATAAACCGGTGAGAAGGTGGCGTTCATTTTGATAGATGGGTCGGTATTTATTACACCCATGCAGTTCGGCCCGATTATCCTCATGCCGTGGCCGAACGCTATGTCACGGAGTTCCTTCTCCCGGGATGCCCCTTCTGGCCCTGTTTCTTTGAATCCGTCCGAGATGACAACCAGGACGCGGACCCCTTTGTGCCCGCACTCGTCCGCTACCTTGACGACAAGCCTGGCGGGGACGGCGATGATTGCCATGTCTATCTCTCCGGGAATAGCAAGCGCCGAGGGATAAGTCGTCAGCGACATTAGCGAATCAGTATTGGGGTTCACCGGGTATATCTTTCCCGAAAAACCACTCTGAATGAGGCACTGGAGAAGTAGGTAGCCGATGGTGCCGGGATGCCGTGATGCTCCAATCACTGCTACCGACTGTGGCTTCAGAAGCGAGCGGAGTGAGGCAAGCGTTGAAACTCGTTCTCTCTCTGCTTCCCTGTCTTCTACTGCCGGAGTTTGGGTGATGGGGAAGGCAACATGGTATACGCCAGCTTGAAGCTCGCTGGTAATATGAAACCCGTAATTCTCAAAAACGCTCATCATCTGCTCGTTTTCAGCGAGGACGTCGGCTTCAAAGACATCAATACCGTTTCCCCGCGCCACATCGGCTAGGCGCTCTAATAAGAGGGTACCGAGACCTCTGCCCTGGTAGCCCTCTTCGACAACCAGCACCACCTCAGCGGAATGACGGTCTGGAAGCCGGTAGTATTTTCCGGTAGCCACAATGTCCCGTTTCGGCTCCCGCAGAACCTCCGCAACAAAAGCGAACGTATCATGATAGTCCACCGTGCAAAAACGGATGGCGTCCTCCAGCCCCATCTCTTTCGACATGTGATGCAAGCGCAGATACTTTGTGTGGGAGGGACTGAGCCTGGACGCAAAGTCCAGCCAGCGCCGGGCATCGTCCCTCTTAATAGGTCTCAAGAGTATACTTGCCCCGTCCCTGAGCAATACGTTCGTTTCATATTGCGACGGATATGCGGCTTTGATTTCTTTCATTTGCTTTTCCATGCCCAAACCATCCGCTATAGATTATTAACATCTAGCTTTTGACCAGTCCGGTGTACTGAGAAAGCTCGTAATAAGTCCTCCAGCCGCGACCTTTGAGCTCTTTTACTCCACCTGACTGTGTCTTTCAACATTCTTTTTATAACACTCCTGCCCTTTTATTTGTACCACAGTATATTGGCGGCCTCTAGGGGTACGGCGGCGCCGCCGAAGCATGGAACTATGCGCGCTGTATAATGCTCTGCCGGCCGGTGCGCCGGAATCCGAGCACGGTAGAGGTAACCTTTCATTGTTCCTGCCAGAGGCTCAACCATCTCCATCATGTGAATTTCGGGTTCTCCGTCACGCTGCGGCTCGGCATACAGCTGTACTTCTATATAGCTGGCATCAAGCTCATCAAGGTAGACCGTGACGTTTATGAGGTAATTATCACCGTCCCTCTGCACGTCGTAGCTGCTGAAACGTAGCTTATGCCAGTTTCTTTCCAGAGAGTCGCGCCACTGACATAATTGCCGCGCTTCCTGAGCTCCGGAAGCGATACGTCTCAGGTAGTTTTTCGCGGAAGCACGGTATAACTTATCTACATACTCACGCAGCATCCGGTTGGCGCTAAACTGCGGCGTGAGTTCGGCCATACTTGCCCTCATGCGAGCCACCCAGGCACGCGGAATACCCTTATTATCGCGCTCATAGAAGCACGGAATAATCTGTTCTTCGAGTAGCCGGAAAAGCTGTTCGGCTTCACGGACGTCCCAGTTCGGGTCTTTTTCGTGCTCTTGGCGGTCGCCGATAGCCCATCCTATCTCGGGACGATAGGCCTCTGCCCACCAGCCATCCAGTTCTGAGAGGTTCAAGCCCCCGTTCACCAGTACCTTCATGCCACTGGTTCCACATGCCTCCCAGGGCCGGCGTGGGGTGTTTACCCAGAGGTCTACGCCCTGTACCAGCTGCTCGGCAAGGGCCATGTCGTAGTCTGAAATGAAAACGACCCTGCCCTGTAGGTCAGGACGTAGCGAGTACTCCCACCATTCCCGGACCAGCGCTTTGCCCTCCTCATCACGGGGATGGGCTTTTCCGGCGATGATAATCTGAGCGGGGCGCTGAGGGTCGTTGAGTATATCCGCCAGGCGGTCAGGGTCATGAAGCAGCAGGTTGGGCCGTTTATAGGCGGTAAATCGGCGGGCAAAACCGAGGGTAAGCACATCAGGCTCAAGTAATTGGTCGCATTGGCTGATAAGTTGAGATGAGGCCCCGGCTGATGCCATCTGCCTGGCGAGACGCACCCGGACGAAACGGATTAGTTGTTGCGTTTCTTCCATGCGTAACTGCCACAGCATTTCGTCGCTGAGCTTCTTGAAATCTTGCTCGATGGTGTCCATAGTGTCCAGCCAGCGTCCCTTGCCGCAGGCATTCGTCCAGCAAATATCTGCCGCAGATGAATCCCAGGAAGGCATATGGACTCCATTGGTTACATGAGTCACCGGTACTTCTTCCTGGGGCCACCGGGGGTAAAGCGGCTGGAAAATGCGGCGGCTCACCTCGCCGTGAAGGCGGCTGACACCGTTCACCACCCCTGAGCCCCGCATGGCAAGAAAGGCCATATTGAGCGGTTCCAGTGTGTTGGTCGGGTCTTTCCTGCCCAGCCTCATAAGGCCTGCCACCCCGATGCCTAACTGCTCCGCATAACCGGCCAGGTAGCGCTCTACAAGCTCTTGGTGGAAGCAGTCAAACCCTGCTTCCACCGGTGTGTGCGTGGTGAAGATGTTACCGGCGCGGGTCGCGGCTAGCGCCAACTCAAAGGGCTGGTGATTGGTGGCCATGCAGCCGTGCGCTCGCTCAATGACAGCCAGTGCCGCATGCCCCTCGTTGAGGTGGCAGACTTCCGGGTCAAGGCCCAGACCCCTGACCAGCTGCCAGCCCCCGATACCAAGCACTATTTCCTGCTGCAGGCGTAATTCCGGGCCGCCGCCGTAAAGCTCACTGGTGATGCCACGGTCCGCGGGACTGTTGACCGGGTCATTGCTGTCCAGGAGATGGAGCTTCACCCGCCCCACCCTGGCTTCCCAGGCCCGTAGCCACAGGGTTCGGCCAGGGAAGGATAGCTTCAGCCGGAGCCATTCTCCATTGCGGTCGCGAACCGGCATCACCGGTAGCTGGCTGGGGTCATTATAGGGGAAAAATTCGGTCTGGTGGCCGTGAGAATCTATCGCCTGCCGGAAGTAGCCCTGCTGATAGAAGAGACCTATGCCGATCACAGGAACGCCGAGGTCACTGGCCGTTTTCAGGTAATCTCCCGCCAGAATGCCAAGACCTCCCGAGTATATGGGCAGGGCCTCGCTCAGCCCATACTCCATGCTGAAATAGGCTATGGTGAAGGGCTCTTTAGAGTATGCCTGCTGGAACCATGTTGCTGATTCCAGGGCTTGACGATGCTCGGCCACGCTGTCATCAACCAGTTTCCGGAATCGTGCATCTTCGGCAAGTGCTCTGAGGCGTTCGCTGGACACTGTCTGCAGAATGAGCCAGGGGTTGCCGGTTGTATTCCAGAGTTCGGAATCGACCTGCATCCAGAGTGTGTCGGCGGCGTGGTTCCAGGACCAGCGAAGGTCCAGGGCCAGTTCGGTGAGACCCCCCAGTCCTTCCGGAAGAGAGGGAAGTAGATAATAACCTGGTATTGCCATGAAAATCTCCTTGCTGAGGCTAGCCTACCACGCTGGCCGCTGGTGTTCGCTTCAGCTTCTTCTCTACTTCCAGGACATGGCGGGTTGTTTTGAGCACGGCATCAGGATTAAGGCTCATGGAGTCGATGCCTATCTCCACCAGAAACTCCGCCATCTCCGGATAGTCAGAAGGAGCCTGGCCACAGAGTCCGGAGTGCCGCTTATTGCGCTTACATCCTTCCACCGAGAGCCGGATCATTTCTTTAACGCCGGCATCACGCTCATCATAGTCGAAGGCGACTATCTCCGAATCGCGGTCAACGCCAAGAACGAGCTGGGCAAGGTCATTGGAGCCGATGGAAAACCCATCGAAGTACCTGGAGAAGGCATCAATCTGGAGGACATTATTCGGTATCTCGCACATAACGTAAATCTCAAGTCCATCCTTGCCCCTCTCAAGGCCAAACTCCGCCATCTGGCTGACCACCTTTGCCGCCTCATCCACACGGCGGCAAAAAGGAATCATCAGCTTCATATTGGTGAGTCCCATCTCATTGCGGACACGCTTCATGGCGGCACACTCCAGGGCGAAGCCTTCAACGTAGGCCTGATGGGCATAGCGCGAGGCACCGCGAAAGCCCAGCATCGGGTTGTCTTCCCGGGGTTCAAAGAACTCTCCTCCCAGCAGGCTGGCGTACTCGTTGCTTTTGAAGTCGGACATGCGCACCACGACCGGCTTGGGATAGAAGGCGGCAGCAATCGTGCCCACCCCCTCAGAAAGCCTTTCGATAAAGAAATCGGAGGGACTCTTATAATTACTTGTCAGGCGTTCGATTTCTGCTCGCGTCTTTTTGTCAGTCACGCGCTCAGGGTGCACGAGGGCCATCGGGTGCGCCTTTATGTATTCGGCGATGATGAATTCCATGCGCGCCAGACCAACCCCGTCGTTTGGGATGAAGCTTGTCTTGAAGGCAAGTTCTGGGTTACCCAGGTTTATCATGATCTTGGTTGACGGCCGTGGCAAACTGCTGAGGTCTGTTTTTTCCATCTCGAAGGGTATCTCACCACGGTACACCTTGCCCACATCTCCCTCAGCGCAGGACACGGTGACCTCCTCGCCATTGGGGATGTGGGTGGTTGCATTCTCGGCACCCACTACTGCCGGAATGCCTAACTCACGGCTGACAATGGCGGCATGGCAGGTGCGGCCGCCGCGATTGGTCACGATGGCAGACGCCACCTTCATAACCGGCTCCCAGTCCGGGGTGGTGGTATCGGCAGCCAGAACCTCGCCTTTCTTGAATTCGGATAGTTGTGCAGTATCGGTAATAATATGTACCTTCCCGGTGGCTATCTTTTCCCCCACGGCACGGCCGGTCGCCAGGATTTCTCCGGTTCCTTTGAGGACGTACTCCTCAAGCACGTTTCCCTGCCTCTGGGAAACAACAGTCTCGGGCCGCGCTTGAACCATATAGAGAAGTCCATCTTTCCCATCCTTAGCCCACTCCATATCCATCGGAAGAGCGTGGCCGGCCTTCTCGCTATAGTGTTTTTCTACTTTGATGGCATAGTCGGCCAGAATAAGCGCCTCGTCGTCGGAGATACAGAAATGCTGCCGCTCAGCATCGGGAGTAGGCACGTTGTAGGTAGTCTGCTTGGCCCCGTTCACCGAATACACCATCTTGATTTCCTTGCTGCCCAGTCGCCGCCGCAGCACGCTGCGGTGACCTTTCTCGAGAGTGGGTTTAAAGACATAGAATTCGTCCGGGTCAACCGCACCTTGAACGACGTTCTCACCCAGGCCGTAGGCTGCCGTGATGAACACCACATCTCGAAAACCGGATTCCGTGTCCACAGAGAATATTACCCCGCTGGCGGCCAGGTCCGAGCGCACCATCTTCATGATGGCGATAGATAGGAATACCTTGAAGTGGTCAAAGCCCTGGTCTATGCGATAGTGTATGGCACGGTTGGTGAAGATGCTGGCAAAACACCTCTTGCATGAGTCGATCAGCATCTCATCACCATGTACGTTCAGGAAACTCTCATGCTGCCCGGCAAAACTGGCGTTAGGCATGTCCTCGGCGGTCGCCGAACTGCGAACGGCGACGCTGATATCGGGCCCGTATTCATTCTGGAGGACTCTGTAGGCATCCAGGATTTCTTGCCTCAGGTCTTCGGGTATTGGAGCCCCGTAGACAACCGTTCGGGCCTGCTTGCCTCGTCGGCTCAGGTCAGTGACATCGGTGGGGTCAACTCCATCCAGCGCCTTGTGCAGGTCTCGCCAGGCGTCCGCCTCATCCAGTATGTGCCGGTAGGCATCAGCCGTAATACCAAAACCATTAGGTACCCTGACACCCTGTTTGGTTAGTTCACGGTACATCTCCCCAAGAGAAGCGGTCTTACCTCCGACCAGGGATACGTCGTTAATACCCAGATCCTTAAAAAACCGAATGTACTTGTAATCTGTACTCATACTTGCCTCCTTAACCAGTTCTATTTTGCACTGTCTATATGTCTAATCTGTGAAAGCAATTCTCTACGCCTCTGGTTGAGAAGGCTCTGACTTACCGCACCTAGGTTGAGGCGCAATAGTGGTTCGGTATGAGAAGAGCGAACGTTGAACCACCAGTCCGGGTAGTCCACTGAGAGCCCGTCTAGGTGGTCCGCATTTCCATCCGTGTAGTGTGCCTCCAGGCCTGTCAGCACCTTCTCCCGATTTGCCACCTTGCGATTTATCTCGCCGCTGGAGGGATAACGTTCAAATGGTTTTATTAAGCTGGATAGCGGCTTATTCTCGGCAGAAGTGATATTGACTAATTCGACCAGAGTACGTAGCGCATTATCAGTGTAATGGAGGTCTGCGTAATAGTAGTGACCGGAAAGCTCCATCGCAAATATGGCATTATGCTCGCGCATAGCACGCTTGATAAATGCGTGTCCGACTCTGCCACGTACCGCCTGACCCCCTGCCGCCTCGATTTGCTCAGGAATGGCGCGGGATACACGCAGGTCATGTAAAATAGTCGCTCCGGGAGCCCTCTTCAGCAGGTGCATTGCAATCAATCCACCGAGGGTATCCGGGGGTACCATTTCACCCTGTTCATCAACCACAATTGCCCGGTCAGCGTCTCCATCAAATGCCAGGCCGAAGTTGAGGTCATTTTTCTTTACGATACCAGCCAGCTGGTCAAGTGCCCCTGGTTCCAGTGGATTTGATGGGCGCACCGGGAACTTACTGTCCAGATGAAAATTTAGCCGCCACAACTCAACCATACCAATAGTTGCCATTACGGCTTCGGTGGCCATACCCCCCATTCCATTGCCCGCGTCCACCGCTACTTTCAAAGGTCTCATGGGCTTCAAATGCCATCCGATTTGTGCGGCATATATGGCTAGAGGCGAGGCGTACTGTACTGTCTCGCTGCACTGGCGGGTATCTTTCTTCGCCGGTTTTAGCAGCATGTCCTCTATCTCTGGCAGGCCGTGCTCACTGCTCAGGGGCAACGCATCGCGAGCGCAGAGCTTCAGGCCATTATAGCTCGGGGGAAGGTGACTGGCGCTGATGGCAATTGAGCCGTCAAAGCCGCCTTCGGCCCCATACCAGTAGACCATGGGGGTGCTGGAAAGGCCGATATGCGTTACTTTGTGTCCAGACTGGCGGAGTCCGACACTTGCTGCTTCAGCGAAGGCCGCCGAGCTCCAGCGGCCATCATGGCCGATGACGAAATGTCCCGATTCCCGGGGGCAAAGGTAATTACCATAGGCACGGCTGATCGCCATTACCGTGGGGGTATCCAGGTCTTCTCCCACCACTCCCCGTATGTCATAAGCGCCAAATATTCTGCTGTAGCGGTCTTCTGTTGATTTCACGCTTGTGCTCCTAGAGTACAATGCTAACAATTTCCCCTTACATGCCTCCCGTAGTAACCGCAGTGTTCCTCGCCAAATACCTTGCGAGCGACGAGTTTGACCTGGTCTTGAATAAGGAACATCACCAGGGAATAACCCCAGACAATGCCAGCATATGTCCAGCCTAAAGGTGTCATTAACATGCCATAGACAGCAATGAATGTGGCGATGATTTGCGTGCCGACCACCGCCGCTAACAAAATTCGCGCCGGCTTGATCGACCAGAAAGGCCCCCTGGTACGGGCGGCAAATAAGGTCAGGTGGCCGCCTACGGACAGGTTGAGATATACCATGGTCCGGACTAGATCGTTGTTGAGATGGAAAACGCTATTTCCCAGGTAAAAGATACCGAATGACCGTAGCATGGCGAAACTGCCCAAAATCGTGGCTACGCCGAGTACCACCCGCATATTCCATCTTTCCGGCTGGCCCGCAGAACGCACGTTGTCATAAGCAATGGACAGGATGGCCCCATCGTTAAGTATTGCCAGTAGCACGACCATTATTGCCGTTACCGGGTATACCTTAAAGAGAAGTATTGCTAAAGTCAGGAATCCCAGAAGCGCCACCGTTTCGGCTATGCGGTAGATAGAATAGTTCAGCATGCGCTGGAAGATTTTGCGGCTTTCCTTTATGGCATCGATAATCACCGAGAGGCCCGGCAGTAGTAATACGATGCTGGCAGCCGCACGAGCGGCATCGGTGGCCCCTGAGACAGCAATGCCCGCGTCCGCCTTCTTTAAAGCGGGGGCATCATTGACGCCGTCCCCGGTCATGCCCACGATATGCCCCCGCTGCTGTAACACGTCCACGATGTGATATTTGTGCTCGGGAAACACCTGGGCAAAGCCATCGGCCTGTTCAATAGCGTCGGCTAGCTGGCCGGTCTCGTAGTGCTTGGTTTCACCGAAGATGCTGGCATCCAAGATGTTGGTACCAAGCTCCAGTTGCCGTCCGATTTCTTTAGCGATGGCAATCTGGTCCCCGGTAACCATCTTGACCTTCAGCCCCATTTTGCGGGCCGTATCAATAGTTTCCTTGGAATCGTCACGCAGCGGGTCGAAGAGCGGTATAATGCCGGTAAACTGCCATCGGTCTTTGCCATCGGTGCGCGCCACACCCAGTGAACGGAAACCGCGGGAGGCAAACTCGTTGACAGCCTTATCGACATCTCCTTTTATCTTCTCCGCATCAGGGTCAAGTGCCAGAATGACCTGAGGGGCGCCCTTGGCTACCTTGAAACCCTTTCCATCAGCGCCCTTTACTTCGGCCTCGGTTCGTTTATGTACCGGGTCGAAGGGCTGAAAATGTATAATATTGTAAGACTCCAGGAGCGTCTTGTCCTTTACGCCGCTGAGCACGGCAAGGTCAATCGGGTCTTGGTCTTCAGCCCGCGAAGCGAGCCCTCCGAAGAGAATAACGTCTTCGGGTTTGTAGCCTTCTACAACGAAAGGGTCTCCCTGAGTAAGTTCGCTCTTGGTCAGCGTCCCCGTCTTGTCCGAACAGAGAATATCGATACCGGCTACCTCCTCGACAGCTGTCAGCTTGGTGACGATGGCCTGCTTGGCTGCCAGCATCTTGGCCCCCAGCGCCATGGTCACGGACAAAACAGCCGGCATCGCCACGGGAACAGCGGCTATCGTCAGTACCAGCACGAATTGGAGCACGACGAGGATTTGGTCATGCCTTGACACAGCCACGCCAGTTATCAGGACCGCCAGAATGGCCGCTATAATAAGCAGATAGTCGGCAATTTTGACAATGGCACGCTGAAGATGGCTCCGTGTAACGGCTGACTCAACCAGTTCGGCGGTCTTGCCGTAGTAGGTATCTTTTCCCGTGGCATACACCAGGGCGTCAATCTCGCCCTGTTTAAGAACCGAGCCCGAGAAGACGGCGTCTCCAGACTTGTGCTCAACGGGCAAAGACTCACCGGTTAGGGCTGATTGGTCTACCTGCACCGGGTCACCTTCAAGGAGCTTGGAATCGGCTGGTATGATATCACCGATACGCAGGCGTACGAGGTCACCGGGCACGAGTTCACGGGCGGCAATGCTGGCCCATTCCCCGTCTCGTTTTACCTTTGCTTTGAGGGCCAGTTTTTTCTTAAGAGCCGCAATGGCACTATCTGCCTGGTACTCCTCCCGAAAACCCACGACGGCGTTCATCACCAGAAGCACCAGAATAACGCCGACATCAGGCCAGTGACGTAGCACCGCCGACAGTATGGCAGCTATTATTATCATAATGGGAATGGGACCCCAGAAATAGGAAAAGAATTTCAGGACAGGGCTTTGCTTCTTCTCTTCAATCTCGTTGTAGCCGTACTTCTCCAGACGCTGCTGCGCTTCTTTCCCGGTTAGACCGTCAGGCGAAGTATCCAGATGTTTCATCAGTGCGGACAGCTCTTTCAAAGACGGATCATCTGCCGCCTTTGCTGCGTCGCCTTGGGATCGATTATGCTTCTTGCTTTCCGACTTGCTCATTTTCCCTTCTCCTGAGTTAGTGCTCCGGGAAAGCACGCGTTCAACCTGAAGAAAATATCAACTTCGCTGTGGTCTGACAAGAAAGACAGGACTGGAAATCCCCCGCAGTACCTTCTCAGCGATATTTCCATATTCCCATCGACTGGGCCCTGAAGACCCGTGGGTTGCTAAAACAACCAGGTTCGGATGGTTCTCATGGGCATAGCGGGCAATCTCATCAGCTGGGTTTCCTATGAGCACCTCCGACCGTACTTTGAGGCCAGCACTGGTGAGCCGTTTTTGCACTCCGGTCAAATATCTCTCAGCTTCCTGTTTGAAGTGTTCCCTTACCCTCCTGACATGTTCTTCCCAGGTTAGATTCATAGACGCTTCGGGATAGTCGGCATTAATATACGGTTCCTCAAACACCCTGAGCAAAATTACGTTTACCAGGGCAGCGCCGCGCTGCTTGGCCAGTGCCTCTACATGGGGAAGCACTGACTCAGCAAAGTTTGAGCCATCAAGCGGTACCAGCATTGTTCGTTTGGGCCACTCGTCGTAGACTATCTCTTCTGGGACATTTGCTCGAACCAGCCATACTGGTATGTTTGATACCCTGAGTACTCTGTCAGCCACACTGCCCAAGACCCAGCGCCTGACTCCGGAGCGGCCGTGAGTCGCCATCAGTATAAGGTCAGCCTTATTCTTTTCAGCGTAGTCAATAATTCCTTCGGCAGGACGGCCAACGGCCACTTCTGCATGTGCTTCAATTACTTTCACCTCTGGTGGGGCGCCTGTTTTGACCTGAACTTCCCTGGATTCTCTCTCTAATATCTCAGCGGCGTGCTCGATATAGGCTCGGCACATGAATTGCGATTCGGAGCTGTGGGGTTCACAGACATGTAGTAAGGTCAGTTCAAGGTCCAGCCTTCCCGCCAACTCTCTGGCGTATGGCAGAACTACTTCGGCGAGTTCTGAGCCATCAAGCGGAACCAGCATCTTCTTGTACATTTCCTTCCCTCCTCATCTGTTTCGGGCCGCAATAGCCCCGATACATCGTGCGACGTAATTTTCATCCCTCTTTATTCCCTGCATTCCCACTATTTAGCTCTTGACAACAGTGATCTTGACGTTATCTATGTAATAAGTACGGGCTGTTTCCCATGTTCCCCAGACACCTATGACGACGTATATTTCTTTTTCCGGCCCCGTCCGCATATCAAAGGTGTACGTCTTGTGCAACCACTTATACCCCTCATCTCTATCACCGCCGTTCCCGGTATCTCTCTGATAGACAAGTTCGTCTGCTTTGGTTGGCGGTCCCAACAGTGCTCCTGTAATTATGGTCCACAGGTTAAAGTCACCGTAGTCTGCGCTGGCAAAATCATACTGCACGTGAACCTGGTAGTAGCTATTTGAGTCAACATCAAACGGACGTTCAATCCAGATTTTGCCCGCATCGTTCAGGTTATTGAGGTGGAATTTCAATGAGGTGCTACCGTCTGTGGCCATATCTTCAGAACGCTCGATAGACCATTCGTCTGCCGGGTTACTCAGGTCTGTACCCTGTGCTGCCCAGCCATCCATACCTTTCTCGAAGGAAAACTCCGTCTGCTTGGGAATCCCCAGTACGCTACAGCCGGCTAGTATGAGAGGAATGCAAATCAACAGACCAAGTATTCTATTCATCGTGTTACTCCTTTTATACATTTGTCTTAGCCGTTCCCGCGGTATGGTGATACCCAAGGGCATCAGCCAGAAAACAAATATTCCGGTCAATGTAACAGGAGTATCAGGTGAAGCATCTTCACTCACTCTACCCGAGGAATGATACCCTCTTGGCAATTATTTCATGTCACTAATGTAAAAGTCATAAAGCGGCAGGGGAAATTGTTACAAAAATATGACATTTTGGGGCTTTCTGAACAATGAGGAATCACCTTCGAATATTTTTTGCTCTGGGTCACTTTCTGCTTTATTGTTACCCAACTGCCGAGAAACCGGCCTTAAGGCCGGTTTCTCTATCAATTCACTGCTTCCGGCTCCGGTTTAGTAGCTTTGTGTATTCCCAGAATGAGTATTTGTGACCATGGAAACCGATGGTGACTTCTGTTTGAATCTATTTTGAGTATATTGGTGCAAAGGCCATCAAAATTACATACTTTTGTAATTTTCCCACGGCAAATGTTGTGACTTTTTAACTGTCCTTAGGTTAAAATACAGTTTCGGAAGCCGCAGGCGGAGAATAGTGAGTAAAGGGACAGCGAAAGTAACGAAAAGGGTACTCCTCGTTGACGATGAGCGAGCAATTCTCAAAATCCTTAGTATCAAGCTGAGGATTTCTGGTTATGATGTAATTACTGCGCAAGGCGGGGAAGAAGCTCTTGACCTGATTGGCTCGGCATGCCCGGATATAATGCTGCTTGATGTCATTATGCCCGGAATGGATGGCTTCGAAGTATTGCAGAAACTGCGTGCCGTTTCGGAACTGCCGGTTATCGTCCTCAGTGCCCGACCGGAAAACGCTCAGAAAGCCCTGAGCCTGGGAGCTAATGACTTTCTTGCCAAACCTCTAGACGTCAACGAAATGATAAATAGAATTGAGAGATTGCTGGACCGCAGGGGCTAGTTGATTAACTCGTCCTCGGTATTTTACCCTCTTTTTACTTACCTCGGGGTATGGTGAAAAAGAAGGTAGTCCCCTCACCCAGCTTTGATTCAACCCAGATACGGCCACCATGGGCTTCGACCAGGTGTTTGCACACCACCAGACCTAGTCCAACCCCGCTGCTCCCGCTCCCCTTTAACCTCGCAAAGGGTTCGAAGAGTTTTTGCTGGTCGTCCGGGGAGATGCCTATTCCATGGTCGCTTATGCCGATAACCAGGCCTGCCTTGTCCTGTTGACTGAAGATGCAAACTTCGCTGCCTTCAGGAGAATATTTGACAGCATTCTCCAGGAGATTGTACAGAACCTGTTCCATTCTGACAGCATCGACTATTACCTCAGGGATTTCGTCCGGGATGTCCAGTATAATATTGTGAGTATCATATTTCCTGACGACTCTTTGCTTAGCCTTTTCGGCAACTTCGGCAATTATGACCGGTTTCTTGTCCAGCTTCATGCGACCGGCCTGATGTCTTGACAGCTCCAGCATGTTGCCCAATATGCTGGCCAACGATTCGGCACTTGAACTGGCCTCTTCCATTAATACCTCTCTCTCTTCCTTAGAGGCTCGCTTGTCCTGTGCAGTACCCAGGGCGCCAATAACAACCGTCAGGGGCGTTCGCAGCTCATGAGAGACCATGCCGATGAACTCGTCTTTAATGTCCATCTCCTTCTTTTGCTCGGTGATATTCGCACCTATAGCCACGGCACCACGGGTACGCCCTTCGCTGTCGACTAAGGGCACGGCACTAACCAGCATATATAGTCGGCGGCCATTTTCGAAAAGGATTTCGATTTCCTGCGGGGCTACTGATTTACCGGTGGCCACGGCGACCTGGGCGGGTAATTCCTCCGGCTTCAACTCTACCCCTTTACGGAGTACTCGGTAAGTGACAGCCGCCTCGTCAGGTAGGGCACTCCGCGATATGTTGGCGCCTCGCTCGACTCCAAAGAGCTCGTTTGCGTAGATGTTTCCGGTAATATTGTGGCATTTAGGATCGCGACAAATCCAGATGGCGATTGGTGCGGTGTCCAGTACGGTCTGTAGTTCGTTAAGCCTATCAGATAGCTCCTGGTTCAGGCGTTCCTGTCCCGCCTCCGCCAGCTTGCGCCCGGTGATGTCATGTCCCTGGGCAATGGTGGCGATGGGAGCCTTGCCGTCGGCTGCGAATAGTGTTGCCGAGTTCCAGAGGACGGTTCGCACCGAGCCATCGATGTGCTGAATGGGAATCTCTACAACCTCCCATCGTTTGCCGGATGTAGTCTTACGAATAAGTTTCATCGTTACAGCCCGGCTATCCTCTGGGAAAAGTACCTCCAGTTTCTTTCTAAGCACTTCATTCTCAGTGCGTCCGGTGAGCCGCTCAAAAGCGTGGTTGAATCTCGTAATCTCGAGCTTGGGATTCCAGACGATGATGGGAGCGTTAGCATAGTTAATCAGGTTATCCAGATAGTCGCGTGTCTGGCGCAGCTCTTCTTCTGCTTTCTTGCGCTCAGTGATATCCTGGGTAGTTCCGAAGGCACCTTTCAGCATACCCTGCTTGTCGAACTCAAGCCCAGCCTTCTCGTGGACCCATTTTACTTCATCCCCCACAATGATGCGGTGCTCAATGTCATATTTTTCGCCCTGAAGAGCCGCCTGCCACTTGCTGTCAACATATTCCCGGTCATCCGGATGCACGCAGGAGAGGAATGTCTCATAAGTCATGGCAGTTCCTTTAGGTATGTCGAAGATGCGATGGTTCTCATCAGACCACAACAGTGTATTGCGCTGCACATCCATCCGCCAGCTACCGGTTTGAGCTACCTCTTGAGCACGGTTCAGGTCTTGCTGGATCTCCAGTAGCGCTTTTACCTCATCCTCGTTTTCCTTGAGAAAGTGCGCGTACTCAGCAACATCATTTATCTGGTTGACGCTCATTCGCCTCTGCAAGCGGCGGCGGATGGTCGTCTGCTTGTAGCAGGCGAAATCGAGGCCGGTCCTAGTCCGCAGGACGGCGAATATCTGCTTTAGCGGCTCTGCGGCCTCCTCGGTGGTCTCGCCAAATTTGGTGCTGTTAACAACCGAATGCTCTACAAACTGGATGAGTTTTCCCGGCATCTCGCTGGGCTTTGTTACAAAGTCGGCCAGTCCGGTATCAATGGCGCTGCGCGGCATGCCGTCGTATCTGGCCGATTCCGGGTCCTGCACAAAAACGGTTCCCAGTTCGGCTTTGATCGCCCGGAGTCCCAGAGTACCGTCAGTACCTGTCCCGGAGAGTATGATACAGATAGCATCTGGCCCCATCTCTTTGGCCAGGGAACGAAAGAAGAA
>CAZNSC010000035.1:0-19962 GCA_964575695.1 uncultured Dehalococcoidales bacterium
TATCTGGCTAGAATTTCCAGAGTCTGGTGAGCAAAGGTGCGGGCGGCGATGGCATCGACGTAGCGGCTGAGCACACGGGCAACGTCGGGCACCGACTCACGCCCCCCCAGGCCAACCTCCGCTGGGGAGAGATAGATGGTATCTCCACCTAACTGGCGCATGGCGACCTCAAAGCTCACCCGCGTCCTTAATGACGGCTTCTCAAACATGATTGCCAGTACCTTGCCACTAAGCCAGGAAAGCCAGCCCTTGGCTTTCATCTCAACGGCGTCCGATATAAGGAGGTGAATATCCTCACCGCTTAAGTCGGATACCGAAAGCAAATCTTTGCCCTTCAAGTTAACCCCACTCTTAAAGTCTGCTATGCCCTACAGTATATCACGAAAAAATAACAATTCAATAGTAGGCGGTAGCCAAGTCAGGAAGACTTGGCCCGTGCCCTGATTCTATCAGTCGGGCTCTTTCTTGAAGCTGTTGACAGGATAAGGCTGGTATTTGAGCTAATCAGGGGCGATGCTGCTATAATTTAAGATAGAGCCGGGCAGGAGGTACAAAATGGACAGGAACATCAAGACAGCTTTGATTATCGGAGGCATAATTGTCGCCATCATCATTGTCGTGCCCGCCGTCTTTGGGCTGGTCTCGGGGTGGCAGTATGGTGGCTGGGGAATGATGGGGCCGGGGATGATGGTTGGCTTTGGCTGGATGTGGCTGATGCCAATATTGTTTGTTCTCTTCTGGGGGCTGGTCATCTGGGCTATTGTGGCCCTGGTTCGTGGCCTGAGTGCGTCCAGAGGTTCTGGCTCCTCAACGGCAGACTCGGCGCTGGAAATACTTAAAAGAAGGTATGCCCGGGGAGACATCGGTAAGGAAGAGTACGAAGAGAAGAAGAAAGACCTGGCCTGAAGGGATTGGCCTAAGCAGATTATTGGTGAAAAGAATCTACCTGCCGGTCATTTCTGTGGCGCTGGTGTCCCTGCTGACCGTGGTGGCTTGTGCTCCCGGTGGGGGTGACCCTGCCCATGTGTTGACATGACTTCCTCACCTGTAATATAACGTGGGGAGAAGGTAGTATTAGTGGAGGGTTTGAAATGGGCGCTACTGAAAAGTTTACCGTATCGGGAAGTCAGCTAGTTGAGAAGGTCAAGCAGCTCATACGTGAAGGGAACGTCAGAAGGGTACGCCTGGTGCATGGGGAACGGACTTTATTAGAGATCCCATTGACAATAGGTGCCCCGGCGGTGGCAGTGGGGATTCTGGCAGCCCCGGTGCTGGCTGCCCTGGCTGCCTTTGCGGCACTGGTGACTGAGTGCACTATTGAAGTCGAGAAGATAAAAGAGCCGTAGACCGCGGGAAGCTGTATTAGCCTTGAGACAAGGAGACGGAGTCGAAAGCGGGAGGTAGAAGCTATGCCAAGATATATTTTCAAAGGTATCGCTGCCCTTCTATTGGTAACATTGCTGACGGTGCTGGCCGCCGTGCCCGTCCTGGCGGCTGACCTTCGCAGTGGGGACACGATAACTGTCGCCAGTGGGGAGGTAGTCGATGGTGACCTCTATGTCGCCGGAAGTGACATTACCATTGATGGCACCGTAAACGGTGACATTTTTGGCGTTGGCCGGTCGCTCACCATCAATGGTACGGTTAATGGCGGTGTTTCATTTGCCGGGCAGGTGCTCACTGTCAACGGTGAAATCACTCGTGGTGTGCGGCTGGCAGGACAGACTGTCCGTGTCAGTGGTAGCATAGGTCGCGACCTGGTGGCCGCCGGTAGCGAGGTAATGGTCGCCAGTACCGGCAAAATCGGCGGTGACCTTGTACTTGGTGCCGGGACCTCCCGCATTGACGGGCAAATCAACGGTAACATTGTTGGTGGTGGGACTAACGTGACCGTGACTGATGGCGTGGGGGGAGACATCAAACTGGAGGTTGACAAACTCACTGTGGCCTCGACAGCAAATATTCAGGGCAACCTTACCTACACCAGTAAGAACGAAGCCAGCATCCAGCCCGGAGCTCGAATTGGAGGTACGACCACTCACAAGGTGCCCGTGGCCAAAGAGCCGGCTGGTCCTTTTGCCGGGATAGGCGGTAAGTTAGTTGCTTTCCTGATGACGCTGCTGGCGGGCATTGTCATCATCCTTGTGGCTCCGAGAAGAGCCGCCGCTGTAGCCGCTTCCATACGGCGTAAACCGTGGTTGAGTCTGGGGTGGGGGGCTATCATCTTATTTGCTACCCCTATCGCCGCAATTGTAACATTCGTCACGGTTGTAGGTGTGCCCGTGGGTTTAATCGGTCTGGTTCTCTACGCAATAGGGATATACCTCAGCCAGATAGCCGTTGGTCTCTTTATCGGGTACTGGATAATCGGTAGCTTCAGGAAGGTGGAGACCAGGGGCATTCTGATAGGGGCCCTGGCTCTGGGCTTCTTCATTCTCACGCTTCTGAAGCTCATACCATACCTTGGCTTCCCCTGGTTGTGGCTGGCTACGGTCCTGTTCGGGCTAGGGGCAATGGTGCTGTCTCAGAAAACAATGCAGGCTGAGGAGGCGCAGTAGTTCGGGGGGAGTACTCCCGAATAGAGGCGGGCACAGTGACAGAAATTATTCTGGTAAGACATGGGGAAACGGAGTGGAACGTTGGTGAGGTGTTTAGGGGCAGAATCGATGTTGAGCTGAATGAGACCGGAAGGCGACAGGCAGAACTGCTGGCGGAGTACCTGGGTGGTTTTAAGATAGGCGCCATTTTCTCCAGCCCGTTAAGGCGGGCCTTAGCCACCGCGGAAGCGATTGCCCGCTATCATAAACTTGATTTCGAAATTGCCCCCGGTCTTATTGACCTTGATTATGGAGAATGGCAGGGCCTGGCCCACCACGAAGTCAAAGAGAGGTACGAGGAGCTTTACGCGCAGTGGCGCAGTAACCCTCACCGGGTAACCATGCCGTCTGGGGAAAGCCTGGACGATGTTAGCCAGAGGGCCATCGCTGTGGTAAATGAGGTTATCGCCAGATACCGGGGTGCTGTCGTCCTGGTATCTCACCGGGTGGTGAACAAGGTGCTGGTCTGTGCCCTGCTGGGGCTGGACAATTCTCATTTCTGGAACATAAGGCAAGACACCTGTGGCATGACCACCTTTACCTGTGAAGATGGACGGTTCATACTCGCCGAGCATAACAATACCTCTTATCTGAAGCCCGTGGAGAAAGCCCCGCTCAGCGACTTCTAGCCGCCGCCGTTTCCTATCCAAAGAGGCTTTTCTCAACTTCCTGTAACCTGTCTATTCCCTTTATCTCACGGGGAAACATGGGTAACTCAACTATTCTGAGCCCTTGGTATCTGCGGTAGAGAAGCTCGATGTACCCTTTTTGCTGCTCGGCCTTAGCCTGGAGAAAACCGGAGCCGCCTACTTCCTTAACCACATTGTTTATCACTAGCTGGTCGGCCTTAAGCCCGTGCCTGTCAAATTCGTCAAGAATGCCGTCAAGCTGCTCGACGGCCAGTGCCTCAGGTATGGTGACAATGACGAACCTCACTCCGTACCTGAGGAAGTCCATGTCTTCACCGGAGAGGCTCTCCCACCCCTTTATGATATCCAGCACCGGCTTCCTGGTTTCCGCGCCGAGCTTCAGCCTGGAATAAATGCGGGGCGCAGGCCTCAGATGCTCTCTGAGCATGGCCGGGGTCCGGAGCAGGCCGAGTGTCTGCCCCAGGGGAGCCGTGTCCCAGACTATATGCTTATACCTGGCTTCCCGGCTCAGCTCTCTAATGTGGTGAACCATGAATTCATCTCTCAGGCCCGGCAGTATGGAGGTGATGAAATCGACAAACTCCCCGTATTGAACCGATACAAACGAGGAGAATACCTCATAGACCTCCCGGCCAAACTTTCTATCCCACATCTGTTTTACCTCTTCCATGCCAAGCTCAGCCAGATACAGCCCGTCCCGGACTGTTGCCGGTTTGTGCCTGTCTTCTATCTCGAAGATGTGGGACAGGGAAGGGGTCGGGTCCGTTGATATAACCAGCGTTGCCTCACCGAGAGAGGCATGGTGGAGGGCAGTGGCCCCGGCGCAGGTCGTCTTGCCGACACCCCCTTTGCCCGCGAACATGATAACATGGTCCTTATCTGCCGTGTGGTCGGCACCAGGCATTTTTGCTCCTTACCCATTAGTGTCTAGATGCACTATAGTATAGACTCATTAATAATACCAGTGGCAGAGATCGTTACCCGGGGGCTTCCCAGACTATCTTGCCATCGGTAATGGTCATCTCCACCTTAATGCCCTTTATCTCCTCCGGGGGTAAATCAACCGGGTTGCCGCTTAATACGACGACATCGGCTAGCTTGCCTGGAGCAATCGAGCCCTTTACCTCCTCTTCAAACGAGGCGTAGGCAGCATTGGTGGTGTACATCGCCAGTGCCCGGCTGGCGGAAATTGATTGCTCCGGCGAAATTGCCTGCCCGGTTTCGGCCCGTCTGGTGACGGCGGTGTATATCCCGATTAACGGGTTCGCCGGGGCTATCGGACAGTCGGAGCTGCCGGCGACGGTCAGGTCGCTGTCCATAAACGACCGGAACCGGTACAGCCACGGCAGTTGGCTGGCGGGCACTGTCGCCAGATACCTTTCCCCGCTGTAAAACAGGAATGGGGGTTGGGTAACGACAACCGCCTCAAGCCGGGTTAGCCGTTTAAGTAGCTCGGGGGGGCACTCAGAGCAGTGCTCGATGCGGTGGCGCCGACCCGATTCAGGTTGCCGGCTACGGGCATATTCCAGGGCTGTGATGGCTGCCTCAACGGTGCTCGGCTCAATGGCGTGGATAGCCAGCTGAAAACCAGCCTGATGGGCAGTGACCGCCTGCTGGTTCAACTCCAACTGCGGTGGCTGTAATTGCCCGGTGGCTTCACCCACGATTATCTTTATCCCGCCAAGGCGCAACTGGCTGTCACCGGAGCCCGGGTTAAGATTTGCCCTCTGAAGCTGGCTCAAGGCGTCGATGCCGAACATCATTGATACCCGGCTTTTTATCCCGCCTTCGTCTTTCAACCGGCGGAGGGTCTGCCACCGATTAAAATCATTAGTCACACTCGCCTCCTGCAACGAGGTAATACCGCAGGACAGGAAATGCTGATTGGCTACGGCTATGCCCGCTGTCAATTCATCATCAGATAGAGAGGGCAATACCTTCTCCCTGATGTAGCCCAGCATCTCAAACAGGAGACCGTTTGGCTCACCGGTTTCGGGGTCTCTGTCAATGAGCCCGCCGGGCGGCTCCGGGGTCTCCTTGGTAATGCCGGCTAGCTGCAAAGCCAGGCTGTTGAGCACGCAGGCATGCAGGGAACGGTGAGACAGAACCACCGGGTGATTCGGGGCTACCTCGTCTATGTCCCGGCGGGTGGGGTGGCGCTTTTCGGCGAGGTAGAACTCATTATAGTCAGTGGCGAGAATCCAGCTACCGGCGGGGATAGTCTGAGCCTTCCGGCTGATAGCCGTCTTTATATCGTCAATCGACCTGACCGAGGGTGGACTCAGGTCGATGCTGAGCAGCTTTCTGACAAAGGAGAAGATGTGGCAGTGGGCATCATTAAAGCCGGGCACCAGGGTCTTACCCTGGCAGTCGATCACTCTGGTCTTTATCCCCCTGACTTGCTCCAGCTCCGTGTTGCCTGCGACCATTAAGATCTTATTGTCCTTGATAACTACCAGCTCGGCCGTGGGTCGTGCTGGGTCCATAGTTATTACATTAGCATTTTTAAGGATAAGGTCGGCGGTTTGCATTATATCGTATACCTCGCCCCCTTTAGTCCCCCTCATGCGAGAAACTTCATCTACCTCTTTCGAGAGGGGGAGGGATTATGGAAGAGGGGCAAAGCCCCTCTTAGACACCTAATTAAATTGATCCCCTCAAAGGAGAGGGAAAAGATAATCTGTTAAGAGGGAGGCTTCGCTCCTCTTGGGCACTCCGAATATTTTACCTCCTTTACCTTTTGATAGTATACTATCGTCGGAACCTTACAACAAATAGGTGTGTACGGGATGTAAATGAATGTTGAGCAGTTAGCCAGCAGTCTGGTTTCGTGGGTCAGGGAAAGGGTAATGTCTGCCGGGTGTAAAGGGGTGGTGGTGGGCATGAGTGGCGGGCTTGATTCCTCAGTGGTGGCGGTATTGTGCCACCGTGCCTTTCCCCAGACCATGCTTGGTGTGCTTATGCCCTGCTACAGCAGCCATGAGGATATGGAGCACGCCCGGCTTGTCGCCAGCAAGTTCTCCATCCCGACAAAGGTGGTGGTGCTGGATACGGTTTTTGATGCCTTGCTCAAGGTGCTGCCCGGTAATAGTGCTGACCCGGCGGCCAGCCGGCTGGCTCAAGCCAACCTCAAGCCCAGGTTAAGAATGCTCAGTCTGTACTACCTTGCCAATAACCTTAAATATGCTGTGGTCGGGGCCAGTAACAGGAGTGAGCTTGCCGCAGGCTACTTTACCAAGCACGGGGATAGCGGGGTTGATATTCTGCCGATAGGTAATCTGGTCAAGAGAGAGGTGCGGGAGCTGGCTGGTTTCCTCGGTATTCCCAAGCCGATTATTGACAAGCCCCCCTCGGCTGGCCTATGGGCAGGACAGACCGATGAAGATGAGATGGGGCTGAGCTACGAGGAGCTTGACCGCTATCTGACTACCGGTGATGCCAGTATCTCCGTGAGACAAAAGATTGAGTCCATGATCGCCGCCGGCAACCACAAGCGCCAGCCGCCGCCGGTGGCCAGTTTTTAGGCTTTATTTATGAACCCCTCACCCTTTATCCCTCTCCCCTTTCGCCCCTTTTAAGCCCTTTACTATATCGCTTCAATACAAATGGTGTCTAAGAGGGGGTGGAAGCCTCTCTTTTTATATCCTTCCCCCTCTCCCTTGAGGGAGAGGGGGATGAGGTAGATAAATATTTTTCTTGTCTTAATGAGGTGCTTATGTTATTATGAAAATGAGGCGATGATGACCACGGAGAAAGTGAAGGCGCTGGAGTTAGCGATCAGCCAGATTGAGAAACGATTTGGCGAAGGCTCGGTGATGAAGCTGGGCGAAGCTACTACCAGGTTGCCGGTGGAGGTTATTCCTACTGGCTCAGTGGCTTTAGACTTGGCACTAGGTGTGGGCGGTGTTCCTAGAGGGCGGATTACTGAGATATTTGGTCCCGAAGCATCAGGGAAGACTACCTTGGCTCAGCACATAATTGCTCAGGCACAGAAACACGGAGGTACGGCTGCCTATATTGATGCCGAGCATGCCCTGGACCCGACCTATGCCAGCCGTTGTGGTGTTAACCTTAATGACCTGCTTATCTCTCAGCCGGATACCGGGGAACAAGCTCTGGAGATTACCGAGGCTCTGGTCAGGAGCGGGGCGGTTGACGTGATAGTAATTGACAGTGTCGCCGCCCTGGCACCCCGAGTTGAAATCGAAGGGGAGATGGGAGAGGCCCACGTTGGCCTACAGGCCCGCCTAATGTCACAGGCACTGCGGAAGCTGGCTTCCGCCATCGGTAGGACGGGGACTGCGGTGGTATTCATCAACCAGTTACGGGAGAAGGTTGGCATTATCTTTGGCAACCCTGAGGTGACGCCGGGGGGCAGGGCATTAAAATTCTATAGCTCGGTGAGGATTGACCTGAGGCGCGTTGAATCTATCAAGCTGGGCAACGAGATAGCTGGCAGTCACGTCAGGGCAAAAGTGGTCAAGAATAAGGTTGCCCCTCCATTCCGAAGTGCTGATTTTGACATTATGTTTGACCACGGGATAAGTCGAGAGGGCAATCTTGTTGACCTGGGTGTGGGGTCAGGGATAATAAAGAAGGCCGGCGCCTTTTTCTCTTATGGTGACATTCGCCTGGGGCAGGGAAGAGAGAACGGGAAGCAATATCTGAGTCAAAATCCTGAGCTGGCTCAGGAGATTGAGCAGAGGATTAGAGCCTCAGTTGTCACCAGCTATAACCCTCCGTCTATTGATTAGGCCAACTTGATAGATTAAGTCAATTAAGTAAATAGCTAGTGCAAACAGGGCTGAGGCAGAGGCTTCAGCCTTGTGTGTTTAAAGGGGGTTGAGAGGTCGATGGGGAGGGTCACCGCGATTCGTGCCGGGCGGCGCCGGGGAGAGCGGGTCAATGTCTTCCTGGACGGCAGGTTTGCCTTTAGCCTGGAGGCTGAAGTAGCCGTCAGCGGTAGCCTGCGTGTTGGGCAGGAGCTGTCTGACAGTGATATTGAGGCACTGGCCAGGTCGGCTCTTTTCCATCGGTGCCTTAATGCGGCGGCGCACTACCTCAGCTACCGGCCGCGGAGTGAAGCCGAACTGGGGGAGCGGCTTTGCCGGCGCGGCTTTCCTCCCGACAGCGTTGAGGCGGTGCTGAAACAGCTGAAGGGGCAGGGGTTAATAGATGATGCCGCTTTTGCCCGGTTCTGGAGCGATAGCCGGCAGTCATTCAGCCCACGGAGCCGGTGGCTAACCGGGCTGGAGATGAGGCAAAAAGGAGTGGCTGAAGATATAATCGCGCAGGTAGTGGACACGGTTGACGACGATGATAGTGCCTACCGGGCAGCTGTGGCTAAACTCCGCAGTCTACCCCGAGCTGACTACCGGAGCTTTCGTCGCCGACTCGGTGAATACCTAAAGCGGCGTGGCTTCAGTTACGAGGTAATCAATCGTACCGTGAAGCGAATTTGGTATGAGGAAGAGCAATGATAGGTGGCATTTTAAGTTGATATGAGGGCCGTAATGTAGAGCAATTACCTGCCATTAGTAAATAGAAGCTATTAGAAAGGGGGTGGTGAAGGTGGAAATGGAATTAATCTATATTGTCGCATTAGTCTCTATTTTTGTCATTGGCGTGATATTGGGCGGTGCCATTGTCTTCTTCTTCCGGCGAATGGTGATCAATCGTCAGCTTCGGGTTGCCCAGAGGAAGGCGGCCAGAACCGTGGCCGAAGCCACAGCCGAGTCCAAGAATATACTCCAGGCCGCCCGACAGGATGCGGAGAAGGCGAAGGCGGTTACTGAGGCTGAGTATCGGGAGCGGCGCTCAGAGCTACAGAGGCAGGAAAACCGTCTCGCCCAGAAGACAGAGACGCTGGAGCGAAAGCTGGGAGACGTCGAGCACCGGGAGCGTAATCTGGCGAACAAAGAAAAGGAGGTGGATTCGACGCGTGCTCATCTTGAGGATGTCAAGAACAAGCAGTTACGGCAGCTTGAGCTGGTATCCGGCCTGTCCAGTGATGAGGCGAAGCGAATGCTGCTCGAGAGGATAGAAGGCGAGTTGCGAGAAGAGACATCGCGGCGTCTCCGTGGGTGGGAAGCTGAGCTGAAAGATAGAGCCAATGATAAAGCGCAAGAGGTTCTGGCTCAGGTGATCCAGCGCTGTGCCTCTGAGGTGGCCTCGGAGACAACCGTGACCAGCGTCCCTCTCCCCAGTGATGAGATGAAGGGAAGGCTGATCGGACGGGAGGGACGCAATATCAGAGCCCTGGAGCAGGCTACGGGTGTTGACCTGATTGTTGATGATACCCCTGAGGCGGTGACCCTGTCCAGCTTTGACCCGGTGCGGCGTGAGATAGCCCGCCTGGCGCTGAACAAGCTTATCCTTGACGGTCGTATCCACCCGGCTCGCATTGAAGAGGTCACCGCCAAGACCAAGGAGGAGGTGGAGGCAGCCATCAACCGGGCCGCAGAGGAAGCCGCCTACCAGGTGGGGGTGCATGGATTACACCCTGAGTTGCTCCGGGTTCTCGGTCGCCTGAAGTACCGCTTCAGCTACGGGCAGAATGTCTTGGGCCATAGTATTGAGACTGCCCATTTGGCGGGGATGATTGCCGGAGAGCTGGGGGCTAATACCACGATTGCTAAGAAAGCCGGGCTGCTCCATGACATTGGTAAGGCAATAGACCAGGAGGTAGAGGGCAACCACGCCGCCATCGGGGCTGACCTGGTCAAGCAGTGGGACAAGTCCACAGAGGTGGTTCAGGGTATTGCCGAGCACCACGGCGAGGTTGGAACCACCAGCCTTTGGGGGTTTATCGTCTCTGCCGCCGATGCCATCAGTAGTGCCCGGCCGGGTGCCCGGCGTGAGTCGCTGGAGCACTACCTGAAGCGGCTGAAGGAACTGGAGGATATTGCCCACAATTTCAAGGGTGTGGAAAAAGCCTATGCTATCCAGGCTGGTCGTGAAATCCGTATCCTGGTCAAGCCAGAAGAAATTGATGATCTGGGGGCAATGAGGCTTGCCCGGGACATTGTGAAGAAGATCGAAGAAAGCCTGCAGTTTCCGGGGCAGATAAAGGTTACCGTCCTACGGGAAACAAGGGCAATAGACTATGCTAAATAGGAGGAAGCCTTTTTCCAAAAGTCCGGGGTTATCGGGCAAAGGGTAAAGGGCTGGTGAAAAATCTCTGATGTTAATCCTTGTTATTGGTGATGTAGTTGGTCGCCCTGGTCGGCAGGCAGTGCAGCAGCTTGTGCCCGCCCTGCGCCGGCAGTATGGGCTGGAGATGGTTATCGCTAATGCCGAGAATGCTGCCGGCGGTTTTGGGCTTACCCCGGCTACGGCTATGGAACTACTTGATGCTGGTGTTGATGTATTAACTACAGGTAATCATGCCTGGGCGCAAAAGGAGATTATCCCTTACCTTGATGGGGAGCTGCCGGTTCTTCGTCCGTTAAATTATCCACCAGGGGTACCCGGTAGCGGCTATCTGATTAACAGGCAGGCGGTGGTGGTCAGTCTGATGGGGAGAACCTTTATGGGTGGGATTGATTGCCCCTTTCAGGCAATGGATAAACTGCTGGCCGAGCTTAACCCGAGACCGGCAGTTATTGTTGTTGATTTCCATGCTGAGGCAACCTCGGAGAAGATGGCCATGGGGCGTTACCTAGACGGTCGGGTTAGTGCCGTACTCGGCACCCATACCCATGTTGGCACCATTGATGCCCAGCTGTTTCCGCAGGGCACGGCCTATGTCACCGATATCGGCATGACCGGTCCCATGGATTCAGTTATCGGCGATGACACCGAGGCGGTGATTCAGCGCTTTCTAACCGGAATGCCCCACCGCCTGTCCGTGGGCAAGGGCGGCGCGATGTTTAACGCCGTCATTGTTGGAATAGCTGATGACAGCGGCCGGGCACTGAGCATTGACCGAATTTACCGGGAAGTGAAACAGTAGTGGGTAAGATCGACCTCCATCTGCACTCTACAGCTTCTGATGGGCGGCTTAGTCCTGAAGAGGTAGTATCTAAAGCAGCCAAACTGGGGCTAACGGTTATTGCCCTTGCTGACCATGATTCCATAGACGGCATTGTTCCCGCCCAAGCCGCGGCCAGGGCATTCTCCGGGCTGGAGGTCATCCCTGCTGTTGAAATTAACACCGATGTACCCGCCGGCGAAGCCCATATCCTTGGCTACTTTATCGATCATACCAATCATGAGCTAAGGGCTGCCCTGAGCCGATTGCGCAATTCGCGGCGGAAACGGGCGCAGTGCATGATTGCCAGGCTGGCAGATTTAGGTATCCAGATTGACTGGCAGCGAGTCCAGGAGATAGCGGGCCGCGGTGCTATAGGTCGTCCTCACCTTGCCCAGGCAATGCTGGAAAAGGGTTACATCGCCTCGATGAAGGAGGCATTTGTCAAGTATATCGGCCGGGGTTGTCCCGCCCACGTCGAACGGGAGAAGATAACTCCAGCTGAGGCCGTGGCCCTGGTCTTAAAGGCTGGTGGGTTGCCGGTGCTGGCACACCCGACCACGGTGAATGACCCGGAGGCGCTGGTCGCTGAGCTGGAGTTAGCTGGGCTAGTCGGCATTGAAGCCTACTATAACAACTATAGGGCTGATGACATTGTCTGGCTACTTAACCTGGCCGACAGGTATAATCTTGTTGCCACTGGGGGCAGTGACTATCACGGTTTTGACGATGCCAGTGAGACGATGATTGGTGGTGTGGAAGTGCCCGTGGAGGTTGCCGAGCGGCTTAGCGCTCTGGCCAGGCCGCCAGCACCGGGGCCGGGTCAATAGGGGTATCTATGTCTGTTGAGTTTATACTGCTGGCCCTGGTTGCCTACCTGCTTGGCTCGGTACCGGCCGCCTATCTGGCGGGCAGGTGGTCTCGAGGGGTAGATATCAGGAAGTATGGCGGCGGCAATGTCGGGGCAGGCAACGCATGGAGGTTTGCCTCTAAGCCGTTAGCCGTTGTGGTCATCGTTTTTGATTTGGGTAAGGGCATGGTGATGGTTTGGGCTGCCCAGCAAGCAGGTTTGGGCATCGCTGAGCAGGTAGTGGCGGGAGTTGCGGTAGTTATCGGACACAACTGGCCAGTTTTTCTCCGTTTCAGCGGTGGCCGGGGGGTGCTCACTACCCTGGGAGTGGCCCTCGTCCTGCCGGTAATAAATAATTTAGTCCCCTGGGGGTTGATAACCGGTCTGGCTATCGCTGCCCTCTTTTTTTTCATTCTCCGCGACAGCGCGCTGGGAGTAGGTCTGGCCTTCGCCGCAATGCCCTTGGTTAGCTGGGGGCTCGGTGAGCCAACTCCGCTCCCCCTGGGCTTTTTGGCTATGTTCCTGATAGTTTTGTTTCGGCGATTAACGGCACCGCGAACCTCGCTTAGTGCTTCCGTGCCTCAGGGGGAACTCCTTGTTAGCCGCCTGCTTTTTGACCGTGACATAAGGGACAGGGAGGCCTGGCTGCATCAAGGAATATCGGTAAGCCAGCTAGCGGCCAGGCAAGGAAAGCAACGGAAAGGGTAGCATAACAAAGTGAAATGCACCTATCATCCAGATGTTGAAACTAACCTGAGGTGCGGCAAGTGCGGCAAGCCAATATGTCCTAAAGACCTGGTGCAGACTCCGGTTGGTGCCAGATGCCCTGATTGCGCCCGACTCAGCAAATTGCCGACTTATCAGGTTTCCACCTCTTACTACCTGCGGGCTGCCGGAACTGGGTTAGGTGTGGCGGTTGTTTGCGGTATCGTGTGGGCGGTGGTGGTGGGGTTCGTGTCCTTCTTTTACCTTAATTTGGTACTGGCAGCCGGGGCTGGTTATGCTATTGGGGAGGTGATCAGCCTGTCAGTTAACCGCAAGCGTGGTGCTGGCTTAGCCGTTATCGCGGGCATCGCCGTGGTAATAGGCTATCTGGTTAGTATGATGTTTGGTGCTGTTTTCGTAGGGGGGCTCTCCTTGCATCTGTTTCGGATAATCTTCGACCTGATAGCTATCGCCCTGGGTGTTTTCATAGCCGTAACCCGTTTGCGCTAAAGGCCTTGGAGTCAGACTGGTCAGGCAGCCAAGCTGATTCGGCGATACCGTTCAGTGACCTGATGCTGCCCGCCCCGGGGGGCTTTGCCAAAGAATCGCTTGGAGTTGGGATATTACCGAGCTTGTGGAACCGTCAGTGCGAAATCAGCCTTTTTCTACTTAAGGGCATTAGTAGTAAGCCTTAATGTAATAATAGTAGTGGAGAGAGTTTACCAGGAGGTGCGAAATGGCGGAGCGCTACAAGGTTAGTATAAGAGTGGCCGGCCAGAAAGGAACCTGTACAAACGGGCACAAGGTTGGCGACCAGTGGGTCGTTGACAGGGGAACACCGGCCGGTCTGTGTCTTTCGGCCTTTAATTCCCTGATGCCCGCGCTTCAAGCACTCATGTTTGGCGGGGTATTCCCCTGGGCGGCCGACCCCGACCTGGCGGAGGCCGCCTGCCCGGACCCGAATAACCCCGTTGTTTTTGAGCTTCGTCGTCTGCACGAATAAGCAGGCCGGTACAGCTAAAAGACTGGGTCAGGCTTTTCCATACTGTTCGCGGAGCACTCGCTTCAGGACCTTGCCCATTGGATTGCGGGGAAGCTCATCGACAAAAACGACCGACCTCGGTCTCTTGTAGCTCGCCAGCTTTTGCCGACAATGCTCCATTATCTCCTCGGCGGTGGCCGTCTCCCCATGTTTTAGCACGACTATTGCTCTCGGCTGTTCTCCCCACTCCTCGTCAGGGACACCGATCACCGCCGCCTCCTCAATCTTGGGGTGGGAATGTAGCGCCGCTTCAACCTCTTCAGGGGCGATATTCTCTCCACCCCGGATAATCATATCGGTCGCCCTGCCCGCCAGGAAGAAGTAGCCGTCTTCATCCACATAGCCCATATCACCGGTATGAACCCACCCATCCTCGTCAACGGTCTTTTTTGTTTTCTCCTCGTCCCTCCAGTATCCGGTCATCACCCTGGGGCCCCGGGCGATGATTTCACCCACCTCCCCCGGCGGTAGCTTGCTACCCGCCTCGTCAACTACCTTCATTTCCACGTCGGACATGGGCTTACCAATTGAGGAGAGCCGCCTCAGCTTCTTTTCCCTCTCCTCCTCACTGCCCGAGATGGCATGGTCTTCCGGACTCAAGGTAGTGATTGTTGACGCCGTCTCTGTTTGTCCAAAGGCATTGATAAAGCTGACTCCGGGAAAGACCTCCAGCGCTTTCTTGATGACCTCGAGGGGCATCGGGGCGGCGCCATAGGTTATGACCTTCAGGCTGGAGAGGTCAAACTTGCCAAAATCTGGATGGTCCATCAGTTGCTTGAGCATGGTCGGGACCATCATTGCCCGGTTAGCCTGCTCCTTCTGTACCAGTCCCATCCACTCCACGGCTTCGAACTGGCGCTCCATGACCAGAGTCCTTCCCCCGTAAATTGCGGCCATCATTGCCTGAATTCCGGCCACATGATATAGCGGGACGGTAAGGATATTTCTCTCCTCAAGTTCGGGGTCGGCCGGGGTTACATTCTCCAGCACATAGACGGCGAAGCTATTATGGGAGAGCATCACCCCTTTGGGGAAGCCAGTGGTGCCGGCCGTGTATACCAGCATGGTGGTATCATCATCATCAATCTCAGTGACTACCTCCTCGGCTGACGATGAGGCGAGCATATCATCGTAAAAGAGCATGCCATCATGTTTATTCTCAACCGATATGAGGTGCTGCATCGAGGGCAGGTCGGGTCTTATGGACTTTGCTAGATCGGTGTAGCGCTCGCCGACAAACAGTGTCTTTGCCTCCGCGCTGTTGAGCATATAGGTGAGCTCCTCAGCCTTGGCGCGGAAGTTTAGCGGCACGTAGATCGCCCCAACCTTGGCCGCGGCAAAATAGGTTTCTACGTGCTGGTTGCAGTTGATCTGGAGCATGGCGACGCGGTCGCCTTTGCCGATACCGAGGTTCAACAGGGCGTTGGCGAGGCGATTTACCCGGTCATTTAGCTGGCTGAAGGTATATCTTTTTCCCTCGAAAACAGTGGCCACCCTGTCCGGGCAGATCAAAGCGGAAATATTGAGAAAATCTGTGGTATTCACCTTTACCTCCTTTGGTTACCTTTAGCTTACTGGTTCAAGTAAGGCCCATCTTCTCCTTTACCTTCTTTATTATCTCGGGCATGGTTTCTCCGGCTTTGGCCCTTATCAAAACAGATGCTTCCTGATCCATAGGGGTGGAGCTGAGGTTAATGATAACTAACTTAGCGCCGGCATTTGTTGCGTAGATTGGCATATAAGCCGCGGGGTAGACAACCAGGGTCGAACCAATAACAATGAACAGGTCGCAGGCATGTGAGCGCGCGGTTGCCTCCTGCAATACGTCCTGGGGTAGTGCTTCCCCGAACAAGACGGCGTTGGGCTTGAGCAGACCGTGGCACACCTCGCAGTCGGGAATCTCTTCTCCTTTATCCAACCGGGCTTTGAGCTGTTCAAAGGGGTAGCGCTGTCCGCAGCTCAAGCATACCGCCTGCTGCATGTTGCCGTGGAGCTCAAATACCTTGTTATCGGGAACCCCCGCCCTCTGGTGCAGATTATCCACATTCTGGGTGACAACACAGTCCAGTTTACCCAGCCTGTCCAGCTCGGCGATGGCATAGTGGGCGGGGTTCGGCTTCGCTGCCGAAGTCAGCAATCCCTCTCCGAGCATCTGCCAGTGCTTTTTCCGGGCTTCTGGTGAGCTAACGAACTTCTGGTAGGTGAAGTCGTCCGGGTCATACCTGTCCCAGATTCCCCCCGGGCTGCGGAAATCGGATATTCCCGACTCGGTGCTAACCCCGGCGCCGGTAAAGACGACAACCTTTCTGGCACTAACGATCAGTTCAGCTACCCTGTCGGCAAGGATGTCCAGGTTTTGCTCTTCCATTGAAATAAGCAGCCTCCAAGTTTAGTCTCAAGCTCCAGCCCCTGTTCCAGGCTCAGGTCAAGCCCGTCAACTACAGCCCGCTTGGCATAAGCCACTGCAAGCGGGCTGTAGGTCTTGATCTTATCGGCCAGCTTCTCGGCGACGGGCAGTAAATTATTTCGGGGGACCACCTGATTAACCAGCTTCAGGCGATAAGCCTCCTCAGCCTTGAGCCAACGGCCGGTCATTAGCATCTCCAGGGCTCTGGCCCTGCCTATGGTTCGGGGCAGGGTCTGGCTACCACCGGCTGCCGGAATTATGCCTAGCCCTGGCTCAGGCAGACCAAACTGAGCGTCTTCTGAAGCCAGCCTGATATCGCAGCACAGGGCCATCTCTAACCCATCACCCAGGACGTAACCGTGAACCGCGGCGATGAGCGGCTTGGTGATGCTGAGAAAAAGTCCCCACACATCCCGCTCCCAGCGCACCTGCCGGGCGACCACTGGAGACGGGGCAGTCAGGAATTCGGTCAGGTCGGCACCGGCACAGAAGGCTCTATCGCCGGCGCCTCTGAATATGATGACCCTGACCTCAGGGTCATCATTGATGGCACTCAGTACCTGGTATAGCTCGTCTCTCATCTGGAGGTTATAGGTATTCAGGGCTTGGGGCCGGTTAAGGGTGACATAACCGACGTCATCGTGCTTTTCATAGATAATCGTCTCAAAATTACCCATCAGGATTGCCTCTCTCTTGTAGCTTCACCTCATAGCTATTGACCTTTGAAACGCGGGGGTCTTTTCTCCAGGAACGCTCTAATGCCCTCTGTCCGGTCAACGGTGGTGTGCAGCAGAAGATAGAGGTCAGCCTCAAGGCGCAGCCCCTGCTCAAGGGTCAAATCCAGCCCTTTATTTACCGCCTCCTTGGCATATCTAAGGGCAATAGGGCCCTTGGCGGCTATGGTTCGTGCCATAGCTTGGGTCTCGGCGGTCAGCCTTTCGGGGGCAACTATCTTATTGACCAGCCCTATTTCAAGCGCCTCCCCAGCACTTATAGTTTCGGCAGCAAGAATTAGCTCCAGGGCTTTGGCCCTGCCTACAATGCGAGGCAGCCGCTGTGTGCCGCCATCCATGGGTATAAGCCCCATGCCGACCTCGGGAAAGCCAAATCTGGCTGTATCTGAAGCCAGTCTGACATCACAGCTCAGAGCTAACTCCAGCCCCGCCCCCAGAGCATCCCCGTTGATCGCCGCAATGACCGGTCGGTCGAGACTGGCTATTGCGGCAGCTGCGCTGTGCCGCTGTTCCTGCGGCTCTATCTCGCTACCATGGCAGAATGCCCCGTCTCCGGCTCCGGTAATTACAGCAACATAGATGTCGTCATCCTGATTTATCTCGAGGCAAGCGTCTGCCAGTTCTTGAGCCAGCCGCTGGTTGATGGCATTACCTGCCTCAGGGCGGTTGAGGGATAGGCGAGCAACGTGGTCTTCTCTGGTGTAGATAATGGTAGCATAAGACATGGGATGAACCCTTTTTCGCTATTAAAAACCAGTGCCATCTTAACCCACTTGGCTTCCAGCGTCAAGTGTCATGGAACGATATTGTTTATCAACCTCACCCCCTGTATCCCCCTCTCCTTTTAAAGGAGAGGGGGAGAATTTTTGTTAAAGGGGGCTTCGCCCCTTTTGATCCCTTTGCTAAATAAGCTCGTGGAACGAGATTACTCGCCGCCTCCGCCGAGGATGCTTCTATCATTTGCCTCGTTCAAGACCAGCTTGTATAATGCGGTTAAGGAGGCTACCTTGTCTTCACCGAAGAACTTGAGCCGGTTTGCCACTCTGGTTGATATTATCTCCAGACTCAGAGCCCCTGACGGTTGCCCGTGGGACAGGAAGCAGACCCATTCTTCACTGCGGGAGAACCTGCTCCAGGAAAGCTATGAGGTGCTGGAGGCCCTGGATGAAGGGGACTCAGGCAAACTCTGTGCCGAGTTGGGCGACCTTCTGATGCAGATTGTACTCCATGCCCAGATTGCCGGTGAAGCCGGAGAGTTTGAGCTGGGGGATGTCGTCAAGAGCATTAACACCAAGCTTGTCCATCGCCACCCCCACATCTTTGGCTTACAGAAGGTGGCTAGCGCCGAGGAGGTGGCCCATAACTGGCAGGTTCTCAAGCAAGAGGAGCGTGGAGCAGATACCTCGATACTTGATGGTGTGCCGAGGCAGATGCCAGCCCTGGGTTACAGCCAGGAGATCCAGCGCAGGGTGGCACAGGTAGGCTTTGACTGGGAGAGCATTGATGGCGTTATTGACAAGCTGGCGGAGGAGGTCAGTGAATTTAGGCGGGCTGATAGCCAGCAGCAGAAAGCTCAGGAGTTTGGCGACCTGCTGTTTACCCTGGCCAACATTGCCCGCCGGATGGGAGTAGATTTGGAGGCAGCGCTGCGGGAGGCGAACCGCCGGTTCTATAAGCGTTTTGCCTATATGGAAGAACTTTGCCGCCAGCGCGGGCTAAACTTTGGCGAGTTAACTTTTGATGAGCAAAATGCCCTTTGGGAGGAGGCGAAGGGGGAGACGGGGTAGGTTGGTAGAGCAAGTTGTACAATAGACAGAACTTTTTGCCTAAGATTTAATTTTTGACATTGCTTATATGTAGCAAAATCTTCTGGCTAATCCACTCATAGTTATCTGCGTGGGCATCACCGTCCCAAAATTTATGTTAAAATAGGCTTATGTTGAGGTAAATCTTATGCAAAAACATGACATTCATGATTATATGATTTCAGCTCAACGCAGCATTGAAGACGCTTACGCTCGTATAAGAAAGCATTCTTCCGAAGCCCTAGGCACTGCTGGTGATCAAGGAGAAAAAGATTGGTGCACGTTTCTTAAAGAGTGGCTTCCGCACTATTTTCACGTAGTCAACAAAGGAATAATCATAACTGATTCAAGTTATGCTAGTCCGCAAATTGACGTACTCGTTTTGAGTCCTTCCTACCCTCCACATCTACTGGGTGAAAAGCGATACTTGGCTGGTGGCGTAGTTGCTGCTTTTGAATGTAAAACCACACTACGAGCAGAAGATATAAAAAAGGCGGTACAAACGTCGGCGGAACTCCGTCGAAATCTGTCTAAGAGAACAGGCACACCTTATAAGGAACTCAATTCTACCATCATTTATGGTCTACTAGCTCATTCACACTCATGGAAAGACAAAGGGTCAACCCCACTAGATAATGTTGGAAAAACACTTGACGAGGCTGATTCGATCTATGTTCAACATCCTATTGAATGTATTGACCTAATTACAGTAGCAGACTTGGCTTCTTGGGAGGTATTCAAACTTACTTATGAAAGCCCGAAACTTCCCCATTTCAATGCAGAATTATACGGCGTGAACGGTTCAGCATCAACTTGCTATGTCTGCTGTCCTATAGGAGAAAGAGTAATTGGCACGGACTACTCATGGCTAAAAGACCAGAAGGATTATTTCTCACCCCTTGGTGTCTTAGTGTCTGTGTTATATTCAAAATTGGCATGGACTTTTCCAGATATGCGTAGCCTTGAGGAATATTTTCGGAAAATAGGCATATTAGGTCGTGGACAAAGTAAGAGTGGACGCTTATGGGAACTAAGTATTTATTCCGAAGCAATTAGACCGAGAATTTTTAGCGGGCAGCTTTCCAATGGAGTTCCTTTTGATGAGTGGAGTATAGGCTTCATGTAGTCAGCGACGCTAAAATGGTGTTTCGGAACGTAACAAAAACAAAAAAGCTCAGCACTTAGCTGAGCCGAGTTCAA
>CAZNSC010000035.1:19972-22777 GCA_964575695.1 uncultured Dehalococcoidales bacterium
TTTAACGGGCAATTATCTAACGGTGTACCTTTTGATGAGTGGAGTATAGGCTTCATGTAGAGAACAACACGAAATGGTGCTTCCGACCCTTGTGTTACAAAAATGAAAAAGCCCAGCCTATTGCCTGAGCTAAGTTCGAATCCATTGGTAGTGCGTACCGGATTCGAACCTCCTTGAGAGAGTCTAAGAGGGGCGAAGCCCCTCTTTATTAGTTTCCCCTTCCCCTTATCAAGGGGAAGGGGATAAAGGGGATGGGGTCACCATTTCAACATATAGACATAGCGGTGTTTATATGTTACTATTGAATGAGAGGTGAAGACCATGGGGACGACTTTAAAGCGTACCACTATTTTTCTTACCGAAGAACAGCATGAGAGACTTCGCCGTCTGGCTTTTGAGCAACGGACGTCAATGGCTCAACTCCTTCGCAATGCAGCCCTTGAGATACTAGAGGATGAGGGGGATATACGTGAGGGTTTAAAAGCCTTAGCCGATGAGGAGGGGACTATGACCTGGGCGCAGTATCAACGCCAAAGAGCGGAGCGGGAGTCCCGGGGTGAGTTACCAGGTTAGCCTGAGGCGAGCCGCCCAGAAGCAACTGAACAGGCTTGCCGGACAAGACTATCAGGCTGTCGCCGAAGTCATCTCAGCTTTAGAGCAGAACCCCAGACCATCCAGAGTGAAGAAGTTGGCTGAAAGTGGCTTGTGGCGCATAAGGGTAGGGCAATGTAGAGTTGTGTATCACATAGATGATGAGGAAGGTCTGGTCATAGTGGTAAGGGTAGCCAAGCGTACAGAAGATACCTATAAGAGACTGTAAAGTCGGGGCGAGTGGATTTGAACCACCGACCTCAGCGTCCCGAACGCTGCGCGCTAACCAAACTGCGCTACGCCCCGCAAGCTATTATTATAGGCTTATTTGACCTCTTCGGCAACAATCATTGAGGAGATTGTCTGTTAATGAAGAGTCAAAGAGAGGCGAAGCCTCCCTTAAATAGCTAATTTCCCCTTCCCCTTATCAAGGGGAAGGGGATAAAGGGGATGGGGTTACTAAAGTTATGAAATACTGTGTTGTGATAATTGATGGTGCCTCCGGTTTGCCGCTGGCGGAGCGTGGCGGCAAGACCTGTCTCGAGCTGGCGCATACCCCAAACCTGGATGCGATGGCTGAGGAAGGTACTCTCGGGCTTGTCCGCACCGTTCCGCCGGGGATGGAACCCTCGAGTGCCTGCGCCTGCCTGTCAATACTCGGCTATGACCCAAAGGTGTACTATCGGGGTCGGGCAGCTATTGAAGCCAAGAGTATGGGCATTCCCATTGATAATGGAGAGGTCGTTTTTCGCTGCAACCTGGTGGCGGTCCGTGATGGCAAAATGTGGGACTATAGCGCCGGTCATATCACCACCCGCGAGGGTCAGGCTCTCATTGCCTCTTTGCAGGAGAGCCTTGGTGATGACAGCATTCACTTCTATCCCGGTGTTGGCTACCGGCACATATGCAAGCTAAAGGGGCGGGAGGACACCCTTGGGGCCAGTTGCACCCCGCCACACGATATTCCAGGCAGGCCGGTTGCTGAGTTTCTCCCCCGTGGTTCGGGGAGCGAGCTGCTTATAGATCTGATGGCACGCTCCGAGGTTGTGCTCCGTGACCACCCGGTGAACACCGGGCGGCGGTCTCGGGGCGATATACCAGCAACCATGATCTGGTTCTTCTGGGGCAGTGGCCGGGCACCGGATATGCCGGCCTTCCGGCAGGTCTACGGTCTTAGGGGGGCAATGACCTCCGGTGTTGACCTGTTGCGTGGGCTTGCCCGACTGGTGGGTATGGAGGTCTTGGAAATACCAGGGGTAACTGACGGTCAGGACAACGATTATGCCGCTCAGGCGGCAGGCGCCCTGGAAGCCCTCAATGCGCGTGACCTGGCAGTCATTCACATTGAGGCGCCCGATGAGGCGGCTCACGATGGCTCAGTTGATGAGAAAATAGGGGCTATCCAGAGAACAGACGCCGAGGTTTTAGGCCGGCTGCGCAGCTGGCGGCCGGGCGGGCTTAGAGTCCTAATTCTGCCTGACCATCCAACACCCATTAAGGTTCGCACTCACACTGGCGACCCGGTTCCATCTCTGTTATGGGGAGCAGGCTTTGCTGCCAATGGTGCCAGGATATTCACCGAGACGGAGGCAAAAAGCACTGGCTTTTTCGTTGAGGAAGGGTATAAAATTATGGGCAGGCTGGTATGGAGGTAAGCAGCCATGCCCAAGAGAGAAGACGAGTTTTGGGCAGGTGCTAAAGAGGCGAGAGGACAAGCTCTATGTCCTAGATGTGGAAGCTCTAATATCTCCTACAACAAGAAGTTCAAGTCTTGGAGATGTAATAGATGCGAACGTAGCTTCCGAATACCGAGCTATGGAGCCAGAGGAAAACCTTCATGGTGGCAAAGGCTGCTGGGCAGGAAATAAGAGAATGAGGGTGCTGCGAGGTTAGTCGAGGTTAAGATTAAATGGCTCTAATTGTTCAAAAGTACGGTGGTTCATCGGTGGCGGATGCAGGGAAAATCAGGAATGTCGCCCGGCGTATTGCTCAAGCTAGAGACAGGGGCGACCGCGTGGTGGTGACGGTCTCGGCGATGGGGAAAACTACCGACGAGCTCATCAGGCTGGCTTATCAGGTCACTAGCTGTCCTCATGACCGCGAGTTGGATGTACTGCTGTCCACCGGTGAGCTGGTCTCGAGCACCCTGTTGGCGATGGCCCTCAGGGATATGGGCTATGAGGCAATCAGCCTTAGCGGTGCCCAGGCGGGAAT
>CAZNSC010000036.1:0-22709 GCA_964575695.1 uncultured Dehalococcoidales bacterium
TAAAACAGTTTCAGCCAGACATAATTGTTCTGGATAGCAGTTTCCCCAGCTTGAATAATGACATCTCGGTCGCCGGGGAGATAAAGGATAATTATCCCGATATCAAAACAGTAGTTGTTGGCCCCCCCACTTCCCAGTGCCCGGATAAGATACTACAAAGCAAGGGAGTCGACATTGTTGCTCGCGGGGAATATGATACCACGTTAGCAGAGCTTGTCTTGGCATTGGGGCACAAGGGCGTGGGACTGGAACCGATAGCTGGCATTTCTTATAGGCAGGATGGGGCAATAAGGCATAATCCTGATAAAGAGTTCAGCACCTCGGAAGACTTGGACAGGGTGCCGTTTGTTGCCCAAGTGTACCAGAAACATCTGAACCTGGAGGACTACTTCCTTGCCAATTCGTTGTACCCTGAGGTGCAGATATTTGCCAGCAGGGGGTGCCCCTTCCAATGTGCTTTCTGCTCTTGGCCCCAGACCTTCACCGGCCGGAAGTATCGGGTCAGAAGCATCTCTAATATCTTGGCCGAGCTGGACTGGATCCAGAGCAATCTTCACCAGGTAAAAGAAGTCTTCTTTGAAGATGACACCTTCACCATAGACCGGGAGAGGGTGAGGTCATTTACCCGGGAGTATCTTAGAATGGGTCTGAGCATCGTCTGGTCGTGCAACGCCCGGCCTGAGCTGGACTATGAAACGATGAAGATGATGAGAGAAGCTAATTGCCGGCTGCTGATAGTCGGGTACGAATCAGGTAGCGACAGCATCTTGAGTGACATCAAGAAGGGGATTACCGTCAGTAGAATGAGGCAGTTTGCTCAAGATGCCCGCCGTGCCGGGCTACTGGTCAACGGTGATTTTATTATTGGCTTGCCCGGAGAGACTAGGGAGAGTATCGAGCTGACAAGACGGTCAATCAGGGAATTGAGGCCCGATATTCTGCAGGTGTCCGTTGCCTCCCCCTTCCCCGGCACGGAGTTCTACCGGTGGTGCCAAACAAATGGATACCTGATAACAGATGACCCAGGCGAATACCTGGATCGGAAGGGACACCAGAGGGCGGTAATCTCGTATCCTGAACTGTCCGGTAAGGAGATGGAAGAGATCGTGGATGGGATTCTAAGAGATTACTACCTTTCTCCTTCTTACCTTTCTATTGCTTCACGACGGCTTTTTCGTCGACATGGCCGGGATGAAGTATCGATATTGTGGCACTCCGCAAAGGCATTCTTAAGATATATGAGAAGTCGGTGAAATTGCCATAGTGAGAAGACTAGCCGTCAGATTTGAGGGGGAGGATAAGAAAATCAGGATAGGTCACTTCGTTACTCAATTCCCTTATAGAGACAAAGCTGGTGTCGTTCAATCATCTGAACCACACGGACTTGGCGGTGGAGAACTGGTAGCATACCACCTGGCAATTAACATGGCACGAAGGGGACACAAAGTCACGGTTATAACAACATCGGTCGACACTAAGGACTGCACGGAGAGATATGAAAGCCTTGAGGTATACCGATACGGCACATTTCTAAGGCACAGGAAAGCAGCTTTATCTCTTAGGATGTTTCGAGACAGTTTGAATTTTGGTCTGGACGTAATTCATGCTCACTTCACAACGCCTGCGGCAGAACTGGCTGCGGCTAGGTGTGCTAGAAAGATAGGAGCTCCATTCCTAGTCACCTACCATGGGGATTGGGTACCCGTTGGCGGGTTTATCCGGCGAACGGCCATAGCTTTTTATAACAGATATTTCCTGCATAAGGTCTTATCTCAGGCCAAACGGATCGTCTGTTCTTCAGCATACTACATAGACGAATCCAAATTTCTACCTAGATACAGGGACAGAATCGTATGCATCCCTAACGGGATAAACTTGGAAGAATTTGCGATTCCACATTCAAAAGATGACTGCAGGGTAATGCTGGGTCTAGCATCGGACAGCAAAGTCATCTTATTTGTGGGTAATTTGTTCCCTTATAAGGCTCCGGATGTTTTAATAAAGGCTATGCCTGAAATAGCAGGGAGCATCCGCAATGTAATGTTGATTCTCGCGGGAAAGGGCATTCTAGAGGAGAAGCTCAAGGAATTGTCACGGAATCTAGGTGTGGAGAAATACATTCGATTTCCGGGCTATGTGAGCGGGGAGCTAAAGTCCGTGTGTTACAAAGCAGCCGATGTTTTCGTACTTCCTTCAACAATGGGCACAGAGGTATTTCCATTAGTTCTACTGGAAGCCTCCGCGTCTGGCTTGCCTGTGGTTGTTAGTGATTTAGCGGCGTTCAAATGCATAATTCGGGAGGGGGCAAACGGGATTGTAGTCAAAAGAAACGATGAGCATAACCTAGCTGAAGCCATAATTTACTTGCTGCAGAATGATGACGTGCGAAAAAGAATGGGACAGGAGGGGCGGAGGAGAGCAGAATGTTATTCTTGGGACACGATTGCTGCTGAATTAGAAGGAGTCTACCAAGAGGTGCTGAGGTCGTGAAAATCTGCTTGGTGAGCAACTACGCTGGAAACATTGACGAAGGAATGAGGAAGGTCGCCTTTTGTCTAGATAAAGAGCTTTGTAGACGCCATTCGGTGCTCCATCTGAGGCTCGGGGAGATCGCGTCCCTTGGTTTCTGGAAGAATGTTTGTAATTTCAAACCAGACATTGTACACTATGTTCCTGGGCCTTCGTTTTGGAGCTTTGTAATAACTAGGGTTCTTGGCTGGATGTGTGGTGCTAGAGCCGTGATGTCTGCCCCTTTACCTGTTGTTTCCCCTATTTCTAGAAAACTGATACCTTTGCTTAAACCAGACTTGATACTTACTCAGTCGAGAGAATCAGAGAATTTATACTCATCCTTGAATTGTCCAACGCGGTTCTTCCCCAATGGCGTGGACACAGAAAGATTCACTCCTGCCAGCCAACAGGAGAAGCTGCTTCTTAGGCAGAAATATGGGCTGCCGAAGGAGAAATTCTATCTCCTTCATATTGGACCGATACAGAGGAAAAGGGGATTAGGTACTCTCGCAACGCTCTCCGGCATAGGGCAAACCCAGGCTGTAATTGTCGGCAGCACCACCTTGAGGGCAGATACTAATCTAATGAGACGTCTCAGCCGGCAAAATTGCATAATCTGGCATTCTTACTTCATGAACATAGAGGACGCCTACCGTCTGGCTGACTGTTACATCTTCCCATCTCCACCCAACTCCGGCTCAGGTATAGGGCTTCCTCTGTCAGTTATGGAGGCTATGGCCTGTAACCTGCCGGTTATTTCCACGAGATTCGGAGGTTTACCTAGTCTTTTCAATGAGGGTGGTGGTTTTTTTTTCGCAGACGCCGACGATGACTTTTTGTCCAAGGTGAACATCATTAGAAATGGCTTAGATGTAAAGACAAGGGAAAAGGTCTTGCCCTACCACTGGCAAAAGCTGGTGTGTGAGTTAGAGGCAATCTATCGGGAACTTTATTTGAAATGAGCCCAGGCTGCTAGTCTTGTATGCGACTGACTTTATGACATGGGAGAAAATTAGCTGGTATTATGAGGACACGCTTCTTGGTCTGCTTTACAGGGATTGACGGTGGCGGTAAGACCACCCAGGCCAAAGCTCTCTATCATGAGTTGAGAGCGAGGGGGGTGCCATGCCAGTATGTTTGGAATCGTTTTGAGCCCTGGCTAGTGGCTCTTCCTTGGAAGGTGATAAGGGGCGTTTTCTTGCCCCGTCACGAGGGTTATGTTAGGTACTTGCAGGCTAAGCGCAGGCTCCTTAGAAATCGGCTCTTGCCCAGGTTGTTTCTCTACAGCCTGCTGCTTGACTGCTGGATCCAAACCCAACTCAAGGTTCGCTTGCCACTGGTTGCTGGCAAGACAGTAATCTGCGATCGTTACTTCTATGATACTCTAGTTGACATATCTGTAGACTTGGGTTCTTCTTGGTCACACTCTAGGGCGCTACTCTACAATTTCCAGAGGTTTATACCTCAGCCTAATGTGACCTTCTTGCTTGATCTCCCAGCAGCGGAGGCACTTTCTAGGAAAGCGGATACGCCAAGCTTGGAATACCTCATGGAAAGGAGGCGACTATTCCTCAAGCTGGCTGGCGAGATAGATGCGACTGTTGTGAATGCAAGGGAGAAGACTGAAGAGGTAAGAAGCACTATCCTCAGTCATTTGGAGGATCTAGCCCAGACATGAAAACCGCCGAATTTGCGGATAATGGTACTATCGCTCTGATGAGATACATTGGTTCCCCTTTTGTAGCTTCTCACGGCGGGAAGATTGCGGAGTCAAGCGAACTTCACAATCTAGCGCAGAAGAATAATTTGGGGATGCTCTATCTGGAGGCTTTGGAGCGGGTCGGGTGCCTCGAAAAGCTAAGGCCAGAGTATGAGTCGGGTGCCCGATATTACAAGGAATTCTGCCAGGCCATGGCTAGGGTCCATAGGTTATTTACTGAAAAGGGAATCGAATATACTTTTTTCAAGAGCATCAAACCATATATCGCTTGGGGTAAGGATGCTGATGCCATGGTGCTGGGAAATCATGACATGTTTGAAGATGCTGTTATGGTGTTGGTTAGATCGGGATACGAACTTGGTTACATGGACGGTACTACTCCTAGGCCATCTCACTTTAATAACTGTAACTTAGGTCCAAATGACGACCGTCTTAACAAAATGATGAAAGTGGCAGGCAAAGCCAGCTATGGGAGAAATCAGGTTAAAGGAGTCAAGGGTTATGTGGTAGTCAGCCCGGCCGGGCTGGACTTGATTGACTCAGAGTGCAAAATAGCCATAGACCTCCAGTGGGAATTTGCTACCAGCTATATTATCTGGATGGATAAAGCTCGGTGGGCAGGGAAGGTAGAGAGGGTTCGCCTCCAAAATGGGGAAGAGGTTAACACACTAGCGCCACAGCTGGAGATGGTCGTCCTAATAGCCCATGCTTTAATTGACCAGTCTTATCGCCTCGGGGATTACTACACTTTCATTTATTACCTTTCATCCTTACCTGACGAGAGCTTGGCCGTCTTTATTAGGGAGGTAAGAGATAACTGCATGGTGAGGGCAACCCGATCGTTCTTAGCGCTTACTGCTATGCTGCACCATACTGCCCATGGCTTTGTACCCCAGCGACTCCTCAAGATGTCAGCCGAGCTAGGAGAAAGCTCTGATGAGTCGGTTAGGCTAGCTCGTAGGGGCTACTGCACCCCTTACCGGTACAGCTGGGGGATTCTACTGTGGACTGTGGTTGAGAAGCTGTGTGAGAAGAAGTTCGCTGCCAGTATGGTCCGTCAGGGATGGCATATGCTCAATCCGAGGCTGACCCGACAGGTATTTCTGGAAATCAGGGAACGAACCAAGGCTTTTTAGAGGAGGTGTGCAGATTTGATGGGTCAGATAGCTGGCGAAAGAAGACTTGTGCTGGGTGCTGGCATGGCGGGACTTGCTGCCGGGCTATCGTCTGGGTTACCGGTTTACGAGGCAGAAATAAAACCCGGAGGTATCTGTTCTTCGTACTATGTAGAGTCTCGGAAAGGCAAGCACCTCTATAACTGCCCAAGTGATGGGGAAGCCTACCGCTTTGAGGTTGGTGGAGGCCATTGGATTTTCGGTTGTGATTCTCTTCTATTGCGCTTCATCCGCTCCTTGAGTGCCGTAAAGTCTTACATACGTAGATCAGCCGTTTACTTGGTAGACGAAGACCTTCTCTTACCTTATCCCATTCAGAACAACCTTCGCTATCTGAATCCTAATACTGCAGCACAGGCACTTAGTGAAATGGTGAAAGCATCAACAGCGAAGGAACCGTTGGTCACAATGGCAGACTGGCTGCTGGCAGGTTTCGGTCCTACCTTGTGCGACCTTTTCTTTTATCCATTTCATGAACAATACACTGCCGGGTTATGGAGAAACATCTCACCGCAGGATGCTTACAAGTCGCCTGTGAGCCTCTCCTTAGCCATACAGGGAGCGTTCAGCGAGGCTAAAGAGGTAGGTTATAACGCCACCTTCGTCTATCCAGTCGATGGGCTTGACACACTTACTCAGCGTATAGCCTCCAAGTGTGACATTCGGTATGATAAGCGGGTGGTTCGAATTGATGTTGAAGACAAAGCCGTGTGTTTTGACGACGGGTCCGCAACTCGTTACGATATCTTGCTGTCCACGCTACCACTGAACCGTGTGGTAGAAATGGCTAACTTGGCAGTGGAAGAGAGACTGGATCCCTTCACATCCGTGCTTACAATTAATATCGGAGCCACCAAGGGGCCTCGTTGCCCACAGGATCACTGGGTTTACATCCCCAGAAGCAAGTCGGGTTTCTATAGAGTTGGCTTTTACAGCAATGTAGATGTATCCTTTTTACCGACGTCCGCTCGTCAGGCCGAGGAACGCGTCGGTGTTTACGTAGAAAAGGCCTATCTTGGAGGGCAAAGGCCAGTCGAAGCTGAAGCCAAAATCGCGTGCCGGGATGTTGTTAGAGAGCTTCAAGAATGGCAATGGGTACGGGATGTGGAAGTGTTGGCTCCAACGTGGATTGACGTAGCTTATACATGGTCTTGGCCAGGCTCGAAATGGAAAGCGAAAGCCCTAGGAGTCTTACAAGAGCATGATATATATCAAGTTGGTCGCTACGCGAGTTGGACATTCAAGGGCATTGCGGATTCAATGAGGGACGGTTTTATATCAGGTGCGATATTTAGATGATGAAAACGCCATAAGCGAGACAGTCTGCGCGGTCGTGGTGACCCATAACCGCAAGGATCTCCTGAGGGAATGCTTGCTCGCGATTCAGGCACAAAGCCGGCCCACAGATGAGATCTTGGTAGTGAACAACGCTTGCACTGATGGCACTAGCTCATTTCTTGCAGAGCAATTCCCCGGCATAAGAGTGCTAGAAATGAAGCGGAACGAAGGTGGCGCTGGGGGATTCTATGCTGGCGTAAAGTGGGCATATGAACTAGGATTTGACTGGATTTGGCTAATGGACGATGACACCGTCGTTGCACAGAATGCATTGCACCAGCTGTTGTCAACTTTTGAGAATCTTCGACGTGAACTCAAACCTTCGATACTGGCAAGTAAGGTGGTATGGGTGGATGGTTCTCTTCACCCTAGAAACATCCCAAGGTTCAAAGTGTTCAATTCGAACTCGGTATTATGGGCTGTCGAGCACGGAGTCCTTCCCATAAGATCTACATCTTTCGTTTCAATAATAGTTCATAGAGAAGCGATTGAGAGAAAGGGCTTTCCCCTGAAGGAGTATTTCATATGGAACGACGATGTCGAGTATACCGCCCGGGTGTTGCGAGATGGGTTTGGGGTAATTGTTCCCAGTAGCATCGCATACCACAAAACCGCCAGAAAGAATATGACTTCTGTAGATGCTGGGCCACGCTTCTATTATAGCGTTCGTAATAGAATTTGGATGATCACCCGCAGTGCTGCTTGGTCAGGCATGGAAAGAACTAGGATTGGAATCTTCGTTTTTTTATCAGTTTGGTACTATTTGTGGCGTTCGCGGTTTTCTTGGGTGAGCGTGAAAACTGTGCTAAGAGGAATAATGCACGGACTATTTTGTCCGCGTGGTATAATGAGCAGGGACAAGCCGACAAAATGACTTTGGCAAATTGACTCTACTATTAATCCTAGAAGAGAGACTTTCTCACATGTCAACTGCGGAAGGGATTGTTAAGTATCGTGTCACTGGATAGACCTGTGCGGATAGCTTTTGTTACGAGCCATGCTTTTAAGTCCAGCACCAGCGGTGGACGGCATGCTTGGGAGCTACCGAAAGCATTGAGTCGTTACGCTAAGGTGACATTGGTGTGCTTTGCGAATACAAGAAGCCGGGAAAGAATTTCCGATTCTCTAGTGGAGGAGGTATTACCCGCCTTTCGCTCCCTACGTCCTCTGTTTGATCTGAACAATCCTCTGCCCCTGAGCTTGCGCTCTTTCTTAAAGATCCTGCAGGAAAATGATGTGATACACATCAACAATTTTGGGACGCTACCTGCCAGTATAGCAACAGTCTATTGCCACTTTGCCGGTAAGCCGATCTTCGCTAGCTACCACGGAGGGAGGGGGCTTACTTTTGCTAGGCCGTTTCCTTTTCTAGGCAAGTGGGTCACCGGGTATCTTTTTGTCTGCCGATACATGTTCAATATGTTCGCCAAGTATGGAAGGGATTGCCGAGCCATGTATGTGGGTGTGGATACTGTGAGGTTCCGTCCTCTTAATATAGAAAAGGTAAAGGGCAAGGTTCTTTTCGTGGGGCGACTTGATCCGATCAAAGGCGTTGAGTACCTGATTGACGCGGTACGCGACCTTGATGCGACGCTATATCTTGCTGGTCCGCCTGAGAATGAGGGATATTTAGAGGTATTAAAGGCTAGAGATGGGGGGAGCAAGGCCATCTTCCTTGGTCGGCAGTTAGACGACGCACTAGTTCAGCACTACAATAGCGCTTTGGTAACTGTCCATCCTTCGGCTTATATAAATAAGTGGTGGAGTCAATTTCCACAATCTGATTACACTCCTGCCAATATTATTGAATCTATGGCCTGTGGCACACCAGTCATCGGTACCGATGTGGCCGGATTGCCTGAGCTTATTCAAGACGGAAAGACAGGTTTCATTGTGCCAAGCGCGCAACCGGAGGCTTTGAGAAAGCGGATAGCCTACTTGCTGGCAAACCCAAGAATAGCTGCGGATATGGGGAGAAGGGCGAGAGAGGTTGTTTTGGACAGATTTACTTGGGAGGCAGTGGCTAGAAGGTGTTTGGAAGCTTACTTAACTATACAACAGGGGAGGTGCTGAAGAAACTGAGAGCTTTCATATCAAGGCATATTAGCAGTAAGCGGAGTCACACGCAAGGTGAAAGCTGAGAAGGCAGCGAAGTTACCCTCACGGTAAATAGAGCAAGATGAGAGTGGTATGTATAACACCTGTGGGACTGGCCGACTACACTATTGGGCTGAGTAACGCTCTTTCCCAGAAGCTGGACAGAATTGCCCTGATTACCAGCCGGAATGTACGATCCGAGTTAGCCAATTCTTTAGACAAGAAGGTGAGCCTTTGTCTCGTTGAGCCAACTTCCAGTTGGTTCTGCCCGACTAATCTGCGACTGGTGAGTCAGGTAAACCACTATGTTAGCAGCTTTCAGCCAGCTGTCATTCATATCCAGACTGGTCATATCTGGTACTGGATGGCCGTGTTTGCTCGACTGCGCCAGTATCCTGTGGTAACAACGTTGCACGACCCAGAGCCTCACATTGGAGAGAAGAGACTATCAACCGAGGTCATGAACTCCCTAGCAGTGAAACACGCCAAGCAAGTCATTGTTCATGCCGAGGCGCTGAGGGAACTTGTGATCAACAAGCTAGGTGTCCCTCGGCATAGGGTTAATGTTATTCCCCAAGGTGAGCGCTACTCAGCATTCAAACCTTGGCGCCGCTCAAACGTATCAGAGGAAAATTTGATACTCTTCTTCGGCAGGATCGTTGACTATAAGGGGCTAGAGTATCTGATAAGGGCTCAGCCTCTGGTAAAGCGAGAAGTTCCTGATGCGAGGGTGGTCATTGCTGGCGATGGTGACTTGGGCAAATATAGGCCACTTATAACCGACATAGGTGGTTTTCTCATTTATAATCGGTTCATCACTAGTGAGGAGGGTGCGGAGCTTTTCCAGCGGTGTAAGGTAGTGGTTCTACCATACATCGAGGCCTCCCAGACTGGCGTAGCCCAAGTAGCCTACGGATTTGGGAAACCGGTGATAGCCACCAACGTGGGTGGTTTGCCTGAGATAGTACTGCATGGGGAGACTGGCTTAATTGTACCTCCTAAGGACTCCCGGGCTTTGGCCAATGCGGTCGTTCATTTGTTAAAAGATGACACGTTCCGGCGCCGCATGGGAGAGCAAGGGCGGTTGAAGCTTGAAAGTGAATACTCGTGGGATAGTATTGCCCAGAAGACGATTGCTGTGTACCAGAAATCCTTGGAGGAAAAGTGACGGTTGAACAGGGTCGTATCGCCGTTGCCTTAGAAAAGCTGAATAAGATTGTCCGTGACCCCGGGCTGACAGCAGAAATGCCTTCCCTGTTTTCTTACTACTACAAGCGTAGCGGCACCTTGACACTCGCAGGACTGAAGAGATACCTTTTGGAATCAGCCGCCATTTTTGATCTTTGCCAGATGAAAGGTAAGCCGGTATTGGATGTTGGCTGCGGCTTTGGTCTAAGGCTAATCTGCTATTCTCTACTCGGCTCCGGGCCTTGCACCGGCATAGACATATCGGAAGAGATGGCATGTGGTGCACAGGTTCTGCTGAAGAGGTTTCCTGACCTTGCCGTCAAGATCTGCCAGGCGGATTTTCTGACCTACCCATTCAAGCCCTGCTCCTTCACCGTGGTGACGTTGATAGAGGCGATTTCCCACATCAGAGATAGCAGACTGCTCTTGGAACAGGTGCTGGCTGTCCTTGCAGACAATGGGATACTATATATTCAGGACGGCAACAATGACCTGCTAATCACGAGCCGAATTCGAATTAGGCGAGAGTGGCACCGATCGGAATATGGTCCCCTAGATGAGGACATGGTTCGGGACGGCAGGGCGGTAGATAGAACACCTAACTTGGAGGGTAGGAGAAGGATTATTCGAAAATCCTTTCCTTCTTTGGATGACAAGATAACCTCTGACTTAGCTACCAAGACTCGCGGTTTATGGGGGGAAGAGATCATACAGGCTGTAGAGCAGTTGCTGGAAACAGGAGAAACATCTCTTGAACCAACCTTCCCTTGGAGAAATCCTTATACTGGGGAATATCCCGAGTTGGGGTTTAACCCTTTCAAGCTGATGAGCGAACTAGAAAGCATGGGCTTTCAATCCGGGCTTGTGCCGCCGATTTCAGCAATCACTGAGTGTGCCAGTCCAAATCGTTTAAAGAGAGTTTGGGCCCATGTTCGTTCCCCTTTTTTAAAAAGGGTACCAAAGCGCCTGCTGCCGTTTGTCTGCGGCTCATTTGCCATCTCAGCACGGAAGAGTCAAATGAACGGGAGAACTTGAATCTAGGATATTGTAGAGTCCTAGATGTGCCAGTTATCCTGACTGTAAGAGACGTAGAACTCTGATACGGGTATCAATACTCTGAAAGAATGCGCTTCTGTTAACTTGGGAACAAGAAGAGGTTCTGTTCTTTAACACCGTGGTCTGTGTTTGAAACTCGGGTTGAAGTGATATAGTATCTTGTAGGAGAATGACGATGAAGGCTACAAGATCAATAGTATACAGCATCATTCCCCAGTGGTCCAAGCCTATTATGCGTGTAATTAACAAAGAGGCAAGGTTCACTTTCTACAGAATTAGGAGGAGGTTACATTATCCAGTATTTCCGCAGAATACTGGTGGTAGCGTGTGTGTTCATCTTGGGTGTGGCGAGGTTAACCTTCCGGGTTTCATAAATTTTGATGTTCGCCCATTTCCTCACGTCCACTATGTGCAGGGTGTTGAGGATTTGAGTGTATTGCCGAACAACTATGCTGACCTATTGTATGCCTGTCATGTTTTGGAGCACATAAGCCACTGTAAAGTCTTGGATGCCTTGGTGGAATGGCACAGGGTTTTGAAGGACGGGGGTACACTGCGTCTTACCGTCCCTGATTTTGATAAGCTTGTCGAAGTATATTTAATTGAAGGAAAGGACATTCAGGCGATAGTGCAACCACTCATGGGCGGGCAGGATTACATCTACAATTTCCATAAGAGCGTTTTTAATGAGAAATACCTTGGTGAACTCCTTTTGCTAGCCGGTTTCAGAAAGGTAAGGGGGTGGGAACCTCAGGAAGTCGGGTTCCCTTCTCTAGCAGATTGGTCTTCCAAACCAATAATGGTTAATGGTAAAGAATACTTCATAAGCTTGAATCTGGAGGCTATTCGATGACGAGGAGAGGAATGTTGAATTGGAGGAGCAAGACTGTTTGAGTGGGATCTCTGAACACTATGGAATGATACGCTGAATTTGGTCTAAGCAGAAGTATATAGGGGTAAAGAAGTGATAAGATGCCTAGCAGATATTTATCGTAGGTTACCAGTGAAACCATTTCTGCGAACATTAGGTAAGCTGTACCTCAAGTACAGGTTAGTTAGCAGAAACAGGGTTGTCATTGCAGAAAGAGACGAAATTAGGTACGAACTTGATCTGAGGGAGTCAATAGACAGTTCGATATATTATGAAGGGTGTTTTGAGCCGGATGTAGTGCGGATCATCCAGCAGTATGTACAGCAAGGCATGGTTGCTATCGACATTGGAGCAAACATTGGATGTCATACATTTCGGTTAGCACAGCTCGTTGGCGATAAGGGGAAGGTCATCGCGTTCGAGCCTTCGTCTTGGGCATTTAGGAAGCTGGAGCGGAATTCGGCACTAAACAATTTCGGTAACATCGTCTTGGAGAAAACAGCATTGTCTGACGAGAAAATAGACGGCAAGTTACTTCGCATTTACGCTAGCTGGCCGCTCAGATGCAATGCCCATGATGATCTTCATCCCATCCACAGGGGATACCCAATGAACGATGTTGTTGATCTTATCACCCTAGATGATTATGTGCGGATGAAGAAGATCACGAAGGTCGACTTCATAAAGCTAGATGTCGATGGATATGAGTTGAAGGTAATTCGAGGCGGGATCAAGAGTATAAGGGCATTCAGACCTATCATGATCGTCGAGTTTGGGGAGTACACACTTGAGGGCTTTGGAGACAGCCTAGAAGACCTAGTCGATTTGTTGGCTGAATCTGGATACCTATTTTATTCGGGGCAAGACTTGGGGCAATATGATAACAAAGAGTCACTGCTCAAAGCTGTCCCGCCGGATGCCACAATCAACGTTTTGTGCAAACCACACAGCACTCCAATCCTTGAGGCATTCTAAGGGTTGGACACATCCATTCTTAGGAGGAGGCTGGTCATCTAATGAAAGCGTAAGTGAATCTCCTTTCGCAGTACTGATGAATACTGCACTTCTGGTGACTCAAGATAATCCAGACGACGCCAATGTTCATGAAGGAGCTTGCACTTCGAATGAAGCTTGTTGCATTGTTGACTCTATCTAAAGGCAAATTTAATTATTGATATATTTTCTAGAGGATGTTATTTGCCGCCGGGAAAGCTGTTGTTTGTTCCAAAGTCATCTTTAATGCATGGTACAGGAATAAACGGATAATGAATGCTAGGCATTTTCGGAATGCTGGTTTTCGGTCGACTGGTGTGATTAAGGGTAGCTGAGGAGTGATTGTGCCAACACCTAACGATTGGTCAATACGACGCTTCCTCACTATGGTCTTGGCCCTACAGATCGCTGTTTTGGCAGCCATAGGGCTATCGTTGCAGGACTACGGTATCCTCGTAGTAGGTGTCATCATTGGCGTAATCGGGTTTATTTATCTCACTTTCATACCCGGATTTTTGTGTCTTCGAATACTGCGGCTCCACAACCTGAGTCCGGTAGAAGCTTTAGTATACGCCGTCGGCCTCAGCCTAGCTTTGCTCATGTTTATCGGGCTGGTAATCAACTGGCTTTATCCTTTAGTCGGCTTTCATCAACCCCTATCTCTCTTTTCTCTCCTTGTTACCACCAGCTTCATAGTATTGCTTATGGCGGGCCTAAGTTACTGGATTGACCGTGATTTTGCCCCTACCCCGAGGCGATCGGTAAGTGGTTTACCTTTGATGCCTGTGCTTCTCCTCATCACTCTGCCATTTCTCAGCCTAGTTGGGGCTTTTCAGTTCAATTCCCAGCAAGATAATACTCTGTTCATGGTTATGTTTCCCTTAATAGCTGCGATACCCATCTTGATTGCTTCAGGCAAACTCATCCCTCAGCGGCTATTTGCAGTGGCTATTTTCATAATAGCCATTTCGCTGTTGCTTCATAGAACATTGATTACAGAAAATCTTGTGGGTTGGGATGTAAGGGTAGAATATCTAGTTTACAGGGTAACTGAACAAAAGGCTTTGTGGAGTTCCATAGTCGGCGACACTCCATACGCCAGTTCGCTTGCCGTCACATTACTGCCTACCTTTTACCATCGTTTCCTAGGTATTTCAGGTGTGTGGTATTTCAAGGTTGTATACCCCTTGTTCTTCTCCCTGACAGCAGTGGCACTGTACGCAGTCTATCGTCAATACGTAGATCCAAGAAGGGCTTTCCTCGCGTCGTTTTTCTTCGTAGCCTTCCCAGCCTTCTACATAACTGGTACAGAAATTGGGAAACAGGGTATGGCAATGCTATTCGTCGCACTCTTGATCCTAGCCATGACCAACACGAGAATGCCATCGGCTATGGCGGTGCTGACATTGGTTTTTTGCTTCTCCATAGCAGTTACTCACTATGGTGTGGCCTATCTCTGGATTATTTGCCTAGTTTTATCATTTCTCCTTCAGCCTCTCTTATTTCGCCTTCAGCCGTCTTGGGAGCAAGTCAACATCAGAGGCTCCGGGATAAGCCTGCCTCAAAAGAGACTTAGCGGAACCGTGGTCATTTTCTTCTTGGTGGTAGCTTTGACGTGGTACATGTTTACCTCTGAGGGGCAGGTCTATGCGAGTGTTGCTCGATGGGGGAAGTTCATTGTTGAGAGCTTGGGTGAATTCCTTACTCCGGCTTCTACAGATGTTGGTGTTCTTAAGCAGTTGGGTATGGCGTCGGTGAAGGTGCCCTCGTTGTGGTACAGCATGGCATCCAACCTCAGTCGCCTGACCAGGGTGATCATTGTTGTAGGTGGGATTGGGGTAGCGATGAAGCTAGTTAGGCTCAGACAAACGGAATTCTCTACGATTTACCTGACTCTAAGTACGGCTGCATTCTTGTCATTGGGACTGGCCTTTATTCCTTTCTTCACGACCGGAGGTTTTCGTTCTGACCGGCTGTACTTGTTGAGCCTAATACTACTTTCGCCCTTCTTCATTTTGGGAATAAGCTTCATCTTTCAGTTACTCCGCAGGTGGCTTACGCAGAAGGCGGCGACATGCATGACTACAATCACTTTGCTTATTATTCTCTTGCCCTATTTTCTTCTTCAGAGCGGGTGGGTGTTCCAGGTGGCTGGCGATGTGCCGAGTTCTTTCGCCCTCTCCAGTGAGGTAGACTTTGCTCGGTTTGATAATCAGGAGGAAGCAGCTGCACGCTGGCTTTGCGGTCTTGGTTCGTCGCAGTCCAAGGTCTATGCTGATGTAATTGGTGTGGTAGTATTCTTGAGCTATCCCGAGGGGCCGGAGCCCATGATGCTGGGCGGTCGGAGCTTTGCCGAGACGGAAGCCGAAAGCAGGGACTTTTCACGAGAGGCTGAGGTTCCGAAGGGTGATTATCTCTACTTGAGGGGATATAATGTCGAACAGAGAGAAGTGGCGCTTCTGCCACCAATCCCTTTGGGGGAGAACATTAGAGTCAACATTACTGAGGCTGGACTTCTTGACGGCAAAGCAAAGATTTATGCAAACGGGAGGGCTCATATTTACAAGTGATACATTACATGTGGTATTACTATGTTTAGGTGTGAGCTTTTTCCTAAAAGAGTTGCCGGCACTGTATGAATCAGAACCGGGGTGCAGTTGTCGTTGTTAGATTATAACACGAAAACAATCTGGGAAAGGATTAGCAAAGCTCGTGGTGCAGCAGGAGTGAACTAATGGAAGAAGGGGTATGAGTACCCACCCACACCGTTTCGCAAAGCTGAGGAAGTATATATGGGCCCCACTATCCAGGAATGCCTTTTACCTTATCCTCCAAAATGCTGTTGTTTCGGTGTTTGGCTTTGTTTTCTGGATTGTAGTGTCAAGATTCTTTTCTCCTCTGCAAGTCGGCGTCGTTAGTGCTTTGATGGCTGCCATAATGCTTCTGATGACAATATCTAGGCTTGGCCTAGACATAGCTTTAATCAGATTCCTGTCTTCTGAACCTGATAAGCAGAGGTTAATCAACTCATGCCTTACTGCGGCGGCTCTAATTTCGCTTGGCTTCTCACTAATTTTTATTGCTGGCCTTGACTTCTGGTCACCGGCTCTCTCTTTTCTTTACCGTGATATACCTTTCTTTCTCTCGTTCGTCATCTTCACAGTTGCCTGCTCCCTGCTGGCAATTGTGAGTGGCGTTTTTGTTGCTTTCAGGCGTGCAGAGTTTACATTGATTCAAGGCACAGCAAGGGGAGTATTGCAGGTCGTGTTGCCTTTGGTTATGGTGGCTGCTGGCTCTTTCGGACTGTTCTTCTCTTGGGGTATTGCAGCCTGCTTGGTGTTTGCCATGAGTGTCGTCATATTCATCCCGAAACTCCAGCCTGGGTATCGTCCTCTGCCTGTATTGGACAAGAGGATTATGAAGGAAGTGAGACACTTCTCGTCCGCAAGCTATGTTGCTTTCACCCTGGAAAATGGGACTGTGTCAATTCTACCGCTGGTAATCATCAATCTGCTCACACCCGAGGCGACAGCCTACTTTCGTATCGCCTGGGCTGTTTCTAGCGTCTTGTTCCTAACAGTACCCTCCGCTATCTGCACTTCGCTGTTTGCCGAGAGTTCCCATGACATGCAAGATCTTCGACAGAACGTAACTTACGCAGGCAAGCTTGCACTCGGCCTGTTTGTTCCAGTGATAGCGGTTTTGTTCCTCTTCGGGCAGAGCATTCTGTCGATATTTGGTAGCCAGTATGCTGAAAATGCCCTTCCGCTGATGTTGCTGTTGACGGTGTCATGCGTTCCATATATGCTTAGTCATTTATATATGGCTGTCAGGATGGTACAAATGGTGATGAAGCCGGTGATACTGATACAAGCACTTGTGGCAGTTCTTGCCATAGGGATAAGCGTTGCTTTGATACCGAAAATGGGCATAATCGCTACGGGGATAGGCTGGACGTTAAGTCACACTGTAGTGGCATTAATGATTACCGTTTTAGTAATCGCCAGAAGAAAGGTGTATTTGCCCAAGGAGCATTTTCCTAATCAAGTTGTTTGAAAAGAGGACGGGGGCTGTGGTAATAATAAGCATGTTCACTGGGCCAAGCCGGTTGGCCCTCGCGAAGGATTAGGTTGTGCTTGAAAGGCCACCTGATGATTAAAATAATCCAAACGGAAAGCAGAGGGTACAAAAATTAGAGTCGCGAATGGTACGGGAGACTGTCAGAGGGATGTTGAGACGTTTATCTTTGCCTCTTGAGCATGCGTATATCCCGTGGGAATTCAGACAAGTCCGGGTGCCGCGGCTCTTAAGGAGATAGATGCGTTCTGGCAAATCCGAACGAGGTCTATGGCTGGGAAAAGCTCGTGGCAGAGAAGTTATGTGAGGTATATCACAGAGATTATGGCTTGGAGCTAAGGATCGCAAGATTCCATAATGTCTTCGGGGAACCGTATGCAAAGTCTGATCCTGAAAAGGGGAAGGCCGCAGCTTACCTCGTTATGAAGGCTTTGCGCTACCCTGATATAGTTTGTAGCCGGGCATGGGAAACAGACGAGGAGCTTTCTCTATGTAAGTGATTGCGTGGAAGCTATTTTGAGAATTATGGAAACAGATTACAGTGAGCCACTGAATATAGGATGAGATAGGTTCGCATCAATAGACGAACTAGCCCAGATAATAATCAAAATATCAGGTAAAGAAATCGCGATGGAGTATGACCTATCTAAACCTGAAGGCGTAAGAGCAAGAAACACTGTTTTGACGATGGCTAAGAGACTATTGGATTGGGAACCTAAAGCAAGCTTTGAGGAAGGATTGAGAAGGATGTGTGAGTGGACAAGCGAAAAGGTTATGGGGATTGGATAAGATGAGTGACAATGTACCCCTGGTATCGATAATAACTCCATCTTATAATCAGAGGGACTTCATTGAAGATAACTTGTTGAGCGTGAAAAGCCAAGATTATCCGAATATTGAACACATAGTGGTGGATAGGGAGTCTACCGACAACACGATAGATATCTTTAAAAATTATGAGTCTAAGTACAACTTGCTCTGGATATCTGAGCTAGATGAGGGGCAGTCAGATGCTGTGAACAAAGGCTTTGCGATGGCTAAAGGCGAGATTATCGGATGGTTAAATTCGGATGATGTCTATTTTGATACGCATGTAATAACTACAGTAGTGAAGTATTTTAACAAAAATAGCCACATTGATGTTATTTATGGAGACGCTGTTGTTATCAATAAGGATAACTTAATCATGAAAGTGATATGTACCAAAGAGTTCGATTATAAAGATTTGCAGAAAACTTGCTTCATTGTGCAGCCAGCCTTGTTCTTTAGAAGAAGAATAATAGACAAACATAAACTAGACACTGCTTTGAGTTATGCTATGGACTATGAGTTTTGGCTAAGGTTGGCCAAACAATATAGTTTCCGACGGGTTGACCATATATTGGCTGGTGATAGGAACCATGAACGCCGAAAGATAATCTCTGGAAGGGACGAGATGATAAAGGAGACTATTCTTGTAAGTGCAGATTATTGCAAATACCATGATAGGGGCTCACTGCTTGGGAGGATTTTTAATGTTTCGGGTCGAGTACGGACACTAAGAGGTTTGATGAAGCTTCAAAGCTTGTATTCGAACCGGGATTTCGCCTTCGATGCTAAACTAGACGGCAGGTTGTCGAGCAGTCTAAGGCAGCTGTTTCGTCCCACAGAAAGGTGTGTTTGAACTGCTCTATGTCATTGAGTCTTGAGTTGTCTAGGCCAGAGCAAGGGTGCGAAAGGAGCATCTCCTGCCGTATGGAGACATCACTGCAAGTGGATTTGCTAGCTAGGAAATAGGGTGGTGTGGACATAGTGGTGTAACGGTACGCCGCGTTGAAATCAAGACATGCTTCACTAAAAAGGAGTTGAGAAGATAGTGCTAGAAGAAAAGTTGACGGTACCTGGGTAACAGATGAGCAGTAGCAATAAGGTGCTTTCTAGCCTGGTTGTCCTTCTACTAGTAGCCGCAATAGGTACCATAATCCATCTGTACACTTCTCCTTCAATGGTAGGCAAGTACACTGAGTTCTACATCCTAGGATCGGGAAGAAAGGCGGCAGACTATCCCATTGAACTGAAGGTAGGAGACAGAGGTACAGTCGTAGTAGGTATTGTGAATCGAGAACATGAATCTGTGTCCTACCGGGTAGAGGTTATGATGGACGGAGTGAAGAGTTGCGAGGTAGGACCTATATCCTTGCGTGACAACGGAACTTGGGATGGTGAGGTGAGTTTTATCGCGACGGTAGCCGGGGAAAATCAAAAGGTGGAGTTTCTGCTATATAAGCAGGAGCAAACGGAGATTTATCAATCGCTTTACCTATGGGTGGATGTGATGCAGTAGTACGAATGAAGCCAATCATTCATCTGCTGGCTATCACCCTAGCTGGAGTTGTCATTGTTCAGCCGCTGAGACAACCGTTTGCCTACGAGGCACAGCCCTCAAACCAACGCGACTTCCGCAAACTCCTCACTTCTTAAGGGGATAAGGTTACATTTTGAATCGTATCCCCTTCTAGGCAATCCACAAAAGGATCTAAGGTGCTGATATGCTGTCTTAGCGGAGTAGGTTCACTTGGGTGTCCCTTCATCAATAAAAGGTTACTGCAGTTTGTGCAGGAGTTTTGGACGAGAACCGTGCTCGCTGCTTGAAGCCTATCTCAACAGGCATCTGGAGTTATGGCGTCGGTGCCAAATCCACAGTGACTATGAGACGCCTCCCCGTCTTTAAGACCCCTAAAATTTCGTCTAAGGCTTTGGTGTCTTCGCGAGCCTCAAGATGCTCTAGGACTGAGATACATGTTTCTAGGTCGAAACTCTCATCCTCAAAATCTGAATCAGTCAAGCTCTGACAAGAATGAGCTACCAGCGGGTCGAATAGTCCGCTATCTTGGATAGTGAGGAGGTCCATAGTTTCCCTATCTACATCCACTTGCAAGCCCGTTATTCCCTTTGAGCGGAGAACCTGACTAAGGGTGAAACGCCACAGCCCGCATCCAATACCTTGCATCCTTCATTCGGGCTAGCAAGGCACTGGTTTGAAGTATAGTGGTACTCCAGCTCTCGTATAGCCCATTGTAGATATACTGAGTATCTTTGGATGAAGGAATGAAGCCCCACATAGCTTCCTTTTTGCCTCTCTCTATGGAAAGCTTCGACAAATGCTTAATACGACTCTCATACGGTCTGACATACTTACCAAATTCGGCACATTTGTTTCGTATTAGTACTTGCATCATCATTTCCTGACAATATTTGCCAGGTACCAATCAATGGTCTTCCTTAACCCTTCCTCTAGGCTTGTTTTGGCCTTAAAACCGAACTCCTTTTCTGCTCTTGAGGTATCTAAGCGTCTCCTTGGCTGTCCGTCTGGTTTTGAGGTATCCCATATTATTTGCCCTTCAAAACCAGCTAGCCTGGCAATTAAATGCACCAAGTCTTTAATGGAAATTTCAAAGCCAGTGCCAAGATTTACTGGATCACTCTCATTGTATTTCTCCCCAGCTAATATGATTCCCTCAGCAGCATCCTCCACATAGAGAAATTCCCTTGTCGGTTGCCCGGTTCCCCACACTACAATCCTATCCTCTCCCCCTTTGATAGCGTCCACACATTTTCTTATCACAGCAGGAATAACATGCGATGAGTTAGGGTCAAAGTTATCTCCTGGTCCGTAAAGATTGACTGGCAAAAGGTAGATAGAGTTAAACCCGTATTGTTGCCGGTAAGCCTGAGCTTGAACCAAGAGCATTTTCTTCGCCAATCCGTAAGGGGCGTTTGTTTCTTCAGGATAGCCATTCCAGAGTTCCTCTTCCTTAAACGGGACCGGCGTAACCTTAGGATAGGCGCAGATAGTTCCGATGGCAATAAGTTTTTCCACCCCCAAAAGCCTCCCCCGCTCCATCATCTGTACACCCATCATTAAGTTCTTGTAGAAAAATTCCCCAGGCTTCTGTCTATTTGCGCCAATGCCACCGACTACGGCGGCTAAATGAATTACAATATCGGGCCTTGAGTCCTGATAGACCCTTATCACCGCCTCATTGTCAACCAGGTCATAATCTTCGCTTCTGGGAACGAAGATGCCCTGGCAGCCCACGTCCCTAAGCTTGTTGACCACATATCTTCCTAAGAAACCAGCGCCACCGGTAACGAGTACTCTCTTACTACTCCAGAATGACATGCCCATACCTTCTGTTCAGCAGGTATCAATCAATCCCCCACCATCTGTTGGGGAACTTCTTTTTAAGAATGTTATCGCCTTCACCGACCGGTTTTAAGCCAACAATGCGCATATCAGCGTCAACCATAATCCTGACCAAATCGTCAAATTTAATCTTTGGGTTCCAGCCTAATTTCTGGCTAGCATTGGTGGAGTCAGCCGCCAGTACATCAACTTCAGTGAGTCTGAAGTATCTCGAGTCTACCTTGACATACTTCTCCCAGTCAAGACCAGCATAAGAAAAGGCTTGCTCCACAAACTCCCTCACTGTATGGACTTCGCCAGTGCCGATGACGAAATCCTGCGGCTCTTCATTTTGAAGCATCTTCCACATAAATTCGGCATATTCAGGAGCATAGCCCCAATCTCTACGGGCATCAAAATTACCCAAATAGAGATAATCCTGCTTTCCAGCAAGGATATGAGCAATGCCCCGGCTGATCTTTCTGGTAACGAAAGTTCCGCCTCTCCTTGGTGACTCGTGATTGAATAATATTCCGTTACAAGCAAACAGGTTATAGGCTTCCCGATAATTTATAACTATCCAGTGGGCATATAGTTTGGCTACAGCATAAGGACTCCTTGGGTAGAAGGGAGTAGTTTCGTTTTGAGGAATCTCTACAGCCTTGCCGAAAAGCTCGGAGGTTGATGCCTGATAAAACCTCGGTTTTAAGCCGGTTTCCTTTATGGCATCTAGTATCCTTAGTACGCCGACTGCATCTACTTCGGCGCTATATTCCGGCACCTCAAAAGAAACCTTAACGTGACTCTGGGCTGCCAAGTTGTATATCTCGTCCGGCTGAATCTGCTCCAATACTCTATTCAGGTTGGATGAATCAATCATATCCCCGTAATGGAGAAACAATCCGATATCGCTTTCTCCCTGGCCATCAAAGAGTAGGTGGTCAAGGCGATCGGTATTAAAGATGCTGGCTCTCCTGATAATTCCATGAACTTCGTAGCCTTTAGACAGTAAAAGTTCTGCCAGATATGAGCCATCCTGACCAGTGATACCGGTAATAAATGCTTTCTTGGTCATATTCCCCTCTATAATATCATAAGTCGCTTGATTTGCAGGAGTTTACCTGGACCTGCCCCAAGTAATTGGCACATCTTTGGAGTTAGTATTTTCATCATTGAGCTTGCTCCGTCTTCTATGCCGGCTTAGCGAGACTTGTACGAGAATTCAATAGGAGTGCAATCTCGGCTTCTCTAGCACAACTACTGAGATGTGGGACTCATCTTATTTCTCTGCCTCCTTGAGCAGGTAGACGTTCTTCCTAACCTCCGTAAGGGCAGGATTACTGACTACCCCCTGGGTGTAAACGATGGAAATCCTGTTTATTAGTAAGAAGTTGGTATCGCTGCAGCCGCCACGCAGAAACTTGTAAGCTTCCTCATCGGCAGGTTCGGGGTGGCCCCTTATTGCCGAATAGACTTCCTTCTGGGTGATGGCATAAAAAGGCCAACCTTTCCACGGGT
>CAZNSC010000037.1:0-12366 GCA_964575695.1 uncultured Dehalococcoidales bacterium
AGGCTGACTCGTGCAAGAAGTATTTAATAGATACGTAAACTACCTTGAGGCGGAGCGGAATGCCTCACCCTATACCGTGCGCAACTACACTACCGATTTGCTGGACTTTTTCCAGTTCCTTAGAGATAGAGGGATTAGCTCGCTGACCGAGGTGGATAGACATATTTTGCGCGGTTATCTGTCCCGGCTTATGGGGCAGGGCATCGTGAAGGTAAGCATTGCCCGTAAGCTATCAGCCATTCGCTCTTTTTACCGTTACTTACTGCGGGAGGGGATGGTAGCCACCAGCCCGGTGGCCACTACCTCGTCACCCAAACTGGACAGGCGTTTGCCTTCTTTTCTCACCCTAGAAGAGATAAGGCGGCTTCTGGAAGCCCCCGACCAGTCCACACCCCAGGGGCAGCGTGACCGGGCCTGGCTGGAATTACTTTATGCCTCCGGGCTGAGGATAAGCGAGCTGGCGCGGCTGGACATGGGGCAGGTCAACCTTGACACCCGTGAAATCCGTGTCTGGGGCAAAGGCTCCAAGGAGCGGCTGGTGCTGATGGGCAAGCCCGCCGCCGAGGCGCTTGGTGCCTACCTCAGCCGGGGGAGACCAAGGCTCCTCGGGGAAAAGAGGAGCCATGCCGTGTTCCTGAATCGTTACGGGGGTCGCCTCACGGAAAGAAGGGTCCAGATAATGCTGGAAAAGTATGCCCGTCTGGCAGGCATTGGCAAAAGGGTTCATCCCCATATGTTACGCCATACCTTTGCCACCCACCTGCTTGATGGCGGGGCTGACTTGAGAGTCGTCCAGGAGCTTCTGGGGCATGCCAATCTGGCCTCCACTCAGATTTACACCCATGTCACCCAGAGTCAGGCACGAAAGGTATATCTCTCCGCCCACCCCAGGGCACAGGAAACAAATAATGAGGCCGAAAACAGGTAATCGACTTCAAAAGCTGCGCCAAAGGTTGGCTGAAAAAGAGCTTAACGGCATCTTTGTCTCTCAACCGGAGAATAGATACTACCTTTCCGGGTTTGATGGTTCGGCAGGCTTTCTGCTAATTACACCCGAAGACGCAATTTTGACCACCGACTTCCGGTATACCGAGCAAGCCAAGAGACAAGCTGTTGACTATGAGATTGTTAAGATAACCAGTGATGTGGCAGACTGGTTTCCCAAGCTGGTGGCCGACTTCAACCTCAAGGCGCTGGGCTTTGAAGCCGGGCACATTACCTTCGCCCTATACCACCAGCTCACCGATACACTGAACAAGGCACAGGCCAAGCTTAAGCTGGTTGCTACCGATGGACTGATAGAAGCTCTGCGGGCAATAAAGGAGCCTGAGGAGATCAATCTGATTACCAATGCCACCGAGATAACTGACCGCGCTTTACAGCATATTCAAGGTATAATCCATATTGGCATCAGGGAGAGCGAGCTAGCCTGGGAGATAGAGAAGTTCCTGCGAGAGCATGGCAGCCAGACCATCCCCTTTGACATCATTGTTGCCTCGGGCCTTAATTCCGCCCTGCCCCATGCCCGACCCTCCCCGCGCGTCATACACGGTGGGGAGCCGGTGGTGATTGATATTGGGGCCCGTTACGGTGGTTACTCCAGTGACCTGAGCCGCACCATCTGGTGCGATGCCCCCGACGATAGCCTGATAAAGGTGTATGATACTGTTCTCGGTGCCCAGTTGACAGCACTGTCTATAATTAAAGAGGGGATGACTGGCGGCGAAGCCGACAACTTGGCACGCACAGTCATTAACCAGGCGGGGTATGGTGACTCCTTTGGGCATGGTTTGGGTCATGGTATCGGGCTGGCCACTCATGAATCGCCACGGCTCGGCCCGGGATCACCAGACCACCTGGTTGACGGCATGGTCTTTACTATTGAGCCTGGCATTTATCTTACCGGCTGGGGCGGGGTGAGAATCGAAGATGTGGTAGTGATGGAGAAGGGTAAGCCAAAAGTGATTTCGAAAGCAAGAAAGGTGTACCATGATAAGTAGCGGTGAACTGAAGAAGGGGATTACCATTGAATTAGACGGGGAACTGTATCAAGTCATTGACTATCAGCATATTAAGATGGGACGGGGTAGCGCTCAGGTTCGTCTCAGGCTCCGTGATGTTCGCGGCGGTCATACCATTGACCGAAGCTTCCAGGCAAGCGAGAAGTTCGTTCGGGCACGCCTCGACTTCCGCAACGTGCAATATCTCTATAATGACGGCGATTTATACTACTTTATGGACGAGGAGAATTTTGAGCAGTTCCCGCTTAACCAGGCCCAGCTAGGGGGTGCCATCGACTACCTGAAAGAAAACATGTCGTTACAGGTGTCAAGCTATAAAGGCGAACTGGTCGGCGTGGAACTGCCTATTGCTGTCGAGCTTGAGGTGGTTGATACCGCACCCGGTTTCAGAGGAGACACCGCCACCGCCGGCAGCAAACCAGCCACACTGGAGACCGGCGTTACCATTCAGGTCCCCCTGTTTATTAACAAAGGGGATACCATCAAGGTTGACACACGCACCGCCAGCTATCTAGAAAGGGCAGGCTAAATTGCTGAAAGCTGACCTCCACATTCACACCACCTACTCAATGGACTGTAACATGTCACTGAAGCAGGTCGTAGACCGTTGCCTGGAGATGGGGATAAACTGCATCGCCATCGCTGACCACGGCACAATCGAAGGTGCCGTCAAGATGCAGAGCCTGGCCTCATTCAGAGTGATTATCGCTGAGGAGATTCTAACCACGCACGGCGAAATTATGGGTGTCTTTCTCAAAGAGGGCATCCCCAGCGGTCTCTCCGTTGCGCAAACAATATCACAAATCAAGGCTCAAGGAGGACTGGTATGCATCCCGCACCCCTACGATACATTCCGGCAATCAGCCCTGAGCAACCATATATTGGAAGAAATGGCGGAGCAAATTGATATCATAGAGGCTTTTAACGCCCGAAGCCTCGTTTCGCGGGGGACAAACAAGGCCCGGGCCTTCGCCGAGAAGTATGGCATCCCCAAGAGCGCCGGTAGCGATGCCCATACCCCGCAAGAAATAGGTAATGCCTATGTTGAAATGCCCGAATTCAACGGTGAGGATGGTTTTCTTGAAGCTCTGGCAAAAGGCAAGGTCTCAGGACGCCGGACCAACCCCGTGGTTCATTTTGGCAGCGTCTGGGCAAGGCTGAGAAAGCGGTTCTGATGGATGGTGGTAATGTATCAGCTTGGCTGGTTTTCTACCGGTAGAGATGAAGCCGCCAGAGACCTCCTTGAAGCCGTGCACACCAGCATCGGGCAGGGTGAGACCCGGGCGGAGATAGCCTTTGTCTTCAGCAGCCGTGAACCCGGTGAGTCGGCGGAGAGCGACCTATTCTTCGAGTTGGTTGAGAGCTATCATATCCCGCTTATCTGCTTTTCCTACCAGAAGTTTAAAGCCGCCAAAGGTGCCGCCGCCGCTAAAGACGCGGATACCCTCCCGCAGCGGAGGCTTGACTATGACCGGGAGGTGATGAACCGGTTGCGGCGCTTTCAGCCCGACCTCTGCGTCCTCGCCGGTTATATGCTAGTCGTGGGCGAGGAGATGTGCCAGCGATACAACATGATTAACCTCCACCCCGCTGCCCCCGGCGGACCTGCCGGGACATGGCAGGAGGTAATCTGGCAGCTAATCGGGACCAAAGCCGAGCAAAGCGGGGTAATGATGCACCTGGTAACCCCGGAACTGGACAAGGGGCCGCCGGTGACCTACTGCACCTTCCCCATCAGGGGTAAGCCATTTGACGGATACTGGCAGGAAATAGAAGGCCAGCCCTTCAGCGAAATTAAGAAGAGGCAAGGCGAGAATAATCCCCTGTTCCGGCTCATCCGCAGCCACGGGCTGGCCCGAGAGTTTCCTTTGATAATAGCTACCATTAAGGCATTCAGCCAGGGTAGAATCAAGATAGCAGAAGACAAGATAGTTGTTGATAATGACGGGAGACCTATTAGTGGCTATAATATGACAAGTGAAATTGACAAACTGGTAAGAGAGATGGGAGGTTTAAACTAAAGAGGCGTTGAAGAGGGGCGAAGCCCTCTTAAAATAAATTCCCCCTCTCCTTCGAAGGAGAAGGGAATAAAGGAGGTGAGGTAGATTACAAACTCTATCTGCTTTGACCTTGAAGGGCCGCTATCACCTCAGGATAATGCCTATGAGTTGATGAAGCTCTTTCCCAACGGGGACAGGATTTTCGAGGTCATCAGCCGCTACGATGACCTGCTGACCGTGGAAGAAAGGGAGGGTTATGAACCCGGGGACACTCTGGCACTTATCGTTCCCTTCCTCGTGCTCCATAATATCACCGAAGCGAATATTGCCTACCTAGCCAGCGAAGCAAAATTGACCGGCGGCGCTGACAAACTTATCTCCTGGCTCCAGTATAACGGCTGGAAGGCATTTTGCATCAGCACCAGTTACGAGCAGTATGCCATTCACATCACCCAGAAACTGGGTATCTATGCCCATAACGTGGCTTGCACACTGTTTCCTCTGGATAAATTCCGGCAAACATTAAGCGAAGAAGACCGCCGACTGCTACAGCAGACTGAACAAGACATCTTAACAATGCGTCCGGCTACCGATGACAGCCGGATTAAGCAATACCTGGACAATTTCTTCTGGCAGAAGCTGCCAGCTACCGACCTGGGTGATGCCATAAAAGACATAAAGCCAGTGGGCGGACGGCGTAAGGTGGCTGCCTTAAACCGGTTTGCCGAAAGCTACGGTCAGCCTCTATCGCGGTGGGTGGTCATCGGCGATAGTATTACCGATTTCAGGATGCTCCAGGCGGTGGAGACAGAAGGCGGGCTCGCCATTGCCTTCAATGCTAACGAATACGCCCTGCCCCACTCTACGATGAGCTTAGCTTCCACATTCATCAGCGACCTGACCGAGGTATTGACCGCCTGGCAGGAGGGCTATCGCAAAAAAGCAGAGAAATTGGTAAAGGAAAAAGAAAAAACCGGAGGTGCCGGGGACAGGAATTACTTCCACTGGCTCTCCGGCAGAAAAGATATAGATGACGTCATTGAGATCCATAAGAGAATACGGCGGCTGGTGAGAGAGGAAGCCGGCAAGCTGGGCTGACTTTACCACCTCTGAATTTCGAACGAGGCAGGGTCTTCCAAAGCCATAGCCCCTTGCTTCGGAGTAGCGATTAAGGGAGTTTTAGAGGGGCTTCGCCCCTCTAAATAAATCTTCCCTTCCCCTGGCTAATGGGAAGGGGGATAAAGGGGGATGGGGTTCAAGTGAGCAGTATCGAAGTGGTCGGGCTGGGGGCACTGAATATAGACCACATATATAAGGTTGAGCGCATCCTCGCCGATGGTGAGGCGGTGGTAAACAGTGCCCTATCCTTCCCCGGCGGCTCAGCCGCCAATACCATCTATGGCCTGGCCAAGCTCGGAGTGAACACCGGGTTTATGGGCGCTATCGGCGACGATGCCGAAGGTAAGATATTGCTTCAGGATTTTCACAAAGTCGGTGTGGACACCGGACACATCAGGGTAAAGGCTAAGGAGAAAACTGGCTCGGTACTGTGTCTCAGTGATAAGCTGGGCAGGCGCTCTCTCTATGTCACCCCCGGAGCCAACAACCAGCTAACCATTGATGATACTGACCTGGACTACCTCAACCGGGCCAGGATGATTCACATTTCTTCATTTGCGGGAGACAAGCAGTTCAAGGTTCTGCTTGAGTTGATGGACAGGCTGGAGCCTTCGCTTGAGGTCAGTTTCTCCCCTGGAGCGCTGTATGCCCCAAAGGGGCTCAAGGCTCTAACCCCGATATTGGCCAGAACTCGTGTTCTCTTTGTAAACCAGAGTGAAATACGGCAGCTGACCGGGAAGGATGTTACCGCAGGAGCAGAAACATGCCTCGAACGAGGCTGCCACATTGTTGTCGTTACCTTGGGCAAAGGAGCGATGCTGGAGTCGAGCAGAGGCACCAGAGTCAAGGCGGTCAGCTACATCAGAGACGCTGAGAATGAATATGCCATTGAGTCTGGGAATGCTGCCCGCGAAACAGATACCACTGGCGCCGGTGATGCCTTTACCACTGGCTTTCTCTATGGTTATCTAAAGGGCAAGGGACTTGAGGAATGCGGCCGTCTCGGGAATATAGTGGCCCAGTTTTCTATTGGCGACACAGGGGCCAGAGCGGGTCTCCCCACTTCCGCTCAGCTTTCTCAACGCTATCAGGAGCTCTATCCGGGCTAGCTAATCGGCTTTAGCGGCTTCTTTGACCGGCTTGCCCAAGACTTCATCCACAATCCCGTATTCCACCGCCTGCTCCGGATTAAGGTAGAAGTCCCGGTCAGTATCATGGGCTATCTTATCCAGCGGTTGCCCGGTGTGTTTAACCAAGATATTCCTGAGCACCTCTTGCACCCGCATAATCTCACGGGCGGCAATCTCTATATCGGTGGCGTAGCCCTGAGCCCCGCCAATCGCCTGGTGCAGGTGTATGGTAGAATTAGGTAACGCATAGCGTTTGCCCTTGGCGCCAGCGCAAAGGAGTACTGTCCCCATGCTGGCCGCCAGTCCAACACAGATGGTAGATACATCAGGACGGATAAGCTGCATCGTATCGTAAATGGCAAGACCGGCGCTGATAATGCCACCCGGGCAGTGGATGTAAAGGCTTATGTCCTTGTCCGGGTCTTCACGTTCCAGATAGAGAAGCTGGGCAATAATGACATTGGCCACCTGGTCGTTGATCGGCATGCCCAACATAATGATACGTTCCCGTAACAGCAGCGAGTATATGTCAAAGGCTCGCTCCCCCCGGGCACCGCTCTCAATCACCATCGGTATCACGTTCATCGGCTGATTGTTCATTCCTGCTCCCCCCTTTAACTATATTGTAGGGTTTATGGCTAAATAGTGCAACCCTCAGCCGCCGCCCTCTGACTGCCGGGCAGTCTCATCATAGCAAGGAGAATGAGGGCAAATACGGTGGCTATGCCACTGACCAGAAAAGCGATCTGATAGGTGCCGGTGACGTCAAATACATATCCCCCCAGAACCGGACCAATTGCCCCGCCAATAGCTACTCCAAGCATTTGAACCCCGACGATGGCGCCTATCGACCGCAGCGCAAAAAGTTCCCCGGCGATTATGGGGAGCTGAGGAACACAACCGCCGTAGGCAAATCCGAAGGCCGCAGCAAATAAAAGGAACATCCATATACCCGCCGTCGGCAAGAGCCAGAACATCGCCAGCGCCAGCAGAACCAGGCCGATGGCAAGGGTAGGTCTTCCCCCGAGCCGGTCGCTGACCGCACCCATCGCCAGCCGACCAATAATACTGAAAACACCAATCACCACCAGAAAGTTAGCCGCCACCACCTCGCCTATGCCTAGGTCGGTGGCATGGGGGTATATATGGATCATTGTCATCTGGACACAGGTCGACCAAAGGATAATTATCATCAGAAGCACCCAGAATGCCCTCGTCCGCATTGCGCCCCTAAGTGAGAATCCTCCCTCTAAGACAGTATTATCCCTGTTGCGTGCTGCATTCTCCCCAGCCACCACCACCCCTGTCTTACCCAGGGGTTGAAGCCCTTTCTCTTCAGGGCTGTGCCTAAGGAACAACGCCGCCGGGATAACAATAAGCCAGGCGAGAAGCCCGATAATGATATAGGACAAGCGCCACTCATATGTAGCGACCAAGTATCTAGCTACTGGTGACATGACCGCAGTGCCCATTCCTATTCCGGCAACAACAACACCTACAGCCAGACCACGCCATGAAACAAACCACCTTGATGCCGTTGCCACTAGAGGGGCAAATGCGGTACTCAGCCCAAACCCCACCATCAGACCATAGAAGAGATACAACTGCCAGACGGCACTAATCTGGCTGGTCAGTAGTAAACCCAGACCCAGGAATAAGCCACCGATGGCTACTGTTTTCTTAGGGCCGTACTTATCGGTCGCCCATCCCGTGAAGATAGCCAGGGCACCGCGGGAAAACATAAAAAGGGAAGCTGCTCCCGATACCAGCGCCCTCGTCCAGCCGAGGTCCTCGGACAGAGGCTTGAGAAATATCCCGAAGGAGTACTGGACTCCATAGGCCACGAGCGCAACAAGAAAGGAGGCAGCGACCACTATCCAGCCGTAGAAAAACTTTGTCCCTTTCACCGTATAACATCAATCAACAATAACCGTAATACTCACCGCTCGGCTACTTACTGTTGCCTTCCCCAAAAAGACTATGTATCTGGATTTCAATATTCATATTTACTACTATATAGCTCAATCTGAATAAAGAATACGCTGCTCACAGTCCTCAGGCATCACCGGCAGGCGGCATTTGTGCTTCCTCTTCGCGAGAAGGGTTAGCCGTTTCCACCAGTCGCTGGATGGTTTTCCGGGCCATCAACGACTGCCTGATTGCCTCACGGGTCTGGGGAGTATCCAGCCACTTGCCCACTTGCTCCTTGTTCTCCGTAGTCCCTTTTAGCATGCTCTCAACCTCAGCATCTATCTCAGCGTCGCTAACTTCAATCTTTTCCTCCTCCGCAATCTTGCCCAACACCAGAGAGCGGGTAACCCTTTCTGTAGCCAGGGGGCGCAGTCCATCCCGCAGTTCCTCCTCGGTCTTATTAACGCTGCTAAGGTATTCATCCAGTCCCCCCATTTGCCAGCGCTGTAACTGCTGGTTAAGCAGGCGGTCAACCTCTGCCTCCACCAGGACTGGCGGAAATTCTAGCCGGGCAAGGTCAACGGCGGCGGTAATTACCCGCTCCTCAAAATCTATTCTGGCTTTCTCCTCAGCCCTGAGCCTCAGGCTGGTAGAAACCTGCTCCCGGAGCCCGTCAAGAGTCTTGAATTCGGGGTTAACTCCCTGAGCAAATTCATCGCTCAGCTCAGGGAGTCTTTCCTGCTTTACCTCGGTAACCCTCACTTTGAACGCGGCTTCTTTCCCCACCAGCTCAGCCCGGGGATAGTCCGGAGGAAACTCAAGGCGAAACTCTCGCTCCTCACCAGCCCTCATCCCCAGTAGCCGCTCACCGAATTTCGGTGCCGGGAAGACCTGGTCCTGAAGGACCTGTAACTGAGCTTCCTTCTGACTGACAAAGGGTTTGTCGTCAATACTGCTCTCAACATCCACGACCAGCAGGTCACCAAGCTCCACCGGACGTTCTACCGGTTCCCAGGTAGCGTGCTGGTGGCGCAGTTGCTCAATCACAGCGTCGACATCGCTCTCACCTACCGCCACCGCCTCAGGTGTCTCCTTAATCTTACTATGGTCGCCAAGAGCAACCGTAGGTCGTAGTGGCACTACTGCCGTAAATACCACGGGGTCGGTCTGGGCTATCTCAATCTGCGGCTGAGCAATCGCCTCAATTTCCTGCTCTTTGATGGCCTTCTGATAAGCCTCAGGAACCAGGCTATTCAGGGCATCTTCAAGGAGGCTCTCCTTACCCAGATAACCCTCCAGTATAGCTCGCGGTGCCTTCCCTTTACGGAAGCCGGGGATGTTCGCCTTCTTCACCAGACGGCGATAGGCCTTTTTCAGGGCATCCTCTACCTCGGCTGGCTCCAGCTCAACAGTCAGAAACGCCTGGCTATTCTCAGTCTTGTCTCTGGTTACCTTCATTCCTCCTCCAGTAAACGCAGCTTCAATTCAGCAAGCTGGGCTTCACTAACCGATGACGGGGCATCAAAGGTCAAATCAACGGCACTCTGGGTCTTGGGAAAGGCAATCACTTCCCGGATGGTCTGTTCCCCGGCCAGGAGCATCACCAGGCGGTCAAGTCCCAGGGCGATACCGCCGTGAGGCGGGGCACCATATTCAAACGCCTCAAGCATGTGCCCGAACCGGTCATCAATCTCTTCGTCACTATAACCCAACAGACGAAACACCTTCCGCTGAAGCTCAGCAGTATAAATCCTGAGGCTGCCACCGCCCGTTTCATACCCATTACAGACAACATCATAATGCCGACCGCGCACCTTTTCCGGCGCCGTATCTAATAGCGGTAAATCCTCGCCCCTTGGTGCCGTGAACGGGTGGTGCTCCGACTGCCACCGCCCTTCCCCTTCATCCCACCTCAGCAACGGGAAATCCACAATGAAAGCAAAGGCAAGTATATTGGCGTCGGCGAGCTTGAGCCGATGTCCCATCTCTTGCCGCAATTCAGCTAGTGCCGCATCAACCGGCCCCGGTTTGCCGGCGACAAGCAGTAGCAGGTCTCCCATACTCGCTTCCAAACGGCGCGCCATCTGTTTCACCTGGTCAAGGGTCAGGAATTTGGCCGCCACCGACCTGACCATGTCAGGAGTCAGGCTGTCCAGACTGCCCGCTGCGCTACCCAATGAGATGGTTACCAGGCCCGGAGCTCCAAAACTCTGCGCTACTCTGTTCAGCTCATCAAGCTGACTTCGGGTATAGGTGGCACAACCGGGGATACAGACGCCCTTTACCTTACCGCCACTGGCAATGGCCGAGCGGAAAACGGAGAAGCCAGACTCGGCGACAATGTCAGAGAGGTCTCTCAGCTCCAGACCAAAGCGCAAGTCGGGCTTGTCCGAGCCGTAACGCTCCATTGCCTCAGCATAGCTAAGGCGAGGGAAGGGCTTGGTTACCCGCATACCCGGCTTAACCGTTTCCACCATTGAGGTGAAAAGTTCCTCCATCAGGTTAAAGATGTCTTCCTCTTCAATGAAGCTCATCTCCAGGTCGAGCTGAGTGAATTCAGGCTGACGGTCAGCGCGTGAGTCCTCATCCCGGAAGCATCGGGCAATCTGAAAGTACTTCTCCAGCCCGGCGACCATCAGTAGCTGCTTGAGCTGCTGTGGCGACTGGGGCAGGGCATAGAATTTACCGGGCTGAAGGCGACTCGGCACCAGATAGTCGCGGGCTCCCTCAGGGGTGCTCTTAATCAGAATCGGGGTCTCGACCTCAACGAACCCCTTGGCATCCAGAAAATCACGGATAAACTTCACCACCCGATGGCGAAGGAGCAGATTTTCCTTCATCTGAGCCCGGCGCAGGTCAAGGTAGCGATACCTGAGACGGAGGCCCTCATCTGCCGGGCTACCTTCGTTGATGTAAAATGGCGGTGTCTTAGCCGTATTAAGTATCTCAGCCCTGTCGGCGATAACCTCAATCTCACCGGTGGCCAGTTTTGCGTTCTCAGTTCCGGGGGGACGGAGAGCGACCTCACCACTAACTCTGACCACATATTCACCGCGCATTTCGTTGGCTGTCTCGTGGCATATCTCGGATACTTCGGGATTGAACACTACCTGGACAATGCCCGCCCTGTCCCTGAGGTCAATAAAAATTAACCCGCCGTGGTCACGGCGGCGGTCTACCCAACCGGCCAGGGTTACCTTGGTGCCAACATGTTCCTGCCGGAGCTCACCACAGCTATGCGTTTTGAGCACATTACCTCCAAGCAGGATTATAGCTTATAAGAAGGTGTTCTTCAACCTAGCGTGCCACGCGCCGGAGAGCCCACGCGTATGAGAATTGACAAGCCCGAGATTTAATACTATTATCTTTATTATTATCTCAATTGCTTTGGCATCACAGATGAATATTCCTGCCCAGCCACCGGTAACAATGATGCAAGTTTAGGGGTTGAAAACATGGTAAAGACGATTGACGAAATAAATGAGAAGATAAAAGAAGGCAAGGCGGTCGTGGTCACTGCCGAAGAGATAGCCGACATTGTCAAACAGGACGGTGTAAAAAAGGCGGCCGAAAGAGTGGACGTGGTCACCACCGGCACCTTCGGTCCCATGTGTTCATCCGGTGCCTATCTCAACATCGGGCACTCCCAGCCGCGAATCAAGCTCGGTGGTGGGCGGGTCTATCTTAATGATGTTCCCGCCTATACCGGGTTGGCGGCCGTCGACATGTTCATCGGGGCAACGGCTATCCCCGACGATGACCCCAGAAATAGAGCCTATCCCGGTGAGTTCAATTACGGCGGCGGGCACGTGATTGAGGAACTGGTCGCCGGCAAGGATATCAGACTGGCGGCAACCGCTTATGGCACCGACTGCTACCCGAGGAAACGGCTGGAAACCTGGCTTAATATTAAAGACCTTAATGAGACGGTGCTGTTCAATATCAGAAACGCCTACCAGAACTATAATGTGGCGGTGAATCTTTCTGATAAGACAATCTACACCTATATGGGCATATTGAAACCTACCCTGGGCAATGCCAACTATTCCAGCGCCGGGCAGCTCTCGCCACTGCTCAATGACCCCTATTATGAGACTATCGGCATCGGCACGCGGATATTCCTGGGTGGTGGCGTGGGTTTTGTCGCCTGGCATGGCACCCAGCACAACCCCAATGTGCCCCGGA
>CAZNSC010000037.1:12376-22507 GCA_964575695.1 uncultured Dehalococcoidales bacterium
CGGACAGAAGGCGGGGTACCCAAAAGGGGAGCCGGAACACTGGCCGTGATCGGGGATTTAAAGCAGATGTCGCCACGATGGCTGGTGGGAACCAGCATGCTCGGCTATGGGTGCACAATCACCGTAGGAATGGGCATACCCATCCCGATACTCTCTGAAGAAATCGTCCGGTATACAGCCGTAACCGATGATGAAATCCTCGCCCCGGTTGTCGATTACTCTGAGGCATATCCCAAGATGAAACCGGATATCCTTGGCGAAATAAGCTACGCCCAACTTAAAAAGGGCAAGGTGATGATTCAGGGTAAGGAGGTACCAACGGCTTCTCTATCCAGCTACCTCAGGGCAGTAGAGATTGCCAGCACACTAAAGGAGTGGATACTAAGCGGGAAATTCCTGCTCACCAAACCGGTGGCACCTCTACCCGGTGTCGAGTCAGGGATAACCTTCAAGCCACTCAAGGAGCGCCCGATAAAGGACTAAAGACCGTATCTCAAAGAGAGGTGGCAAAATGGCTGTTTCCAAAAGGATAGTCCTCCGCTTTCCGCAGCGCCTGGTAGACCGGCCCATAGTCTACCGGCTGATCAAGGACTATAACCTGGCATTTAACATCTTGAAGGCTTCAGTTACTCCGGAAGAGGAAGGGCTAATGGTCTTAGAGCTGAGCGGGGAGCAACAAGACTATGACAAGGGCATCAGGTACCTGACGACAAACGGGGTGAGAATTCAATCGCTCAGCCAGGATGTCGTCCGCAATGAGGACAGGTGCACTCACTGCGGCGCCTGTGTAACCATCTGCCCTACCCATGCCTTTGAGGTTGACCTGGCAACCAGGCGGGTTGCATTTGATGATGAAAAGTGTGTTGCCTGCGGACTGTGCATCAAGGCCTGTCCTCCCCGAGCCATGGAGGTGCACTTCTAGCCATGCCCGAATTGGGAACACGTTGTTCTTGACCAGTATCCTCTGTGCCAAGATTCTGTCATATTAGCGTGCGATGTATGAGCCAAGAACTTATCGCCATTGGATCAAGGATAAGGACCTAATCTCATTTAATGTATCCGTAAAGGAGACAGACCTATATATCCGTGCCTCAACCAACCTGAGACGAAGAGCCCTTAAGCTGGTATTGAAGTACCGTGATATGCTGGAGAGGTATATTGAGCGGCACCCCTCGTTCCTCACCTCGCTCAAACCGATCCCCACCGATGAAGATGCGCCTCGCATCATAAGGTCAATGGCTCAAGCCACCCGAGTGGTTGGCGTCGGCCCCATGGCTTCCGTGGCCGGCGCCATTGCTGAATTTGTTGGCAGGGAACTGCTGCCCTTCTCACCGGAGATAATCGTGGAAAACGGCGGCGATATCTATCTAAAGAGCCTCGAGGACAGGGTGGTCGGAATTTACGCCGGGAAATCACCGCTGACCGGCAGAATAGGTATTGCCGTCAACAGCAAGGAGACACCGCTGGGCATCTGCACCTCTTCGGGCACAGTCGGTCATTCCCTGAGCTACGGGCAGGCTGATGCCGTGGTGGTGCTTTCCAAATCAGCGATACTGGCTGATGCTGCGGCCACAGCTATAGGTAACCTGATCATCCGACCCGGTGACATTCCCAAGGGGATTGATTTTGCTCAGCATATCACGGGTATTAATGGAGTAGTGATCATTCAAGATGATAGTGTCGGCCTTTGGGGCAAGGTAAATTTGTGCCCAACGTCCGGCGACACAGAAGAATTCCAGAGGAGTTGAATCATGTTCAAGACCAGGGTCACCGAAATGTTCAATATAGAGTATCCCATAATCCAGGGGGCAATGCACTGGCTATCACGCGCCGAGTTAGTAGCGGCGGTCTCCAATGCCGGGGGACTGGGCATTATTTCCTCACTCACCTTCCCCACCACCCGAGAACTGCGGGAAGAGATTAGAAAAACGAAGAGCCTGACCAGTAGGCCCTTTGCCGTAAATATTACTCTGCTGCCCACCCTGCGGCCAGTCAATTATGAGGAGTATATGAAAGTAGCTATTGAGGAGGGGGTGACCATTATCGAGACGGCTGGCCGCAACCCGCGGGGATACATGAAGCTGCTTAAAGACGCCGGGGTGAAGGTAATGCATAAGGTGTCAAGTGTGAGGGCAGTCAAAACCGCGGAACGGATAGGAGTGGATGCGGTAACCATCGTCGGCTTTGAGGAGGGTGGCAACCCCGGCATGGATGATGTTACCTCCTCCGTCCTTATCCCCATCGCTGTGGACTCGGTGAACATCCCGGTTCTTGCTGCCGGCGGCTTTGGTGACGCTAGAGGCCTTATTGCCGCCCTGACCCTCGGTGCCGAGGGTGTACTCATGGGGACCCGGTTCATGGCCAGCAAGGAATGCCCTCTGCACCCCAGGATTAAAGAGTGGTTGGTGCAGGCTACAGAGAAAGACACCTTAATGATAATGCGTTCCATCAATAATCCAGAACGGGTGGCCAAGACAGACTTCGCCCACAGCATACTGGAGATGGAAGCCAGGGGTTCTTCACTGGAAGAGCTGTCTCCCATGATAAGCGGATTGCGCCAGAAGCAAACTCTGGAAAAAGGTGATGTTGATGAGGCACTGCTCCCCTGTGGTCAGGTTGTAGGACTGATACATGAGATACCCAGCGCAAAGGACATCATTGAAAATATTGTCAGTGAAGCCAAGCTCATCGGGCAGCGCCTGTACAATATGGGAATCTAGCTATTAACCCAGCCAAAGAATTCAGCTAGGGAAAACCATCACTTGTGGTCGCTTATTCCATGTTCGATTAAGGTATGTTTCAATTTCGTTCTTCGTTTGTGAGCTTGGCACTATTATCATATAGGCGTCACTTTCATCAAAATACAAGCACTCTACGCTCTCATCAAAAACAATCCTATATTCATTCTCTTTCGTGAATTCGTACCCCTCAGTATATCGATTGTATGTGAAGTAGTCGGTCTGCGGGTGACCAGAGCCAAACTGGACTATATGAGTGATTGATTTCGCGAAGCTAGGGAATAGTTTAGCAGGCTTTCGGTATGCTGTTATTTCCCTTTGAAGTTGCTTAGCCTCAACGTTAGAGAGTTTTCCCTTTGCCCAATTCTGATTCCATTTCAATATGAGCGGGTCTCTCCATAGTGATTCTTCGGTATAATAGCGCACTTGTCTTATACCCATTGCCATCAGAAAATCCGTAGTCAGAACTATTCCAAACTTCCCATATTCTTGTGGATGTTTAGATTTCTTCAATTGGCTAAAGGCAATCTTGATAAAACAAATCATAGGCACGTCTTCGGGCAAATATCCAATACTGCCTGTATCTGTTAGGCGGTCACCATCAATTGCTGCGACCACTAGGTCGGTTCTACCTTCTACCTTCCTAAATGGTTTCAGAGGAATGGGTTTGCTGCTCTGGTCTGGGAAAATGGGGATGAACTCTTTACATTTGGATACCTTGAGCCTTTTCTCTCTCAGAATACACTCAATTACTCTGTGGGTCTGTTCTTCAATATTACCTTGTTTTCCTAAAGACCCGAAAGCAAAATGAATGAACATTGAGGATACCTTATTGCTTTGTCTAGACTGATTCGTCTCGGCTTCTTGACTCCAGCCACTTTCGCTTCTGGCTAAGCCGTACCTCCTCATCCACCGGCCTGTAGTTTGCCAGGAAGCTATCCCGGAAAGAGCCAAAGGTGCCATTCTGGATGGCACCCCTTATTTTCTGCATCAGACGGTGAATGAAGGTCAGATTATGGATAGTCGCCAGCCTGTAGGCCAACAGCTCATCACAGCGAAACAGGTGATGGAGATAGGCTGCGGAAAAGGTACGGCAGGTGTAGCAATCACAGTCAGAGACAATCGACAGCCCCATCCGGCTGTAGGCGCTATTCCGAATGTTACGCCTGCCCTCCCAGGGGAAAAGGGCACCATTCAGGGCAACCCGGGTGGGCAGGGCACTATCAAACATATCAATCCCCCTGGCCACCGCCTCAACTATATCCTCGGGGGAGCCCACGCCCATCAGGTATCGCGGTCTATCCGGAGGCAGAAAGGCAACCGTTTCTTCAATCATAGCCAGGGTTACTGCCTTCGGTTCCCCGAGGCTCAAGCCACCAATAGCATAACCCGAGAACCCCAGTGAGGTAAGGTACTCCGCCGACTGACGCCTGAGCTGAGAAAAGACACCCCCCTGGACAATAGCGTACAGTGCCTGGTCATCACGGGAATGATATTTCTGGCACCGCTCCGCCCACTGGTGGGTTCTCAGCATTGCCTGCTGCACCTTCTCCAGGCTATCATCATGAGGCGGGCACTCATCCAGAACCATGATAATATCCGCCCCAAGAGCCTCCTGGAACTGGACAGCCAGCTCCGGGGTAATAAAATGCTCGCTGCCATCAACATGGGAGCGGAAGGTGACCCCGTCATCGCTCACCTTGCGTAGCGGCACCAGACTGAATATCTGATAACCGCCGCTATCAGTAAGAATCGCCCCATCCCAGGCCATAAACCTGTGCAAGCCACCCAGCTTTTCAATCACATCAATGCCCGGCCGGAGGTAGAGATGGTAGGTATTAGCCAGTATCACGGGCATCCCGATCTCCCTGAGCTCCTTCGGGGTCAGTGTTTTGACCGTGGCCTGACTACCGACGGGCAAGAATACCGGCGTGGGCACCGTGCCGTGCGGCGTAGTCAACTCCCCGGCGCGGGCTGAGCTGCCGGGGCAGGTCTGCATAAGACGGAAGTCATTATGATTGCCTGCCACCCTTACCCCCCGCTCGTTGATGAGTGGTGCTTGTCCCGGCCTGTAGCCATCCCACTATCTCCTACTATACTCCATCTACACTGACACTGCCATCCTGGTAGGTTTCTATTTTCCTGGTCGGCGACCTCTGCTTGAACTGGTCAATAGCGTACTGGCAGACAGCGAAGCCTTCGCCACGGTGGGCCGAGGCCACGGCAACAACCAGATTAATCTCCCCGACCCTCAGCTTGCCGATTCTGTGGGATATGGCTATGTTTTCTATTTGCCACCTGTGCCTGGCTTCGCTGGCAATTTCCTGCAATGCGCTCCGGGCATCGCCCCTGGAGTCCTGGTATTCTACAGAAAGGACCGGTCTGCCCTGAGAATAGTCGCGAATCAGCCCCACATAGGTGACCACACAGCCGCTGCTGTAGTTCCTAGCCTTACCAATTACCCGCTCCGGGGAAATTGGTTTTTCGGTGACTTCGACCATGGTGACCTCTCTTTATGGATGTTTCTGGCTTACATTATCCGGGAGAGGGATTCCTCCAGGCTGGCTATAATCCCGGCAAGGCTTTTCCCCGATGCCTGCCCCAGCCTCTTCCTTTCCCGCCGGACCCAGCCGGCAACAACGGCTCGATGCCCGGCGTGTTGCACCGGGGACAGAGCCGGGGAGGCGTACCCATCATCACTTCAAAGGGCACCTCCCACTCGTGTCCATTCAGGCACCTGAAGCGGACAGGAGCCACTTCGAAGCTGCCACCTTCGATCCTTATCGCCTTGCCATTGAGTAACGCATCGGCTATTTTCTGCCGTCCTGACGCCAAAATCCTCTGAAAGGTCGGGCGGGAAACTTTCATCCTCCCGGCACCCTGCTCCTGCTCTAGGCCATCGAGGTCCTTGAGACGTACCGCCTCCGCCTCTTCTACCGACAGCTGAACCTCTTCGAGAGTCCGCAATGGTATACCGGCCGGCTTAAAGTAAGTTACACTTGGCAGGAATGCTACACGGCGGCGCTTTGGTGGTCTGGGCATATTGACAAACATCCCTCTGCCATATTATATTGGGCATATGCTCATTTTCATTTTAACACACGCTCATCAAAGGGTCAATCAGCGAAAATCTCAAGCACAGGGCAAACCGAAACCTGTCAGGAGAGCAGTAAGGTGTGATATAATATATATGTACTGAACAGGCTGAAATTCTCATGACAAAAGCCCCCCAGTTGATAAAGCAGAGACACTGTGATAACTTCTCCATGGCAACCGTAAAATCAGCCAGCTCCTTAACCCGGTCAAGTTGGAGAACGAGCGTTGACAAGCACTCAAATGGTGACCGAACTCAACAACCAGCGCACAAATAGTCACCATCTCCTGACTATTCATAAGGAGGGCTAACGAAAATGCAGTAGCAGGCCAATCCCTGTGTTCACTATGGTGCGCAGCGCCACCGGAAAACAACGGGCTGTATTTGTGCAGGATGCAAAAAATTCCGTAGTTATCTAGGGTTGTTTGAGAGCAATTCTCGGCTGGAAGGAGGTAGGTTTATATCGTGGCAATGTCAGTAAAAGGTAAGCCAGAAGTCTACGATGACACCTGGGTTCGGACAACGTGTGGAGGTTGCTACGCCACATGCGCGACTCGCGTCCATCGTGTCAACGGGGTCATAGTGAAGGTCGAAGGGGAGCCTGATACCGACTTCGGTGCTCGCGGAGGACTGTGTGGCAAAGCTCAAGCCCTCATCCAGAGTTTCTATGACCCCGATCGTCTAAAGTATCCGCTGAGAAGGACTAATCCGGAGAAGGGGATTTTTGTAGACCCCAAGTGGGAGCGGATTTCTTGGGATGAAGCCCTTGATGAGATAGCCGGGCGGCTCAAGAAAATCCGCGCCGAGAATCCCAAGGAACTCATGAGTGGCGGCACCCCGTCTCCAGGAACCGGCCCCAGCCTGGGTCTGGGTTTTGCTGTCTTCCAGGCTATCTTTGGTAGTATGAACTGGTATATTGGTGCTGCCGGACTCCACTGTGGTAATGGCTCACATATGGGGGCCGGCCTTTTCCACGCCTCCTGGTCGATAGTCCCCGACTTTAAGTACACCAATTATGCAATTCAGTTCGGCTCCAATAAGGGGACCGGCTCTGGTCACTCCTTTGGCGTTATGATGAGGCTGGCCGCTGAAGCCAGGGCTAGGGGAGCGAAGATCGTAGCCTTTGACCCGGTATGCAACTTTGGCGGGGGGAAGGCAACAGAGTGGATACCGCTGCTACCAGGCACCGATGGAGCCATAGTCCTGGCTATGATTAATGTCATCCTGAATGACCTCGGGATTTACGACGCTGAGTTTATCAAGACCACCACCAACGGCCCCTATCTCATCGGGCCTGATGAGCTTTACGTTAGAGATAAGCAGACCGGCAAGCCAATGGTCTGGGACGCCACTGCGGGGAAAGCCAAGGTTTATGATGACCCCGGCATAGGTGATTTTGCCCTTTCCGGAAACTATGAAGTTGATGGGGTTAAATGTCAGCCATCATTTCAGATAGTAAAAGAACATGTAAAACAATATACTCCGGAGCTGGCCTCTGAGATAAGCACCGTGCCCGCGGCAACCATTCGCCGAATCGCCACCGAGTTTGCCGAAGCCGCCAGAGTAGGCAGCACCATCGAAATTGGGGGGGAGAAGCTTCCCTACCGGCCGGCATCGGCCGTTATGTTCCGAGGTGGGCAAGGCCATACCAATTCGGCACACACCTATGCCGCGGTGTGCCTGCTGAACTTGATAGTGGGGGCGATGGATGTCCCCGGCGGTACCCTGGGCTGGCCTGCGGCGAGCATGGGTTATCCCGGAACCGGCAGATTCGTATACATGCCCTATGGAGGCAAAGATGGCATGCTGACCACAGGAACCTTTATGGAGCACAAGCCATGGCCGGTGGAGGAATCCAAGACCCCTAATGATATTACTCTCAAGGAACTGATACCTACCGCATCTTTTTCCCCACAGCCGGCTACCTCCGATTTTGATAAATACTGGGATAAGCTGGGGCGTCCTTATGAGATAAAGATGGCCATGATCTACGGAGCCAACTTTGCCCGCAGTGCCCAGAGCCGGGATATTATGGCCCAGACTTTCAAAAAGATACCGTTCATTGTCTCCATCAATACTCACCATAATGAGTTTACCGAGGGCTTCGCCGATATAGTGCTCCCCGATACTCACGCTCTTGAAAGCTGGGGCTTCTTTGAAACCCATGCCCCCTTCTTCAACTGGCCGGTTGGCCTTGAGGAATGGTCTTTCCCTATCAGGCAGCCGGTGGTCGAGCCCCAGGGTGAACAAAGACAGGTGATAGATATAATCTTCGAGCTTGCCAACAGAATAGGCATGAGGGAAGAGCTGAATAATTACTACAATGTCTATTTCTCCAGCTTCGGCGGCGAGGCGCTAATAGGCGGTGACCTTGCCAGCATGAAGGCGGCTGAGGGAGTAGATAGGACCAAGGTGGTTGAAATAATAAAACCCGAGGAGAGAATCTCCTACAAAGAGATGATGGACAGGGTGTTAAAATACTATTTTGGCCCGGAGCATGGCCTGGATTACGTTAAGGAGCACGGCTTTATCAACTGGCCCAAACAGGTAAAGGAGGCCTACTGGAGACCATTTATCAATGCCCGTGTACCCATCTACCAGGAACATCTGGCAGAACTTCGTCCCCATGTTATAGAAAACGCCAAGCCGATAGGCATAGAGCTTGAGTGGGAACAATTTACACCTCTGGTAAGTTACTTTAAGCCCCAGGTGGCCAAGGTAGAAGACCCCCAGCATGACCTGTACTGCTTCTCTTACCGTGACATACTGCACACCGGCTCGGGCACTATGCGAATGCCCTGGCTGGACGAGGTCAGCAGGCTCAATCCGTACACCTATAACATCACCATGAATGTGGATACTGCCAGCCAGAAGGGGCTAAAAGACGGCGACCTCATCTGCATAGAGTCCTATAAAGGGCGAAAGGTAACCGGTACCTTGAAGACAATGCAGGGTCAGCATCCTCAGACAGTGGCTATAGCTGCCTGTTCCGGCGGCTGGGCCAGGGGAGCGCCTGTTGCCTATGGCAAGGGTACTAACTTCAATATATTACTGGAGTCAGACTTTGAGCACTCGTGCCCGGTATGCTTTAACCTGGAGACCGCGGTCAAGGTGAGGGTTTACAAGGTTGACCACAGGATAGAGTATGAAGGAGGATATAAGCCGCTATGAGATGGGGAATGGTTGTCGAGATGAAAAGATGCATAGGCTGCAACGCCTGTGTATTGGCCTGCAAGGCGGAGCACTTTCTCTCTCCCGGCGTCTTCTGGAACCGGGTACTGATCTCAGAGACAGGGGAGTATCCTATGGTGACCAAGCACATTTACCCCGTTCGCTGTAATCACTGTGCCGAGGCGAAGTGCGTTGAGGTCTGCCCTACCGGAGCCACCCAGCAGCGTGAGGACGGCATCGTTTGGATTGATGAGGACAAGTGTGTAGGCTGCCGCTATTGCATGATGGCGTGTCCCTATCAAGTCCGAACATTCTATTCTGACGGCGATAAAGAATATTTCCCTGGTCAGGGGCTAACCGATTTTGAGAGAGTGGGCCGGCTGTTATACCCCCACCAGACAGGAGTGGTGGAGAAGTGCAACTTTTGCCTGGAGAGACTTGATGCCGGGCTGGCAAAGGGGTTAAAGCCCGGGGCAGACCGCGATGCCACCCCTGCCTGCGTTATCGCCTGTCCCACCAGCGCATTGCACTTTGGTGACCTGGATGACCCTTACACCGAGGTCTCCAGGTTGATAAAGGAAAAGAAAGGGAGACCGTTCCACCCAGAATATGGCACTGATCCGTCAACATACTACGTTGACTAAAAAGTAATTAACCGAGGAGGTCTGCGGCTATGATTCAAGCTAGGCCATTTGAATTCATGGTAAAGTACACCCCACAGACGGAATGGATAGAGCGGCGGGGCATTCTATTATGGCTCGCCTTTTTCTTCATCGAACTGGGGGCAGGAATGTTTTTTGTCTCCTCATTCTTCAACAATCTCTGGGGGCTACTCATCGGCTGGCTAGTCTGCGCTGTTTTAGGTGGTGGAACCCACTTACTCTACCTGGGACATCCCTTTAGATTCTGGCGAATGCTTATTTCCTCAGGGTGGAAAACTTCATGGGTATCTAGGGGGCTGTACTTTGTGACCTTCTTTATTATCCTGGGAGCGGTGCACATGGGCTTGCTCTTCTGGGCAACCCCAGCCATCCCCTTGGTGATAGTAGCCGACATTTTTGCCTTCCTGGTGATAATATATGGCGGCTTTGCCATGAACTATGTTAATGGCATCCCTCTGTGGAACAC
>CAZNSC010000038.1:0-22220 GCA_964575695.1 uncultured Dehalococcoidales bacterium
CAGCCTCATCTATTGCCGCCATATCTTTGCGGAATGCATTGTGAATCGCTCGAATTGCATCAAGTGGAACAGCCATCGTTTTCTCGTCTCCTTGCTAGTTCTTAATATGGCTAGTGTACCAGGTTTGAACAGGCAGGAATATGACTTATGTCATATTAACGAATGTATTTGAGAATCCATCAGTTAAAGAGAATGGGTCAGCGTTAATCCCAGAAACAATCTAGAAGGTTTGGTTCTGCCTTTTGTAACCCTTCATCGGGATTTCTGAAGCTAAATGGAGCTGGGGGGATTCGAACCCCCTACCTTTTGACTGCCAGTCAAACGTTCTCCCGATTGAACTACAGCCCCACAAATTTAGCTCACCTTATATAAGCTAGCAGAAAATGGTAACAAACGCAAGTCAGCAAGGCTCAGACCGATGTGCTCAACTGACTACTTCGGAAGCTACCCTAGCCATGAAGGTCAACCCATCTTCGCCAAGGTCAACAACAACCGTATCCCCTTCCTTAAATTCACCACGCAATAGCTTTGTTGATAAGGGATTTTCTACATAGCGTTCTACCGCCCGTCTCAATGGTCGGGCCCCATAAACCGGGTCAAACCCTTCTTTAGCCAGCCACTGTTTGGCAGCATCAGTGACCTCTATTGCCAGCTTGCGTTCCCCAAGCCGCCTCTGCAAATCCTTAACTATTAAATCAACAATGCTCCTCAGTTGTTCCTCACCTAGCTCGTGGAAGACTATAATCTCATCCAGGCGGTTAAGGAATTCAGGGCGGAAGGTCTTCTTCACCTCACCCATTACCTTTTCTTTCATGTCCTCATAACTTCGCTTCCTAGCCTTGGCTCCCTCCCGTGGCGTAGAGAAACCAATGGCCATCTCCCGCCTGATTAGTTCGACACCAGCATTACTGGTCATAATAACCACCGTATTCTTGAAATCTACCGTCCGACCGTGGCCATCAGTCAACCGCCCATCATCAAGGAGCTGCAGCAAGGAATTGAACACCTCCGGGTGTGCCTTCTCAATCTCGTCCAGCAGAATCACCCGGTATGGGCGCCGCCGCACTGCTTCGGTGAGCTGCCCGCCCTCCTCATAGCCAACATAGCCCGGGGGCGCACCGATAAGGCGCGATACCGTATGCTTCTCCTGATACTCCGACATATCAAGGCGCACCATAGCGTTCTCATCATCAAACAGGAACCGTGCCAGAGTCCGCGCCAGCTCAGTCTTGCCAACACCGGTTGGACCCAGAAATAAAAAGCTGCCGATGGGACGCCGCGGGTCTTTAAGTCCAGAACGGCTCCTTCTGATAGCATTGGAAACCGCAACAACGGCCTCTTCCTGATTTACCAGCTGCTCATGAATCCGCGCCTCCATATGAACCAGCTTTTCGGCTTCACCCTCAAGCATCTGGGATACGGGAATACCCGTCCAGCTAGAGATCAAAATGGCAATATTATCGGCTTTAACCTCCTGGTCAATCTTTTCTCGCTGGAGCCATTCATCTTTCGCCTGGTTATATTCCGTTTCCAGACGCAGCCGCTCACTCTTGACTTGGGCTGTCTGCTCATAGTCCTGGCGTTGCGAGGCCGCCTCCTCCTCGTTGATCAGTTTCTTAAGCTGCTGCTCTAAGGCTTTGACTTCCGGTGGCGCACTCTGGGTGTCAATGTTAATCTTGCTGGCGGCTTCATCAATGAGGTCAATCGCCTTGTCCGGCAGATGCCGGTCTGAGACGTAGCGCTGGCTCAGCTTAGCGGCTGCCTCCAGAGCCTCGTCGCTTATCTTAACCTTATGGTGGGCCTCATATCTGGGGCGAAGCCCTCTAAGCATCTCAATTGTCGCCTCAACGCTGGGCTCGCCGATAAACACCGGCTGCAACCGCCGCTCCAGAGCCTTGTCCTTCTCGATAAACTTACGGTACTCATCCAGAGTAGTCGCCCCCACGCACTGCAGCTCGCCGTGGGCAAGGGCGGGCTTGAGCATGTTACTGGCATCAACCGCACCCTCAGCGGCTCCCGCCCCGACTACGGTATGAATCTCGTCAATGAACAGTATCACCTCACCCTGGGCCTGTCGTACCTCATCCATCACTGCCTTCAGGCGCTCCTCAAACTCACCGCGGAACTTGCTCCCGGCAATGAGCGCCCCCATATCCAGAGCCACCACCCGACGCCCCTTAAGGGAGTCAGGAACATCGTCAGCGGCAATCTTCTGTGCCAACCCCTCAGCAATGGCGGTCTTGCCCACCCCAGCGTCACCGACAATAACCGGATTATTCTTGGTGCGCCGGGTAAGTATCTGCATCACCCGCTTAATCTCTTCATCCCGGCCGATAACCGGGTCAAGCCTGCCCTGACGGGCAAACTCGGTCAGGTCACGACCGTACTTCTCAAGGGAGCGATACTTGCTCTCCGCCCGGGCATCAGTAACCCGGTGCCCACCGCGAAGCTTCTGTAAGGCGCGATATACCTTCTCCTGGTCAACACCAAAACGCTTGAGAATGCCTGCCGCCTCACCCTTCTGCTCCCCGGCAATAGCCACCAGCAGATGCTCGGTACCGATAAACTCGTCTTTAAGTCTGTCCGCCTCGTCACCAGCCGCCTTCATCAACCAGGCAATGCGTGGTGTGGCGTAAATTTGCCCTGCCTCATAGGCAACCTTCGGTGCCTTCTCCAAGACGGCAGCCACCGCCCGTTTCACCCCCTCAACATCCGCCCCAAGCTCCCTCAGGACATCACCAACTAACCCCCTCTCCTGCTGGAGCAGGGCAAGCAGGATATGCTCCACATCCCACTGGCTATGGTGGTACTGCCGCACCAGCTCCTGAGAGAGAGCCAGTGCCTCTTGTGCTTGTTCCGTAAACCTCTCTTGTCTCATGATAAACCTCCCGCCTCGTCCCTAATGTATTCGGTGTCCAAAATTGGTCTCAAGAAAACCTGTGACCCGCCGTCGAACGTAGGGGTAACCCCAGTCATAGTTGTGCCCCCGAACATTAACACAATGGCCGAATTTAACCGGCCGCCCCTTCAGCAAATGCGCCAGCCACCGAAAGGGTGCCGCCAGGTACGCCCTGGCACCAGCCAGCAAGTCCCTTCGAACCGCAGCATCAGGTACCAGTCCATTCCAGTCCAGTGCCAGCGTTCTTTCGGTCAGCACTCGCCGGGACAGGTGGGGAAAGAACATACCCAGTTCAATGCTGTAAACTCGGTCAAGCTTACCCAGCTGCTGCATAACTGCGTTGGTAAAGGCAGCTCCCTGACTTACCCCCATCAAGACCACCTTCAAATTGTCAATGTGCCGGGTTATGAACTCTACCTCCGCCGCCGTTATCCTCGCTCTGTTGGCAAAGAAGTGAAATTGCTCTCCCACATCCCGAAGTCTCCCCCGCCAACTGGTACCACTGCGGAAGTATTGAATTAGTAACCAAGTATACCCCAGCCTCTCTATAGTGGCACTGACGCCAGTCACTATACTTCTCTCCCACTGCGCACAGTGCTCCCATGTGCTACTTCCCCAACCCCCAGAGTTATAAATCAGGAGGAAATCCTTGCCCCGAGCCCGGCTGCAAATATCTAAAAGTCTGTTGGTGAAGCCGGTAACCATCCCTGCTGCATCCTCAAAGAGTTGGCAAGCCAAGTCGCCGGCTTCTTCCCGCAACGCCAGGTCCACATCGGTTATCTCTATCATGGAACTCTTTCCTTCGCCAATCTGACTATGGTATCCCCACATTTGGCGACATGTAAAATGAGAGGATACTATTGCCACAATAGAAGACCTGCGAACCAGCCAAATGCTCTTGAATCAGGCATTCAATCTCCTCTTTTCTTAGCGGGTGCCCTAACTCCAGCCCCTTTATGATGCCCGCCCTGACTGGCTCTCTGACAAAAATCAAGCCGTAGTTCTCCCTCAACCTTCTAAGACAGCCTTGCCTGTCTTGTAGATGATGCAAGACCCCCCACATTACAGCCAATTCCCCACTGGGCATATCCCTCTCTAAATTTTTAACGTCAGCTTCAATCCCTTTGTCTCTGGCTCGCCTGACCAGACGAGGGTTAACATCAAAACCACGGAGCCTTGTGGGCAAGAAAATATCTTTTAGTAACAGGGTTATCTCGCCATCGCCACAACCCAGGTCATCCAGCTGTCTATACTTGAAGCTGGGAGGAACTTTCTCCCTCGCGAATTCAAGCTGCCTCTTTATGTGAGAGCCAATAACTAGAGTATAGCCACTGAAGAAACGACCAAGCAAACCCATTTTAGGCGACTCAACTCTCCCTCAGGCCCCTAGGAAACTGAATAGGGAACTCAGCCCGAGATAGCCACAAAAGGCTATAAATAAGCTTTTGACGGCGTTACCAAGCAAGGAGAAAAGAAACCACTTTTGCGGAGGAAAACGGAGTGCTCCAATGGCAAGTGTCATCGGTAAATGCATAGGATTGAACATAGCCGAGGTGAAAAAGACAGCCCATGAGCCGTGGCGCTGTGCCCACTCTATGACCCGGTTATATAAACGATTGTTAAACTTAGTGGCAAATCGCTGAGAAATACTACTGCCTCCGTAGCCAATTATGAATGTAGGTATGTGACCTAAGGTGGCACCTAATGCCGAGACCAGCCCTACCCATACCGGCGCCAGTATTCCCCAGTGAGGAGCCAGCACGCTGGGCAGGGTGAATACCAGAAGCCAATAGGGCACTGGTATCATGGTGACACTCACAGTACTCCCAGCAACAAAAGCGAGAATGAGCACAGCCAGAAGACTGTAGCCCGCCATATTTGTTATGTTCATTAAATAATCTTTATAGTAGATGGCGACAGCGCACAGCGCAACAGTAGCTACTATGGCCAGTACCCCTACATAAACCTCTTTCCTCGGCCGAAACCGCTTACCCTCTTGGCTCATGCTCACCACACCCAGTTCATTCAATGAACTTGAGCAGCTTACCACCTTTCCGCTCACAGCAATTACCCGTGGTCTGACGACCCTGGCACGCCAACTCCCTGTCTAATCCTCGGCTTTCCTCTTTGAGCACCCAAACCACTCACCCGGCAAGATTCTCAACATGCTATTCACCGCCAGGGCACTCCGCCGTCCAGCTCCTATCAACTGTTACGGCTACAGCATCATACACAGTCTCGCAATAGAGCGTCATTACCATCATCTGACAGCCGACCACCCGGCCACAAACCGGCGTTATACTAGAGCCCTTCCCGCCTGAGTCTCTTCAGCTCTGACTCAGCCTCCTCGATCTGACTTTGTAACTCACGGATGTGTTGGCTCATCCGGAGAATGACCTCCACCCCAGCCAGATTAATCCCGAGGTCATCCATCAAGCTCTTGACCCGACGAAGCAGCGCAATATCCCTATCCGAGTATAAGCGAATATTGCCCCGAGAGCGGGTCGGGCCTATTATGCCAACTCTTTCATAATAACGCAATGTATGGGTGGGGGCACCGACCATCTTGGCGGCAACGCTTATCACATAACGAGGCTCAGTATCATCAAAGGTCATAATGAACTCACTCCGTAGTTGATCGCAACTTAGCCAGCTGTTCAAATAGCTCTTTCTCCTGTGGAGATAGGTCAGTCGGCAGCACTATACTCACTTTGGCAAACAGGTCGCCGCGAGAAGAATTGCCCAAATGGGGCATGCCCTGCCCTGCCAGGCGAAAAGTCCGCCCGTTCTGAGTCTCCACCGGAATCCTTAGCGCTAGCTTACCAGCCTTTAAAGTCGGCACCTGAACCTCACCGCCCAGCACGGCCACCGTTAATGGAACGGCGACCTCAACATATAAATCATCACCCTTCCGCTCAAACAAGCGATGCGGCTTGACTGACACCACCAGATAGAGGTCGCCACTGGCGCCTCCGGTATAGCCGGGCTCTCCCTTGCCGGCAACACGTACTCGAGACCCGTCCTTGACCCCGGACGGAACCTTAACCTCAAGGCGCTTCACGGAGGCTACTACTCCCGAACCTCGGCATGCTGAGCAGGGCAGGTTTTGTATCCTGCCCGTTCCCTTACAGGCAGAGCAGGGCTCCTCAGTCCGGAGGGCAATCGTCCGCTTGACCCCGTGGTAGGCTTCCTCCAGGGTTATCTCCACCGGGTGCTCTATATCCCGGCCCCGTCTGGACCTGACCCGCCGGCTCCTGTTACCAACGCCAAAAAGGTCTCCAAATAAGCTCCCCAGGTCATCACCACCGAAGTGGAATTCTTTCCCCTGGCTAAAACCCCACGACGGGGCCTGCTGCCAGCCGGCCTTGGCAAACTGGTCGGCATACTGCCACTGGTCACCAAACTGGTCATACTTGCGCCGCTTCTCTGAGTCGGAGAGAACTTCATAGGCCTCATTTATCTGCTTAAACTTTGACTCAGCTGACTTATCACCGGGGTTAACATCAGGATGATACTGACGAGCCAGCCTGCGGTAAGCCTGCTTTATCTCCCGCTCACTGGCATTCCGGTTCAAGCCTAGAATATTGTAATAGTCCTTGCCCGCCATGTTTCCCCCCGGTTACAACTATCATTATAGAATAGCTGTAACGATATGTCAATATTTTTTCAGAAGAAAGTTAATAATTAATTACCAAGAACATTAATAGATTCTTCTAACCATGCCACGGCACCTATGGCTGAAGAGAGGTAAGCCTTGATAATGTATCCTGACCATTACCCGGCCAAGATTAAACGAGCCACTCAGGATAAAAAGTGATGTTGCCCTGTCCCCGCCGCTCTCTCACCCACCATCATCCCCACCCCGTAGCCTGGGTAAGAATGTCCAGAAACTGACGCAATATCCCGGCTGTGGCCCCCCAGATCACCCTACCCCGGTAGTGGTAAGAATAGTAGGTCACCGTTTTGCCAGTGACAACTTCGCTCTCTTTCCGCAAGCAGCTCTTATCCATAAGTGCTGAGATCGGGACTTCAATTACTTCTTTGATCTCCTCTGTGCTCACTTTGAACTCATAGGGCCAGGGGATAAGGCCAACAAAGGGAGAGATAATATAGTTTGAAGTCTGGGTGGCGACATCATCCAGCGATCCCAATATCTCCACCTTCTCTTCCGCCAGGACTATCTGTTCGGCGGCCTCCCGCAGGTCTGTATTGATCAGTTTGTCATCCCCCTCCTGGTAAACCCCACCGGGGAACGATATTTGCCCCTTATGATCCTTCACCCAATCTGTCCGCTGGGTAAACACCACGTGGTATTCACCCTGCTTGCTGTAAATAGGTATCAGCACTGCGGATAGTTGGCGGCTTTCGTCCCGGATTCGTAGCGTCTCCCGGCTTTCCAGCACCCGCCGTAGTTTCTGCTCCACAAACTAAATAATAGCACCACCTTCAGGCACGATACAAATCACAGGCAACCGGCATAAGGTAAGATCAGCGTGAACCGGAGACCGTTTATCGGAGGGGGTGGGGTTGATAAAAAATCCTGACCAACCAGCACAAAGCTTGACAATTAAGACTTTCCTGACTATAATTAAAACAGCGTTCTTCCTCTAAATAGAGTCTGCATGGGAGTTTTAATAAGGGTCTGTTCAGGTACCCTTATGAACTGACTGGCTCGATCCTAAAAGTTTGGTTCCTGTCCCTTATGTCAAAGTATATCTTTGTTACTGGTGGCGTTGTTAGTTCCGTCGGCAAGGGCATTACCGTCGCTTCTATTGGCACCATTCTTAAGAGCCGTGAGGTAACCGTGTCCGTGCAGAAGCTAGACCCCTATCTAAATGTTGACCCGGGAACAATGTCACCCTATCAGCATGGCGAGGTATTTGTTACCCAGGATGGGGCTGAGACTGACCTTGATTTAGGCAACTATGAGCGTTTCATTGATATTAACCTTACTGCTGACTCAAATGTTACCTCAGGTCAGATCTATAGCACCGTTATTGCAAAGGAGAGGCGGGGTGACTTCCTCGGTGGTACTATCCAGGTAGTGCCTCATGTTACCACCGAGATCAAGGAACGGTTTAAGAAGCTGGCTCAGAAATCACAGGCGGAGGTGATTATTATCGAGGTCGGGGGCACCGTGGGTGATATTGAAGGGCAACCATTCCTGGAGGCAGCAAGGCAAATGCGAAATGACGTGGGGCGGGATAATGTGCTCTACGTCCATACTACCCTCCTCCCCTATCTCACCTCTACCCAGGAGTTGAAGACCAAGCCCACACAACACAGCGTTAACGAGCTCCGGCGCATCGGTATCCAGCCCGATATCATTATCTGCCGCAGTGACTACCCTATTTCGGAGGGCATCAGAAACAAAATATCCCTGTTCTGTGATGTTGACCGGCAGGCGGTTATCCCCCTGCCCACAGTATCTACCATTTATGAGGTACCCCTTATCCTTGAGGAGGAAGGACTGGGAGAGTTAATTGTGGACAAGCTCAGCCTCAATGCCCATCAGCCAGACTTGAGCCAGTGGCAGGAACTGGTGAGACGGCTGCAAACGCCCCGTGAGCCGGTCAATATTGCCCTGGTGGGTAAGTATGTGGAACTAAAGGATGCCTACTTTTCGGTCCGTGAGGCGCTCTATCATGCCGCCCTGTATCACAATAAGGACATCGATCTGCACTGGATCACATCCGAAGCTTTGGAAAGTGATGGCGGCGAAGCCCTGCTGCGTTCCGCCCAGGGTATCATTGTCCCCGGTGGCTTTGGCATTAGAGGAATAGAAGGCATGATCAAGGCAGCTACCTATGCCCGAGAAAACGAGATTCCCTACCTCGGGCTATGCCTAGGGATGCAGGTCATGGTAATCGAGTTCGCCCGCCATGTCCTGGGCTCAAGCGAACCAAACTCCACCGAGTTTGACGCCTCTACCCGCTACGCTGTAATTGATCTCCTCCCGGAACAAAAGGCGATACAAGACAAGGGGGGCACCATGCGCCTGGGTAACTACTGCTGCCAACTGGTTCAGGATACCCGTGCCGGCACTGCTTATGGACAGGACGAAGTCTATGAGCGCCACCGTCACCGCTTTGAGTTCAATAACGAGTTCCGCCGCTGTCTAGAGGAAGCGGGGCTCGTTTACAGTGGGTTGTCCCCTGACAACAGGCTGGTGGAGGTCTGCGAGCTAGCCAACCACCCGTGGATGGTAAGCTGCCAGTTCCACCCCGAATTTGGCTCGCGCCCGGGTAATCCCCACCCCCTGTTCCGTGACTTTATCGGCGCCGCCAAGAGGGTATTGCGAGAAGGGGCACAACCACCACTTCCCCTGGCATCATAGCCCGTGATAAAACATCGCCGCTAAAGAGAGGTTTGAAATGCATATCTTTCTGGATACCGCCAACATCGACCAGTTACGGCAAGCCGCCAAGCTGGGCATCGTTAGCGGTGTGACCACTAATCCCAGCCTGGTATCCAAAGAGGGAATGACGGACTACCAAGCAATGATCAAGGAAATCTGTTCCATTATCCCGGGACCTGTCTCCGCTGAGGTGCTGGTCACCGAAGCTGATGCGATGATTGAGCAGGCACACCACATCGCTGGTTGGGCACCCAATGTGGTAATCAAGATCCCAGCTACTGCCGACGGGCTCAAGGCAACCTCAGCCCTCACCAAGGATAAAATAAAGGTGAACTTCACCCTGTGTTTCTCGCTGAACCAGGCACTCCTCGGCGCCCTGGCTGGCGCCACCTATGTTAGCCCGTTTGTTGGCAGACTGGATGATGCCGGGCACGACGGCATGGAGGTAGTCAGGGATGCCGTTGCCGTCTTTAAACACTACGAGCTGCCGACTCAGGTGATTGCCGCCAGCATTCGTCACCCGCAGCACTGCGTCACCGCCGCCAAGGCCGGGGCTCATATTGCCACCGTCCCCTTTAGCGTCCTGATGCAGATGATACACCACCCGCTCACCGATGTCGGCATCGCCCGTTTCCTCGCCGACTGGCAACGCGTCTCACCGCCATAATGGTGTGCCAAATAACAACAGTTAGGTAGGGTTATCATGAACACATCGGAACTAGAACACAAGACCAGGGACGAGCTTTTAGAGATAGCCAAGGAGATGGGTATCTCCAGCTACACCGGGCTCAAGAAGCAGGACCTTATCATGCGCCTTCTCCAGGCAAATGCCGAGCAACAAGGCTATACCTTCTGTAGCGGCACCCTGGAGATAACGAATGAAGGTTATGGCTTCCTGAGGCAGGACACACTGCTGCCCAGTCCGGTTAACGTCTACGTTTCTCAGTCCCAGATCCGCCGCTTTGGTCTGCGCACCGGTGATATGGTCGTCGGCCAGGGCAGACCGCCGAAAAATGGTGAGAAATACTACAGCCTGCTTCGTGTCGATTTGGTTAACGACCTCAACCCCGAGCTGGCTAAAAACCGACCCCGCTTTACCTCACTTGTCCCTACCTTCCCCAGCAAATTAATTAACCTGGAGAACTCACCCGGCGACCTGTCCACCCGGCTGGTGAACCTTATTGCTCCGATTGGGCGAGGGCAGCGAGGGCTAATTGTATCGCCACCCAAAGCGGGCAAGACGATACTGCTAAAATCCATCGCTAACGCCATCACGGCTAACTACAACGATATTCAGCTGATGGTATGCCTCATCGGCGAGCGACCGGAAGAGGTCACCGACATAGTTCGCTCCGTCAAGGGGGAAGTAATCGGCGCCACCTTTGATGAACCGGTGGAGAACCAGACCCGAGTTGCTGAGCTGGCACTGGAGAAGGCCAAGCGAATGGTAGAAAGTGGTAAGGATGTGGTCATCCTTCTTGACGGCATCACCCGACTGACCCGGGCTTACAACCTGGCGATGCCCCCCAGCGGTCGCACCCTTTCCGGTGGTATTGACCCGGCAGCGCTTCACCCCGCCAAGCGCTTCTTCGGCGCCGCCCGCAATACCGACGACGACGGCAGCCTGACCATCATCGCCACCTGCCTTATTGATACCGGCAGCCGCATGGACGAACTCATCTACGAGGAGTTCAAGGGAACCGGCAACATGGAGCTCCACCTCGACCGGCGACTGTCGGAACGCCACATCTTCCCGGCGATAGATATCCAGCGCAGCAGCACCCGAAGAGAGGAGCTGCTGCTAGACGAGAACACCCTGAAACAGGTATGGCTGCTGCGGCGCATGGCAGCCATGATTGCCTCCGACTCGGTCAACTTTGCTGAAGCCGCCGAACGAATCCTCGACCGTCTGGCAAAAACCAAGACCAATGCCGAGTTCCTGGCCACCCTGACCAGGGAAATGTAGCCTCTGTATCAACCTCACCCCTCAAGCCCTGTCCACTGCAAAGGATAGGTAGAACAGGTTCCGAAGGGACGCATCCCTTCAGCCTTCAGTTGATAGACGGCATCGAAGGGGGGTCTTTTTGAGGGCGTCGCCTTTTTAAGGCTCCCCTTTTACCACCCAGGCTGGAAAGTTCAAGCCAGGATTAAGGGTGGCTTCACTTTTTTGACCCCCGTACTAAATGACCCCCCACCCCACCACCATCAGCGGATAACAACCTGCCAAGGAGGAACCTAACGAAATGGAGACTTTTTCGTTATTATAATTAGGGAGCAAAATTCAGCCTAAGGCCGCTTACCGGCGGCAGAGCCCTAAGGAAACCTGAGAGGGGCGATGCCCCTCTCCAAAAACCCTCCCCTGCATCGAAGGAGACTAGCTTGAAGGGAGTCTGAGAGGGGCGATGCCCCTCTCCAAAACCCTCCCCCTCTCCTTCAAAGGAGAGGGGGATTAAGGGGGTAAGGTAGCCATTGCCAAATTGGCAAGTATTCTGTGATTAGGTATTGACAAGGTGTGGTATTATATATATATAAGTAGTTATACAGTTGAATTGAAAGGAGGTGGTGCCGTGGAAGAGTCCCGAAAGGGGAGAGAGTTATTAAACTCAAGGCAGAGCTTTTATGATGCAGTCTCCATATAGCAAAAGCGGGGGCTCGTGTCTTTGCTTTTGTTTATGGGGGTTACATAGAAATTGAGGAGGAAAATTAAAGGTCGATGAAAAAGAAAATATATAAGTTAGGGGGCGTAGCGCTAGTCCTGGCTCTGATCGCCGTCCTTCTCTTGGCCACAATGCCGGTATCGGCGGTGTCCTACGCGAAGAACGACTGGAAGAAGTATCAAGTCCCTGAGCAGGGCAAGTCTGGTGACTACGTCCTGTACGAGGACAGCGATGTCGGGCCAATAGCGGTAACCTCTGACGGCACCCTGTATGCCTACGTTAACCATGACGGTGACGACGAGCTGTTCAAGTCCACCGATGGCGGTCATACCTGGGATATGCTGGAGGACTACACCGGGGGCGAGGTCATCGATATAGCGGTATCATCGGTAGACCCTGACGTCGTCTTCTTCGCCACCGCCGACGCAGTCTACAAGACAACCGATGCCGGAGACAAGTTCAAGGTGAAGTCGACCTCCGGTTATGTGGCGGGTTCGATAACCTCGATGGATGTCACCTACTTCAACGATGCCTACATCATTGTAATAGGTGCTGAGGACACCACCGACGGCGAGGTCTTCCTGTTTGATGAATCGGAGACCATTGGCTCTTGGAGTGACCTCGATGTTCTGCTTTCCGGCGATGTGCTCGATGTGGCCGTCTCCCCATTCTTTGAGGAGGACCGCCAGATTGTCGCTGCCGTCAGCGATGGCACCGATGTGATCATCACCACCATGGTTGAGGGCGGCAGCTGGAACGGCGACGTCGCCGATTCTGAGTCTATCCCGGTGACCGCCGCCACCACAGCCTCCATCGTCTTCCCCGATGACTACGACGCCGACCCGGATAGCGGCGACTACATGCAGTTTATCGGTGTCGGCGATGGCGCGGGCGCAGATGGTGATGTCGGCGTTTACCTGCTTACCGGGATACTATACGACGGTATCAACGATTCGCCGGTAACCGCCATGGCGACCGAGACCACCCTAGGCGCGGCCAACTTCGACGTCCTAGAGCTCGATATCGAGGGTGACGGCTCTTCGGGAACTATAGTGGCCGGCCTGGACCAGCCGAGTCCCTACACGCCGGTTGTCGCTCCCGATGGTATCGCCCAGGTGTGGCGCACCGATGATGGCGGCAACAGCTGGGACGAGGCGGTAAAGCCGCCGAGCGGCCGGACCGACACAGGAGCCGGCATCACAATGACCAAGACCCACGTGGTTCTGGAAGGTGACACGGTGTACGCGTCTACCTTCGGCATGGACAGCGGCTTCTCTGTAAGCGACGACGGCGGGGAGACCTTCACCCAGCCCGGTCTCATAGACAGTGTGATCGGCACAATCAAGGACGTGAACGCTTCGTCTGGGTATCCCAACGCCAGTCTGTATATGCTTGCGGGCACCGGCCTGTGGGTGACCGAAGACCAAGGCGGAGAGTGGAACAGGATACTGAGTGAGGGCCTGACCATGGTGCTCAGCCCGACCAAGAAACCCACCGTCGGTATCATGAGCAATATCACCCAGGCGGCGGACAACATCTGGGTGCGTGCTGAGGACGTGGTAACAGGAACGCTGTCTTGTAAGATATGGAAGTCGGACGACGGCACCGTATTCACACCGCTGAAGACCTCGGCTCCATACCAGCTCTCGGCGTGGTCGATAGTTGACGAGTCCGAGATATGGGTGGCCCGGTTCAACAGTGGTGACCTGTACCACACCACCAACGGTGGCGTGAGCTGGGGCAGCCCCAAAGATACCGGGCTTAGCTCCAGCGGTGCTCCGGGCATCGTTGCCATTCTGGGACTACGCGGCGAGCCCGACTACTGGATAGTCGGCGGCCCGAGCATGGACGACATCGCCTACTCTGAGGACGGCGGTGATACCTGGGAGCCAGTGGACATTGACGACGCCCGTCCCGGCGCCGTTGGCTCATTTGACGGCGGCTTCATGAACGCGGCGAGCGCCGGATACCAGACTATCTGGGGCATCGGCGGCGCCGATGGCGTGGGGCGCTACGTCCTTGGCGAGAGCAGCGAGTGGGAAGACATCATTGACGAACCCAGCATACAGAAGGGCGTGGTGATTCCACCCATAGTTGCCCCTGACCCGGATGGCACCCTGTACGCTACACTCACCACCGGTGAGCTGCTGCGGGCAGTTGAACCCACCGATCGCACCTATGGAACCTCACCTGATTACGAGCTTGACCCGGATGATTATGAGGAAGTAGCGCGCAGCGGCGATTATGGCCTGTGGTTTTCCATTCAGGCGGACAGTGTCATCCTCTTCAACCGTGACAGTCCCGATGTCCTGATGACCCTGTGGGACACCCTGTGTGTACCAGGGAAACTGACGGCACCGGAGGACGGCGGTTCCAGCGGCAGGCAGAGCAGTGGCACCGTTTCCTGGGCTGAGAGGGATGGCGCTGATTACTACGAGGTTGAATGGGACGAAGACCCCAGCTTCAAGGTCACCCCGGATAGTCTTGACACGCTTGAAGTGTCGAACTACAGGATAACCGGGCTGGAGTCGGGCAGGACCTACTACTGGCATAGCAGGGTAGCTAAGGGCGAACCGTATTTGAGCCCGTGGTCGGAGACCTGGTCATTCACCACCGAACTGGGCGCACCTCAGTGGAACCCGTTTATCGGCGGTGTCCCTGAGGCTCCATACAACGGGGCGACCAACGTGCCGATACAGCCTACCTTCGCCTGGAACGCTGCCGACTGGGCTACTGGCTACGAGTTCATCCTGGCTAAGGACCCCGCATTCACTGATACGGTGGTCAGCAAGACTGGAGCCAACGCTCTTACCAACACGGTCTACCTGTGCGAGGTGCAACTCGATAACTCCATGACCTACTACTGGAAGGTAAGGGCAATCAGCAAGACCAGTAACAGTGAGTGGGCAAATGCAGTGTTCACCACCGAGGCAGCAGCACCAGCGCCACCACCACCACCACCAACTCCAACTCCAACTCCAACACCGGCGCCAGTGCTGACCCAGGCAATTATCTGGACGATAATTGGCATCGGGGTGATACTGGTGATTGCTCTGATAGTCCTCATCGTCAGGACACGACGGGTAGCCTAGCATCAGGCTGCTACCAGATTTCCCGAGAGCCCCCGGAATCCGGGGGCTCTCTTTTTTGGTGAGACTGTTGGCCGACCCGCCTTGACTTCCGCCTCATAGCGAGCTAGAATTCGCCACATGGCGAAAGTAGTGGCGGCAGCTCTGGGGCTAGTTGTCATCTTGAGCATAATTGTCACCCCCGTAGCTGCCAGCCCCGACGAGGTGAAGTGGGCGAGAGTTAATATTCCCAGCGAGGGGAAGGCAGGCAACTGGGTGCTCGCCCCGGGCTCAGATATCCAGCACCTGACGATATCGACCGACGGCACCCTCTACGCCCATGGCAAAGGACTCAGCGACACCCTGTATCAGTCCAGCGATGGTTATCACTGGTCATCCACCGGAAAAGTCAGCGACACCATAGTTGATATCGCCACCGATAATGACGATGCCGTTTACTACGCCACGGTGTCCGAGGTCTATGAATCCACCGAAGGCGGCAACCGATTCAGTCCGCTGCCAGGAAACCCGGGGGGCGCGGGCAGCGACAATATTGAAATCACGGCGATTGATGTGGCCACCCTGGAGAGCGGTAACATCATCGCCGTCGCTACCAGAGATAGAGACAGCTCGCAATTTGGCGGTGTTTACTTTTTGAATGAGGGCAAGCCCTTCTCCAGCTGGGAGGATACCGATATCGGCAGCTATGACGTCTACGCTGCCGCCTTCTCGCCAGACTTCGCCACCGACCGGCAAGTGGTGGCCGTGGTCACCGATGAGACCGATAGCTTCGTTACCACCAAAATCGGGACGGACGCCTGGGGGCAAACAGTCAGTGATGCCAGACTCGACAAGGACAACTCAGGGGCTTCGGTGGTGGTGGGTACCTCAGCCACTGTTGTCTTCCCAGACGACTATGATATTAGCACTGGCTGTGTCCAGTTTGTGGCAGTTGACACCGGCGATGAAAATGGTGATGTGTATATGATAGACGGGGTTGAGGCACCAGATGCCTCGGTGGCCACCGACCTCAGCATCGGCTCCGGGTACGGCCTGAGCAATGTTGACGTCACCGGGCTGGCTATCAGCGGTGATGCCGGCACCGCCAACCTGCTAGCTGGTGCCGCCGGTAGCGGTGAAGTGTACTCCAGCACCGATGGCGGCAGCAGCTGGACGGAGAGCACCAAGCCGCCAACGGGGCAGACCAACACCTGTGTGGTCATGGCCCCTGATTTTACCGGCACTGGCCGGGCCTACGCGGCCACCAGCGGCAGTGACAGTGCCGTCTCCTTTACAGAAGACGGTGGCATTACCTGGAACCAGACTGGCTTGATTGATAGCGACATCAGTGACATTATCGACCTCGCCCCATCCCCCGACAGTAACCAGGATGATACTCTGTTTATGTTAACCTGGGGTGGAGAGCACAGCCTGTGGCGGAGCTTGAATGGCGGCGAGAGCTGGGAGAGGGTGTATGCCTCCGCCCTGGCCGATGTGGACCAGATTGACCGGGTGGCGCTCTCCCCCGACTACGGGAATGACAGTCAGGTAGTATTCATCACCGGGAGCAGCAACGGCAGCCTGGTAATATGGAAATCATCAGATAATGGGCAAGAATTCACCGACCGAAGCGTCCCGTTTCCCATTGATGCCTGGGCAGTAGCTGATGATAAGACGCTGTTTCTTGCCAGCTATGACGGCACCAATGGGCTGGTCTACCGTACCACCAACAGCGGTTTAAGCTATACCACCGGCACCGTCGCTGGCAGCCAGCCGTTAAGCTCCATCGCCCTATCCCCCGACTATGATGAGGACGGGACTATTCTGGTGGGTAACACCGATGGCTGGGTCTACTGGTCTGCCGATAACGGTGCCTCTTTTGAGCCGGTGCCAGTTGATGCCGACTCGCCACCTCTCACCGGTGTGGTAACCGTTGCCTTCGACCCCAAGTTCAGCCATAATGACACGATCTACGCTGCCAGCAACACACCGGATGAGGGCATCTACCGCTTCATCACCGATAAGAGCACCAGCTGGGAAAGGATAGATAGCACCCTGCCCGAGGGTGGTATGGTCAGCCAACTGAAGATAGCGACTGATGGCACGCTGTATGCCACCAACCCCCAACAGGTAGATACAGAAAAGAAGGAGGGTGGTATTGAGCGGTGCCTGGAGCCAACATATTCGCTCGGCCCGACATTTGAAACAGTGGCCCGTGGGCTTGATGACGGGGCTACCCTGACCGGGCTGTGGCTCTTGGGCAACAGGCTATGGTCAATTGATACCACCAATACCAGACTGCTCAGCTACATCGACTCTTTAACGATGCCGGTTACCCTGACCTCGCCACCCAACACAGCACCAGGTATTGGGACAATCGCCAGCGATGTTGCTGGTAATGTCCGCCTTGACTGGGAGGGGCTAGCCGGGGCAATTCGCTACCGCTGGCAACTGAACGATGACACTGACTTCTCCGGTATACCCAGTGGATTGGAGGGTGATACCGAAGCCACCTCAGCCCGGCTACCGTCACTTGAGCTGGCAACCAGATACTACTGGCGGGTGAGAGCCATTGAGCCGGTATTAAGCCCGTGGTCAGAGAAGTGGTCGTTCACCACCAGCCTGGGCACCGCGACCGTTGCCCCCGAGCTCTATTCCCCGGAAGCCGGTGCCTGCGGCGTGCCCACAAGACCGGTGTTGCAGTGGAGTGCTGTGGCTGGAGCTGCCAGCTATGAGCTACTGGTAGCTAACGACAACTCCTTCACCAACCTGATAATCACCAGGGTTGGTGACTATGCCCTACCGTCCACCGCCTGGGAATGTGATATTGACCTGAGTTGCAGTACCACCTATTACTGGAAGGTCAGAGCGGTAAGCCCTGAAAGTAGCAGCGCCTGGAGCGCTACCAGTGCCTTCACCACCGGCCTACTAACACCGGAGTCACCACCAGCACAAGCGCCAGCACCGCCACCGGCACCACCACCGCCACCGGCTGCCAACACTGACTGGACTAAGTGGCTGGTGTTCCTTGGTGGTGCCCTGCTCATCACCATGGTGGCAATACTAATTACCATGATTCTGGTGATAGTGAGAATGCGGCATCCCTAGAGCAGCAAGGCCCCCACCCGAATAAGGGGAGTACAGGGGAGGCTGACGCTCCCCTTCCGAAACAAATTCCCCCCCTTATAAGTAGAGAGGGAATACCGGGACTGAGGTAAATAGCCAACCTCAATAGGTAAACAGGAAGACCTGCGGGCTGGTCGGCAGGCTTGACCTGGTGACGGTCAACTTGGGCTGGGGACTCAGCTGGGCTATGCCCATCTCCTTAAGGAACCTTTCCACTGAGTCTAGCTCCCAGTCCAGCGCCGGGGTTTTATAGTGCATCGGAACTACTATCTTTGGTTCAAGCTGCCGCACCACTTCGGCCGCCATAGCCGCATTAATACTGGACAGCCCGCCCACGGGCACCAGCAAGACATCAACATTACCTATCTCTTCCACCTGCTCAGCGGTAAGCGTATGCCCCAGGTCACCGAGGTGGCACACTGATACCTCATCTACCTCCATGACATAGACAGTATTCTTCCCCCGCTCCCCGCCCCGTTCCTGGTCATGGAAGGTAGCTACCCCGATAATCAGGACGCCACTGATTTCAACCTCGCCGGGTCCGCTAACCACCCATGGCCCGCCACCGATGCCCTGAACATAGGAGTGACCCGGGTGTTGATGACTCACGGTCACAATACGAGCCGTAGACTTCCCCAGTGAGTAGCCCAGATCCGGTGAGTAAGGGTCAGTGATAATCGTCACCTGACTGCCCTTAATCCTGAAGCAAGAGTGACCTAGCCAGCTAATATCCATCCTATCGCACCTGTCCAATATAGCATGACCGAGACAGCCAGTCAAATCCAACCTCGTTACTCCGTATTGACTCTCTGAGGCAGGCTGGGATATTATGTGGTTGTTACCGAGGAGGAAGCAAGTGAACACTCTGTCTGAAGTCATCAATCGCAATGCCCAGATATACCCGGATAAGACCGCCTTTATTTTCGAGAATAACCGCTACACATTCAGGCAGCTCAACGAGAGGGTAAATCGTCTTATCAATGGCCTGGCTAACTTGGGGGTGACGAAAGGGGACCGGGTAGCCATCCTATCCTACAATTGTCCTCAATATTTCGAGGTGTTCGGTGTTGCCAAGGCCGGCAGAATTTGTGTGCCCCTGGATAGCCGTTCTGCGGGCAGGGAACTGGTCTATCTGCTGAATAACTCCAAAGCCAGCACCTTGGTCACCGCCAACGAGTTTGCCGATGCCGCCATCTCGATTCGACCGGAGATACCGCTGGTTAAGAATATCATCTGTCTTGACGCCGTCAGAGAGGACACGCTGAACTATGAAGAATTAATTGCTGGCTCCCCTTCATATGAGCCAACAGAGGAGGTGATTGAGGACGACCCCTGCCTTTTTATCTACACCAGTGGGACCACAGGGCGACCCAAAGGAGCCGTCCACACGCACCGGAGCATAATCGCCGAGTGTTTGGTGACATACTATGATGTTGCCGCCGATGATATCTGCTTATGTGTTATGCCTCTATTCCATTCCGGTGGCTCTATGGGCTACCTGTTCCCCTGCTTCCACACTGGGGCGGCAATCGTGGTGCTAAGAAGGTTTGATGAGACCCAAATTTTGCAGACCATTGAGCGGGAAAGCATAACCCACACTAGCCTCGTTCCCACCATGATTACCCGCCTCCTGCAGCATCCGGACATCGCCAAGTATGACCTGAGCAGCCTGCGAACGATTAAGTATACCGGGGCACCGATGCCGGTGGAGGTACTGAAGACGGGGATAAGACTGCTGGGCAGCATCTTTATTCAAGCCTTCGGGCAGACGGAAGCCAATTCAATAACCGCCCTGGATAAAGAAGACCATAAAGTGACCGGCTCGGAGAAAGAGATTAAACGGCTGGGATCGGCCGGGAGACCGGTCCCCAGCATCAGGTTCAGGATTGTCAACGAACTTGATGAGGATGTCCCCGTGGGTGAGGTTGGCGAGGTAATAGTTCGCAGTCCGGGGATGATGAAAGGATACTGGGAGCTGCCTGAAGAGACGGAAGCAGCCTTCAGGAATGGCTGGCTACACACCGGTGACATGGCGAGGGCGGATGAGGATGGTTATGTCTATCTCGTTGACCGAAAGAAGGACGTGATAATCAGTGGCGGGGAGAATATTTATTCCAAAGAAATCGAAGATATATTATACCTCCACCCGGCAGTATCGGAAGCGGCGGTAATCGGCGTGCCTGACAAGAAATGGGGCGAAGCGGTGAAGGCAGTCATAGTCTTGAAGGAAGGGATGAAGGCTACCGAGGAGGAGATAATTGACTTCTGTAAGGAACATCTGGCCAGCTGGAAAAAACCGAAGCTGGTAGAGTTCTGGAAGGAATTGCCCAAGAATCCAGGGGGCAAGATAATGAAGGCGAGTATCCGGGAGAGGTACTGGAAGGGACACGAGAGGCTGGTGCATTAGCTCGGCTCTAAAGGACCAACGAAGGGGCAAGTGCTTATCTAGCTTTCGGGCTCTCTCTCCGGGGTGCAGCCTTCGCCATTTTTCTGGAAGTTCGGCTCCCCCTCGGTCTTCGGCTCCAATTCAACTCGCGGCCAGTTCAACTAAGAGGGCGGGCTCCCGTCCGAGCCGCAAACAGGCGTGGACCGGCTATCCCATGCTAGCGGGAAGGAACAGGCTAATCTGGGGGAAAGCGACCAATATTGCCAGGGCAATAATCATGGCAATGAGAAAGGGCATATTACCCCGGAAGACCTCCTCCAACGGGACTTTGGTCACCCCCTGAACGACATAGACAATCATGCCTACCGGGGGCGTGATCAACGCCATCTCCACCACCAGGACTATCAAAACACCAAACCAAATCGGGTCAAAGCCCAGCCCGCTAATAATCGGGTAGACGGTAGGGATAGTAAGCAGAACCATAGACAAGGCATCCAGGACCATACCCAGGGGAATATATATAATGAGTATGAGTACCAGAACGGCCATAGGCGAGATGGGAAGACCAGTTATCCAGGCAGAAAACATTGATGGGAAGCCGCTGACTGTCACAAAAACACTGAATATCATTGCCCCGATGAGAATCGTCAATGTCATACAGGTAAGTTCCAGCGAGTCTTTCAACGCTGTAATAAACAGCGGCGCTTTTGTGCGTTTGGACAAAGCAACAATAAAAGCACCGAAGGCACCGATTGCCCCGGCTTCAGAGGGGGCAAAAACTCCAAAGTATAAGCCACCGATAACCAGAACGAAAAGCAACAGCATCCCCCAGACACCGGTCAGGGAGGTAAACCTCTCCCTCCATGAGAAAGACGCACCACGGGGGCCCAGTTTGGGATTCCGGATACACTGCACCAGTATTATTGCCACGAACAGGCCCGACAGCAGCAACCCGGGAAAGATGCCCGCGATAAACAGCACGCCAACCGGCTGGGCGGTAAGAAATCCGTAGATAATAAAAACGACACTCGGCGGGATAAGGATACCCAGAGTGCCGCCGGCGGCGATGGCACCAGTGGCCAACCGGGGACTATAGTTATACTTCATCATCTCCGGGTAGGCTATCGTCCCCATGGTGGCGCCCCCGGCCAGGCTGGAGCCGGTGCAGGCGGCGAAGCCGGTGCAGGCTAGGTTGGTCGCCAAGGCCAGTCCGCCGGGAAGCCTCCCTATCCACCTGTTGGCAGCGATAAAGAGGTCCCGACTGATGCCGGAGTGAAACGCAAACTGACCCATGAGGATAAACAGTGGCACCACCACAAGGCTTGACTGACTCGCCCATTGCCAGGGTGCGCTGCCGAGCATGGCTAGCCCCGGGCCGACACCCATCACCACGATCACACCAACCAAGCCGACGATGGCAAAAGCGAAGGCGATTGGTATGCCAAAAAACGCAAGCAGCAGAAAGGCAACCAGGCCGACAAAAAATGCAGCAAGGGGGGACAATTTAGCCCCCCCTCCTGATTTTAATAAATGACTGAACCAGCTCCAAAATGAACACCAGGCAAATCACCAGCGCCCCCACGGAGACGAGGAGCTGAAAGGGAGCCAGCGGCCAGCCAATGACATAGATCAGCCTCCCCGCATCATGGTACATCTTAGCCGTCACCGCCCCCCGCCACACGATCAGGCCAAAAAGCGCCAGCGCAAGGAAGGTGGTGACAAAATT
>CAZNSC010000039.1:0-22170 GCA_964575695.1 uncultured Dehalococcoidales bacterium
GACTGACATTATCCCTGAACAATTACCTACTGACCTAATCGTAGACCCACAACAAGGGGGTTTTGCTCCCAAAGCGTGGGAGTGAAACCCCCTCTTTTTGTGAAAACGGGCAAGAAGGGAGGTGAAACGATGCCTGTCAGGTGGAGTGCTCTCAAGGTGACTGAGGCGATGGACATGGTTGCGGAGTTCGTCACGGAAGCTGACCTACCGCTATCCCAGGCAAAGATTGTGGCTACCGAAGCTAGAAACATAGCCAATCTGCCTCAGTATCTTGACCAGCGTCTTTGCCGTCTCATTGACCAGATTGAGCGGATAGACAATGTGAAGGCGGCTATCAAGGCTGTCCTCAAAGCTATCCCCGATGATGCGATAGAGACAGAGGCAAAGGCCAGCGTCTACGGCAGCCAACCATCGCTTGTCTAAAACTGCCGGAACTGAAGGGGTAACTATGCCCGAAATCAGACCGAAAGGAGGTGGTACCGTGACAACCCAGCTTGACCTGTTTGGCGAGGCCAGGGTCAAGGTGGAAGAGCCAGAGCCAATGACTGCGGTCAGGGTGGGGAGTAGGACTGTCCAAATCCCACTACGCCGAAAGCGTAGGGATGCCCTTAACAGGCTGATGGAAGTCCTTGCTGAGCTAGAAGGGAAGGATATCTACATCGGCTCGTATGAGGCTGGCGGCCAGCATTTCTGGATTGACAACCTTAAGCTCGGCAGACTCCAGCTGGAGTATTTTCCTCACCATTTCCTGAACAAGGAAGACTATATCCCGACCGTCATCGTTCTGAGGGGTAACCGAGGGGGTCATGTCCGCATTTTCACCGATTACCTAGTGGCTGTCCGCACGCAGGAATACCAGGGTTACTGGCATTGGCTTCTGGACTTCCGCAACGGCCTGTGGCAGCACCCGATAGACAACTTCAGGTCTCACTGCGCCTGTCTTACAATGACCAAGTTCAAAGACTAGGCGGATATTGGCCGAGTTTGGAAGGGTAACTATGCCCGGAAAGGGGGTGAACCTGTGCACCGAAAGGACATAATGCTTTCCCCGGATGAGGATAAGGAAAGGCTCTATGACCAAATCAATGAGCTTTACCTGCAGGGGAAGGCGGTTAAGGTGAGAGAGCATAGAAGTGGCTTTCCCGCGGTAACTGTGGATTGTGAGGATATCCACATCATCACTGACTGCATTAGCCTTGAGCAGTGGTGGGCAAAAAAGAAGCGGGAAGGTGAAGAAAAAGAAAGGAGCTAACAATTGAATGAAACTCAATCAGTTGAGAAAGGCATCTCCGACCTCGTTGGTGTCTTTAGTGATCCTATCATTGTTTTTCCGGGAGGATGGGGAGACACACTTCCCGACTGGCTAAAGAACGCCATTACCATGGAGAGACTTATGATGAACATGAGAGCGCTCAGGGGGGAGGAGATGACTGGGACAGATGCCGAGGCCTGTGCCTATCTCTATACGGCTGCCCTGACTCAGCCGATGAGTCATGATTGGGGTGATATCTACCTCTATATCACTACCCAGACCTACCAACGCTGGGGAAGGAACGAGATGCCAGCGGATATCGCTAGGGAATCAATAAACGATGAGCAGATGCCTGAGCTTAAGCGCCTTAAGGAGTGGCTCTACCGCAGGAGAAGTCAGATAAGGATGGAGAGGGACCGAGCCGAGAGGCGGCAGAAGCGGGAGGAAGCGGTAGAGAAAAGAAAAGCGCAGCAGCCAGCATTGTTTGAATTCTAGAATTATCTGGCACTACTTTAAGGGGACTGGGGGACTCTCCTAGTCCCCTTTTTTATATCTAATCACACATTCTAAGCGACTGTTACCCAACATTTGCCTCGATTGTGCAGCAGTGAACAAGGCAAGTTTTCGTTGCGGACAGCCTCTGCTCTGACACCATACTTTACTTAGCCGCTTTAGCTTTAGCCTTTGTTTTTCGGGCTTTCATGGGCTTGCCGCAGCAAGTGATGTCGCAGACATCGACACACCCGCACGCTTCTTTCACGTTTACGCCTAGTCCGCAAACTCCACAGACGCAGGAATCACCCTGGGTGACCTTTTTCTTTGTAGTGGTTCTTGCCGCTGATGACCCGAAATATGGTATAATGCAGATACGGACAAGGTTAGAGATATGACAATTGGTAAAATCTCGCCGTGTGAAGCAGCAGTAATACTGAAGCACAAAGGTGTTCCTTATGGGAAGGATTACGCTTTGCCTTTCGATATTGATACCTCGGAGTGCGAGCAATTTGGTGGAACCCGGTGCGATTGCAACATCCATGTAAAGGGTGGAAATATTGCACATCGTGATCGAGTTGATCCAAGGCGCGACCTTGTGGGGCATTGGGAAAAGGACTGTGGCGTTTCTGTTGGGCCCCTGGTCCTATTGGGTTTGGGCTTGCTTGCCTTGGTTGCGGCTGGCACTTCACGAGATTAGAATACTTGTTTAGATTAACTCAAAGTCAACCTGCGCTCTTACAAGCATGATAGCCTCCTGCCCCAATTCCTGTTTCAGCTTCTGTAGGTGCTCTTTAAGCGGCATATCAATCTGTGGCAAACTTCAAGACAAGCCAAATCCTCTCAAATTCCTTGCAACGTTTGCTTAGCTATTCGCCGAATCCTTTAGGCGAAACCACGCTCAATTGATATCTTTAAGATGGTGGTTGTCATGTCTTCATGCATTCTTTAAGCTCAGCACAATAAATCCTAAGCTTGTCCGCTGCCAGTTTACTCGGTTTGCGGGAATGTGCGGCATCATTTCTTATTGGCTCTAATTCTCCCAGCCTGACTTCAATGAAGCTCTGTATTTTGAAGAACTTGCTAAAGACCTGCTGCCAATTGTTGGGGTCAAGGATAATCTTTCTATAGTCAGAAAAGTCGAGATAATCGACAACGTTTGTGGATGTAGGCGGATACCAAGGCCATGTGGTTTCTGAGCGTGATTTTCTACTTTCGACTCTGTTTCTGATATCCGGAGGCACACGCTGTAACCAGCCGCTGCTGACCTTGCTTAGCTCGCGTTCGATAAATCCCCTAAGTGTCACTTCAAGGTCTTTCAAGAGTTTAGCGGAATCTGGAGTTGGCTCAATCGGCTTGGGCAAAGCCTGCGGCAAACTCGAATTGTAAACGAAGCCCTCTTTGGACATCGCCTGCAATTCGATGGTGATGTGCTGGACTCGAGTTTCGAGTTTCTTGTATCTGTCTGCCTGCCTTACTCGGCCAACCAGCTTAGCGCTGTTTCCGGGAGCAGTCAAGCCTGAGGCAGGACATGATACTTGCTGAAGGAAACCAACAACGTCGCTTTCCCATCTGGCGACGATCCCGTCATACCTAGCCAGAATCGCCTGTCGATTTGCCTGGATATTTCCAGCGAGGATTCTTTTAGTGAACTTTTTCCCGTACCTTCTCGCTTTCTTGGTCTTAAAAATCTCGGAGACGAGTTGGCCCGCACCTTCTGCTATGAAGTCCTTCGTTACAGTCACGGCAGGAGTCTCCAGTTGGCCGAGTTCGTTACGAAGCCCTTGGAGAATGGCGTTACCTTGAGAAACGAGATTGCCAACCTGCATAGCCAGTGAGATATCCATACTACACTTGCTCGTGCATCAGAAAGATAAGTCTTTCGTTTATTATAGCGGTTGCAGTTGACCGAAGCCAATGCCTGTCTAGGTTCATATATTAGAGATACTATTATAGCATTTGTCAAGCTTAGCAACGACACGCTATATTTTTAGGTAGGAAACAGAATGGACTTTTGAGACAGGAGTCGGGACGAAGGCCTATGCTGAGCATGAGTGAGTCACAAGCCTTACCTGAGAATAAACGAGCCTCATATTTTACAGGCTGCTCTCCAGCCGGTCACGGATTTAGGAGCTTCCTCGCTAGGTCACGAACAGTGGATTCTTGTCAACAATGGCCGCGTTGATCTTCGTCTTCAGCCAGTCCTTGAGGTCCCCCTCACGTTCAAGTAACCTGACTATTTCTTCAAGTTTACAGAGGACAATCACAGCCTGACGAAGTGACTCCCTGCAGGTCTCTATGGCCGGTTCCGTATAATCAGAGGCCGAGATGAAGATGCCTCGAGCATTTCCCCGGCTGAATACTCGTACCAAGTGCTGTGAAACGTCGCCCCGACCTACATGTTCGGCCAACCATTTCATCTCGACGAGGTAAACCTCACCATCAATCTCAATCACTCCATCGATTTGTTCAACAACGCTTTCGCCTTGGTCTCCAGTCAGGGAAAACGCCTCCCGAACGAGAATGCCGCTAGTCTTAAAGAGTCTATTCAACACGCTTTCAAGCGCTTTGCCGCGCTTCTGCCTGTTTTGTTCATTGAATAGCAAAAATAGCTCCTTCTTGACTTCAGACATGAGACTTGATCGTCGTCGAGCCTCGGCTAGCTTCTCCCGCTGCTCAGCCTGGCGTTTTTCCTTTTCCTCTTCCTGCTCCATGTACATCCGTGTAAATGAGTCTTTGACGTTTATGACTCGCCTGATTTCCGCAACGAGGCCTCTTGCTTTTAGCTGGTCTTCAGGCCAACAGGTAGAGAACTCCTCGAACTCGGTAACACGCTTCAAGATTTCTCGCCGTTCTCGCAGAGTTGCTTCACCCCGTTCGTTCAGTCTCGTTAGGACGATGCGGGCAATCTCATATTTACTGATGCTTTCCCGGCTTTCCCTCACCTTCTTGGTCAAGTCATCAATTAGGATTGAGGTAACTCCAGCACCCTTGAAGAACAGTAGAGTGTCCTGTTTGGATCGACAAAGCAGAGGAAGTGTATCGATCAGCAAGCTGAGAAGTTCTGGCGGGTAATGGAAAATGATGTCTGTCATAGTGTCTTGGTTATAGCACCATGATTAAGTAGTGTCAAGGTTGGCTGATTCGGGCTTTGATGCAGAACTAAGCAGAACTCGACCCCGCGGCTTAGGAGACGGCCGTCAAAGTATTGGAGGCGTTTTCCGCTAAACAAAACGCTACTTTGTTACCTGCAAATTTCGTTCAAGGAGTAGCTACACTGACTTCGTAGGGTGGGGAATGTATATAATCCAGAACCGTCAGCACTTGAGTACCATCGCCAACAGCCACGCCGCTCGCCACCATTGTGTCTGACTCCCACACCTGCACAATAGATTCTGCGGCGCTGGTTACTCCGGTACACGACATCGGAATAACTGCGGTCAGGATAAGGAGAGTTAAGATTATTAAACTATACATTCTTTTGGTCATAGGTTTATCAAGTCACCATTGTAATGATTTCCTGTCAGAATGAATTGTACGCTCTCCAATCGATAGTCTGCAAGGTTTCTCTCATTAGTTTGAAAGACGTCGTCAGCAAAGGCAACAAGTTGAGTATTTGTTAAATTACCTCAGGCGCCACCTGTATCCCTAATCAAGTATTATTCTTGATACTTTCTTGACCGGCGAGCCGACTTTCTTGATACATCCTTGACCTTCCTTTTGCTACATTGTAGTTAGTGATTAAAGTCCATTATATCGGGAGATCTTAATACGAGCTTTCCCATCATTAACCTCACCTGGCGTCTGAAATAGACTTGGTATAAAACAAAGTATAGAATGTGATTCGGAGATTAATCACATGGCATTACGAGAGACCCAACCCAAGCCTGATAAAACACTTGTGGATCGAGAGGGAATATTGCTTAGAGAAGCCTCTAAGTGGCGGGGTTATCTCATAGGCCTGGGACTGGTAGTCCTGGCCACCGTCCTGGGTCAATTAGTTCATACGTTCTTTGCTCCGACTAACATAATCATGATCTACCTCCTATGTGTCACGGTCTCGGCTGTTATTGGAGGTCTTGGCCCTTCCATTCTGGTATCCATTCTGGGCGTGTTGGCCTTTGATTTCTTCTTTGTTACCCCTTACCTTACTTTTGCCGTCGACGACACGCAGTATTTTTTCACCTTTATAGCATTGCTCTTAGTTGGTATCACTATTAGCTACTTGACGTCACGGTTCCGTCAGCAGACCGAAGCAGCCAAACTTCGTGAACGAGAAACGGCGGCACTCTACGCCTTGGGACGGGACTTGGCTATCTCCGGTGATCTTGAGTCTTATGTAGAGGCCATTGTCAAGAGACTAAAAGAGACAGTGGGACACGACGTCATAATATTCCTGCCTGATGCTCAAAATGGAGGAGAACTCCAAGCATATGCTGGTGATGCTGATACCACTGCTGATCAAAATGAACTCGCCGCGGCAGCCTGGTCTTTTCAGCACCAGGAAGAAGCAGGACATGGAACTAATACGCTCTCCAACGTTAAAGCACGATACCTGCCTCTGGTTACTGTCAGGGGAGCCGTGGGGGTAATGTCACTAAGAGCACCTAGTGTCACCAGTGAGTTGACTATAGAGAAGGAGCGGCTCCTAAGAGCCTATGCCGATCTGGTTGCTGTAGCCATCGAAGGTATCCAGTTGGCTGATGAGCTGCATAATGCGCAGGTCTTGAAGGCTACCGAGAAGCTGCAGACCGCCCTTCTCAATGCGATTTCCCATGATCTGCGCACCCCGCTCGTGTCTGTTATCGGTACCCTTAGCAGCCTGCAGGAAGAAGGGATGGGGCTGGATGACACCGCCAAGAAAAATCTAATACAGGTTGCCCGGGAGGAAGCCGACCGATTGAACCATCTTATTACCAACCTGCTTGATGAATCTAGAATTGCAGCCGGGGCTATATCGCTATCCAGACAGCCATCCGAAGTACAGGACCTGGTGGGAGCAGCTCTAGAGCAGCTGGGAACTCGCGCCGGTGCCCGTTCGATTAAAATAGACATACCCGCAGAGATGCCCTTCATTTCCGTGGACTTTGGTCTTATCGTACAGATACTGGCCAATATCCTGGACAACGCCATGAAATATTCACCTCCGGAGTCCCCAATCGAGATCAGGGGTCAGCAGGTTGCCAAAGAAGTTTATCTCGAAATAGCTGATCATGGGGTTGGCATTCCCGAGCCGGACTTGCCGCATGTTTTCGATAAGTTCTATCGTATCAAGCGTCCCGACAACGTGGCCGGGACAGGGCTGGGGTTATCCATCAGCAAAGGCATCGTCGAAGCTCACGGTGGTCACGTCGAAGCCGAGAATAACCCAGGTGGTGGCACCATCATCAGGATCACGTTACCGATAGGTGAGTCTGGTCCTGGCACTTCGGAGAAACGCGATGAGTAATGTAAAAGTTTTAGTTGTTGATGATGAAGACTCTATCCGGCGATTCTTGCGTGTTACGCTCACATCTCAAGCATACACGGTTTTAGAGGCAGCCTCGGGTAAGGATGCGCTATCACGTACTGTTGAAGACAAACCCGATATCGTAATTCTGGACCTTGGACTACCCGACATTGATGGGGTTGAAGTTACACGTCTGCTCCGGGAGTGGACGCAAATGCCGATAATCATACTGTCGGTCCGAGGCGCAGAAAGTGATAAAATAGCGGCGCTTGACGCTGGGGCAGACGACTACCTGACCAAGCCCTTCGGTGTAGGAGAGTTGCTGGCCCGGCTTCGTGCCGCATTGCGGCGCTCTGCCCAAAAAACCGGTGAGCCGGTCTTCACCACTGGCAGTCTGAAAGTCGACCTGTCGCGAAGGCTGGTCACCGTCTCAGATCATGAGGTGCAGCTAACACCTAACGAGTATGGACTGCTTCGGGTGCTGGTAACTCACGCCGGAAAGGTACTGACTCATCGTCACCTGCTGCGCGAAGTTTGGGGAGCTGAGTACGGTGATGAACTTCATATGCTACATGTAAACATCAGCAACCTGCGCCGTAAGATTGAACTTGATCCAGCTCGCCCCCAGTTGATTATTACCGAGCCCGGAGTGGGCTATCGACTGAGGATCAACGAATAGCATGACCGCCCGTAATCCCTCATACTAAGAAACGTCGCTCCAATCGCTCATGGCCTCGTCATAATTCTTGATACTTTCTTGACAGACAAAACCTCTTTCTTGACACCTCCTTGACCCCTATGAAGCTAACATAGGCTTGTAACTCTTCAGAGAATCAAGGGCCATGTTCGAGAACATTCTGGTTTGTTTGGATGGCTCCATGCTTAGCGAGGCAATTCTGCCCCTTGTGGCGGAGATAGCCGGGCATTTTGGCAGCAAGGTGACGCTGCTAAATGTGATTATCGTACCGACCGTTCTCTCGGGCCTCGGCAAAACAGAAATAGAGCCGAGCGAGTCAACACAACTTTTAGAATCTGAAGAGAAGGCATATGACTACCTGGAGGATATCACTGAGACCTGGCGAGAGAAGGGACTGGACGTTGAATGCGCAACTGTTGAGGGAACCCTCGAAGAATCCATAATAACATATGCCAGGACTTATAAAATCGGTCTTATTGCCCTCGCCACGCATGACCGCGGCGCTCTGAGCAGGCTTATTCTTAAAAGCACAACCGATTTCGTTCTCAGAAAGTCAGGGATCCCCGTCCTGGCGATATGTCCGGATAATGCCCGAGTCTCAAATTAGGTCAAAGCCTCTAGTTCGTCTTAATTCCCCCATTTACCGTCTGTTTTGGCGAGTGTGTCAGCGGCAAGTGTTTCATGCGCCGATATACGAAGTATATTGCTAGCCCAATGGCCATCCACGTAAATCCCGTCCAGCGGCTGTAGGGTTGCGTGACTATCACTACTACCCATATTGTAAACGTGGCCAGGAGACCAAACAGGGCGGTAATAGGGAGTTCCTTTCCTTTGAACTGCACATTTAGGGGGAGTTTAAAAGGTCGTGCCAATTCGGGTTTCCTGACCCGGAGGCTGAGAATAGCGGCATGGGCCAGTGTAAAACATAGCAACGAGCCAAAGACATACAACGCTCCTAAGTCACTAAAGAAACTGTCAGAAATGAAACCCGGAGTCAGCATGAGCACGGATATGATACAGAACAAAGTGATACCTATATAGGGAGTTCTGAAACGGTGATGGACTCGACCTAGAGGCCCGGGAAGCTGGCTATGTGAAGACAGGTTGAAACTGAGCCGCGAGATGCCCAGCAGGCCAGCGTTGGTAGCGGTGAGGAGGATAGTAGCCGCTAATACGGCAACTAACGGTCGCAAATAGGATTGCAGAGTTTCCGAGGGAAGGTTGGCCGCGATGCCAGCTACCGGGTCCCTCGCCCAACCGTTCACAGGGTCACCCAGCAGCTGAGGTGTCATCGCTGAAAGAGCCACTATCGAAATACCGGCAAACAGGACAAGAACCGCTACTATCATCAGCGCGTACGCCTGCGGCATTCTCTTCTGTGGCTGACGCGTTTCTTCCCCATGTTGTGACACTGATTCTACACCCGTAAAGCATAAGGCAGCTAGGGCAATGCCAAAAACGAGGCTTTGTGTTGATGGCCAGTTACCTTGGCCAAACATATGCTGTAACAGGACTTCGGGGTGCGGCCTCAGTATGAGGATAGCACCGAGGACTACCAAGGTAAGCTGCGTGGCTATGTCCAGCACGATGAACATTATATTCATGCCTGATGATTCTCTGATACCAAATATATTTATGACCATGAGAAAAAGGATAATTCCCATGGACACCAGAGTGCCAATTGCAGGCTCGTTGAGTACAGGCCAGAAATAGGCAAGATACGGAGGAATAGTGTAAGCCGAAATAGCCATGGTGATAATGTAACTCAGCATAAGCGCCCACCCGGCGAGAAAGCCAACCAGGTCATTGAATCCGTGGCGGGCGTAACTGGCTGAGCCCCCTCCTTCGGGAAGCATGGCTGCGCCTTCGGCATAAGTAAGAGCGTTGAAAACGTAGATGATACCCGCGACTGCCAATGCAATAGGGGTAGCACCTAAGGCCACAACTGCGACGACACCTAAGCCATAATAGATAGACGAGCCGACGTCTCCGTAGCCAATACTAAAGAGAGCTGGCACCCCGAGCACCCGCCGAAGACGGATTCGCTTAATTCGGCGGGGGCGAAAAACCTTATCACCCGGTTTGGGTTGCCAATCATTCTGCATATCTCGCTTATTCCGGTCAGCGGGCGGTTCTTTCGCGGCTGTTCTCATCTGGTTAGTCTTTGGGTGATAGCACACCCATATTGTCGGTCAGGCTACTGAATGACATCATCCTTACATTAGCTGGAATCAGGTCAAGGAGGTGTCAAGAAAGGGGGTTAGTCCGTCAAGAAAGTATCAAGAATTAGAACACTGTGAAGGATAATCGGTGTGACCCTGGAGTGTATAAAACCTCCCGAGACGGAGGCCTTACTATTAATCTTTATGATTCATTCCCCTTGGGAGGAGGACGATAATTTAGTGCTGGTTCTTGAAACTTCACCTTATGACTTTTAGTTTGGCATAGGACTGCTTAACAAAACCGAGTTTTGTGCAAACATGCTGGTTGTGCGGTGAGGTGAGTTGCTACACCCGCATCGATCGCAAGTCCCGGTTCACTATCTCGACGTCAAACAAATCGGGGTTGAAGTGACCGCCGAGCCAGGTCATCATGTCGAGGTACTCCTCGTGATCCGGGTCCGCTATGATTTCGAGCAACTCCGCATATCCATGGATACCCCCGCAGTCCTCCAGCGGCCAAGCACGCTCCCCGGTTAGACAGACGGGACATCGATCACAGGGCTCGTACTCCAAAATATCCTCGACCAGAAGCATATGGTCCCAGCTATCTCCGAAGTCATACTCTACTGGTGATGCACCGTTAGGTCGGAAATGCCTCTCTTGTCGACGAATAGATGTTGTCTCTAGTATTGCCAAATTATCCAAAGTAGTGATAAAATCGGCGTGAGGTCAAAGATGGTTGAAACAAAATGGCTTACGACAAAGGATGTTGCAGACCGGCTAAACATACACGTTGAAACTGTTAGGCGGTGGATACGCCTTGAAGGTCTACGCGTTTTAAATATTGGTGGTAAAGGCGGCTATCGAATAAGGGAAAAGGATTTAAATCGTTTCCTTCGGTCGAAAGCTGGTACTAGAAGGAAGCCTCCTGCCACTTGACAAAAAGCAGGTTGGTACATCTATGAAAAGACGCCAACAAATAGGGTTAGTTACTAAGCCGCTGCCTCAACAAGCAGAGCCTGATTTAAACTTTGAGAACCACGATACTCTCTATCATACACACGGGCTGCATCCTTTCGCGGCAAGATGTCCGCCACAGTTAGCCCGGTGGGCAATCGAAGAATTTACCCGGCCAGGCGACACAATTTTGGATCCGATGGTTGGTAGCGGCACCACGATGGTAGAAGCTCGTCTTCTTGGACGTCACTGTTATGGTATAGACATAGATCCGCTAGCTAGACTTATCAGCAAGGTTAAGTCGACGCCTTTACCTCTTGAAGAACTGCAAGCAGCAGCCGAGCTATTGCTCAAAAGATGCGAGAAAGAAAGGAGTGGACTGAAGCGCGCTGGCAGCCAGGATGTAGCCACTGGTGAAGCTACGGGTCCTGTTGCTTTTCCTCAACTACCCAATTTGGATTATTGGTTCCTTTCGAGAGTGCGGCAAGACTTAACTTTACTAAAGCGTAGCATTGCCGAACTAGACACTTCCTCAGATATAAAAGACTTCTTCTATGTAGGCCTTTCTTCGCTCATTGTCGCCAAGAAGAGTGTAGCCAATGCGCGAGATGTCTCGCATTCTAGACATCACTACTTCAAGCATGAATCAGACCCCGATGTGCTAAGGTTATACCGAAGACGCCTCACCCGCATGATGCTCATGATGCGCGATTTTGTAAACGAATGTAACAAGGCCGAGAATCGGGCCATCCAAACACTAGTTAATGGGATTGATGCCAGGGCAGTGGGATTACCGGATAACAGTGTTGACTTGATTTTTACCTCTCCACCCTACTGCAATGCGATTGATTACCCTCGAGCTCACAGATTCTCGGTTGCTTGGCTATCCGACATTCTAAACACGACAGTAGCAGCCTATACAGAGTTAGGAAAAGAATACATTGGAACAGAACGGAGATCCAGAATGCCCGATCAAGAAGAGGGAGGCGATTCAATAGACATACCGTTAATAAGGGACATAACCAGCAGCGTGAAAACCCAAGACAAAGTCAAAGGCAGAGTAGTTCTTAGTTACTTCATTGATATGTTTGAGGTACTCAAAGAAATGTTAAGGGTACTCAAACCTGAGAAGCGGTTGGTGTTGGTAGTCTGCCCATCCCACCTCCGTAAAATAGAGGTTCCCTCTCATAAGGTGTTCATCGAGATGGGCAAACATCTCAGGTTTCAAGGCGAGTATTTCTTAGACTGCGAACGCCTTGTCGAGCGTACCATGGATGATGGGAGACGCCTATTACCTTATATGCGCGAAGCTTTTGGTGAACGGATGCGCACTGAATTCGTTATTGTGCTCCGTAAGGTCAATCACAGGATTTGAGGCAATAAGATAAACAACGTGCTTTCGGGTAAATAGAATGATGGGTCCGGATTTTGAGAAATCGATACACCAACGACTTATTGGTCGCGATCCTGTAGCTCCTGCCGAATTAGTAGAAGCTTGTATCGAGCCTATGGTACGACGCCTTGCTGGATTATTCCCAAAATTAGATGATCCCCATTTTGTCCGCGATGCTGTAATCGACGCTCTTCTGAATTATGTTGAGCACCCTGAAAGATTTGACCCAAATCGTGGCAAACTCAGTTCTTATCTCTATATGTCTGCGCGTGGTGATCTACTCAATAGGCTTAAAAGTGAAACACGTCGTCGAGCACGCGAGGTGAGGCTTGAGGATGTCGAACTTTGTCCATCTTTGCGGAATATATTAATAGAGGACCGAAACGATATAGAATTGCCTTCAGGATTATCCATGGCAGATATTGAGTCAAGCGTTGGCCAAATTGTAACCAACCCGACTGACAAAAAGCTTTTGGAGCTAATGCTCGATGGGGAACGAAAGACAGAACGTTATGCTGAAGTACTTGGGATTTCGCACTTGAATGCAGATGAACAGCGTCGGCAAGTGAAGCGTGCGAAAGACCGTCTCACAAAAAGGCTTCAACGTTTAGGAATGAAACTACATGAAGACGAATGAAATTGACCATCTATTGAAGCAAGCAGCTTCCCGAGCAGCCGAGTCAGATTATTTTTTCGCCAAGGTTCTTCGAGCCTACGAGAAGTTCGAGGGATTGACTCACTTGGAATTGGCTCAACACCTAAGATGTACTAATGAAACTCTAATTCGGCTGGCGCTTTGTAGGCGTCCTGATTCTGGAGATCCCGCTCGATTTAAGGCAGATGTAGAACAAGTCGCTGCACACTTTGGTATTGATGCTGCCCAACTGGCGAATCTGGTGCGATATGTGGATACGATGGAGAGCCTGTCTCAGTCACCTCAGTTGACTGGTGTGCCAACCGACACTGGTATACTTCTTACAGCTCGAGATCAAGAGCATCCGAATGAAACTGAAGAGAAGAAAGACATGGCAACCAATGGTAATAATGAAGAGGGAGTGGAAGAAGACAAGGAGAACGATACCCCATGACACGGACACCGTTACAAGAGGCTAGTGAACGTTTCTGGTCTTCTGTAGGCAGCGGACGAATATTTCCCTGTAATGTGGAAAAGGCGGCTGTCTGCGCCCTACCGTTAGGCATACTCTCTCTCCCAAGGCTTTGGATCAGTGATTTAGCCTACTGGATGGAGCGGCGAGGGTTGAAATGCCCGTTTGAAAGCAATGACCGGCCGTTACGTGGATGTCTGGTGGCATTCAGTGGACGAGGCCTCATATTCATGGATGGTCAAGATCCAGAAGACGAGAGGCGTTTTACAGTAGCACATGAGGTTGCCCATTTTATTCTGGACTATATTGAAGTTCGGAAGCGTGCCACCGATTTGCTTGGGGCCCAGGTTTTGGAAGTGTTAGATGGAAAGAGGCCAGCCACTTATGAAGACCGTATCCACGCGGTCCTAGCTGATGTTTCTATCGGCGTGCATGTCCATACTATGGATAGAACGAAGAAGGGTGATATCTTTCGGGGTTCGGTACTAAGAATGGAAGAAAGTGCGGATTTGCTGGCATTAGAATTGCTTGCACCCGCCGAAGAGGTTCAGTTGCGACTGCGCTCTAAGAGTACCGGAAGCTCATTCAGTGACCTGATGCAATGTACAGCGACAATCTTGGAGCAAGAATTTGGCCTCCCTAGCTCGGTAGCAGGACCTTACGCTTATCAACTGGTAGACAGCCTGACCCATGGCCCCTCGATCAAGGAATGGCTCGGGCTGGAATAGCGACACTATGTCGAACTTCTCGTATATTTGCGGAAATAGAATATAGAAAGAATTAACGGAACAGGCGAACAAAAAATGGAGTGGCGAAAATGACCACATCAAGAAATGATGATAGCGATTTGAGTTTACCAGCACCTGCCGCAGGAAGCGAGAGTCTTGTGAATCCCGCTGAGTTGGAGACAGCTCTGGGTGAATCTTTAGCGTGTGCTCTTGACCTCGATACGTGGAAGCCTGGCGAGAATCTTAATGAACTATACGGACGCCTTGAGCGAGAGGTGCACGAAGCAGTCGAACAGGAAGGCCGAATCCGTGAACACATAAGGGCAGACGTCTTCCCTCGTATCACTGACCGGCCGGGAGCACCTTTGGGAGCAGGAGTGTACACGGTGCCGATAGACCGTATAGAGCAAGTTCACAAGGGGCTTCTCTTTAATGGGGCGGTTGAAGCGTGTGACGGGACAAGTGTCGTGCACGACACGTTGCCTGTTACCATTACTCAGATCGGGGTATGCCTAGTGTCCTATAGGGGCGACCAGGGGTCATGGGTTCACAGAGTCTATCGGCGGGACTTACGCATAACTGGCATGGACCCAGCCGAAGAAGCTCTAGCCATGCTTGAGCGCCGCCGTCTTCGTGGCTCTACAGATACTGAAGATAGACGAGATACACTCAGCCAGCTTGCTCGGAGAGGTATTATGGCATATGCGGAGCGAGCCGTGCTTCTACATAAGTCTGACAGCTTGTGGAGAATGGGGCACGGTAATCCAGTTCCATATGAACTACTAACGGGGTCAGGAAGCATGGACCTCTTAGAGGCAAGCCTTGATTTGCTTCGTGACTTAGTGAAATACAAACGGTTTGTGTATGTGCCTAGTGCCCCAAGAGACCGTGTTATGCTGACCATTGGTAATGCTCTCTATCCAATGGAATTTGCCATAGTAGATAGTGCTGGCGAGCAGATGAAGCGGGTTGTAGAAAACGGTCACTATGCAAAGCGTTATAGGGACATGGCAATGGAATTCGTCCGTCAAGCTGGCCCGCAGGTAGTAGTTGGAGTATATCGCGCGTCTCGAGCCTCTCCGGCATATATCTTCTATGCGCATGCTGAATGTGCTATGGAAGCGGCTTTAATCGCAATAGGGGATAGCGCTTTGCAGGAGCATCGCGGGTTCCCTATGCTGATTGATTTAGGCGATAGCGTCTGTCGGGCGCTTTTTGATGCCGACAGTTTCACGGCTACTATACGTCAGGCTTATGCCGATGCTGGAGCTCCATTCCAATATCTTGGGGAACGGGAGACTAGATCCTAAGCCGACTTAATAGATGGCTGCATCCGTGGACATAGGGAGTGTAATATGGAAGGCAATGAGAGTAAACAGGTAAATCCTCTATCGGCCAACAGAAAAGAAGCAATTAAGGAACTGCCGGTAGAAGTGTTCCAGTCAATTGACCAGGATGTCAAGCTCGCTGGTGGGGAATATAAAGTTCCTGCTGAATTCGAGGGTGCAATAGGTTTCACTATGTTCGACAGTTCAGCGTCAGAGGACAACACGGTAATCGTTTTGCAGACCAAGGAAAACCTGGGAAAGGCACCTTCGCAGGCAATGGTTCGAATTGAGAGTCTCTCAGATGGTCGATCATATTTAGGAGTGGTCGTAAAGGGGCCTTTCGCTGAACCGGACGGCCTAAGGGCTGATGCTCCTACTCTAGTCATCCCGATGGTTCGGGGTAGCGGCATATTCTTGCCTAATTATCATGGCCGCGTTCACATAGAGATTCTGGGGGAAGAAATTGAAAAAGGCTTGATACCTCCCAGATTCCGTCCGAGGCCTAATAGTCCGGTATTTCTACTTAATGCCCAAGAAACCATCGAGGCATTAAGAGTAGCGGGCAGCATACAACTCGGATTAGTTGTCGGCCATGAGGATATATGTCTCTGTGTTCCTAGCGATAAGAAGTCAGTTTTCCCTAGACATACTGGCATCATAGGAACCACAGGGAGTGGAAAGTCTACCACAGTCGCCCGCCTCATCAGTGAAGCCCAAAGGGAAGGATTTGCAATCATTTTATTGGACGTAGAAGGTGAATACACAGAAATTAATAAGGCTACCGAGGACCCGCAGATGTTGAAGGCATTGGAGCGGCGGAATCTGAAGCCGCTAGTGGTGCCTAACACCCACATTTGCCACTTGGTGGGGAGAGAAACAGCGAATCCTCAACATCCTTCGATAACGTCATTTAGCCTTAGATTTTCCTCCCTGTCCCCATATGCGGTGATGGAAATATTGGACCTGAGTGAGGCACAACAGGATCGTTTTTGGAAGGCGTATGAGGTCACAAAGCAGTTACTCAGGGATTTCGAAATATTCCCTAAGCGGGGTGATGCAAACGAACAGAAGCAAGCTCTGGAATTAAACGAGTTTGATAGTGGATACCCTCGGATGACACTGTCACATGTAATCGATGTTGCACGCGCTTTCCTTCATAAAGTCAGCAAAAGTGATGGGGATCCAGAGCTGTATAACAAAATCTTGCAGGATAAAATCAACCAGGTGAAGCAACGTGTTAATGCAGTAAACACTAGTAATGAAATAAGCTGGTTGGCTTTGCTTGGTCGATTGTGGCAGTTACACCGTTTGGGCGTATTCGATGTACCGAAGTCCCAGACTATAAACTATAATGCTCTACTTCAGCCTGGGTGCGTCTCTATGGTTGACCTCTCCGATACCGATTCTCCACAACTAAATAACCTTGTCATCGCTGATATCTTGCGCGGAGTTCAGAAATCACAGGAAGAGGCTTATCAAAAAGCGCAAGCAGAGGGTAAGAGTCCACCAAAAGTACTTATTATCATTGAAGAGGCTCACGAATTCTTGTCTCAAGAGCGCATTGACCGTATGCCGGTGCTTTTCGAACAAGTGGCTCGCATAGCTAAGAGGGGCCGGAAGCGCTGGTTGGGCCTCGTCTTTGTAACTCAACTGCCACAGCATCTTCCGTCTCAGGTCTTCGGCCTCCTCAATAATTACATCCTACATAAGGTGAGCGATTCCAGCGTAATTAGCCGCCTGCAGCGTTCCATAGGTGGCATTGACGATACCCTTTGGAAGCGTCTTACTGGCCTAGCTCCAGGACAAGCCATTGTGTCCTTCACGAGCATGGCGCGACCTCTGCTCGTGGGTATTGACCCAACACCATGTAAGTTGCGTCTCGTGGAATAGGGTATGGTTGTTTTCAAAAATGACTACTGAACTAGTGAGGAGTCCATCTGTTAGGTTTAAGGGATAAACTGGAGATAACGGAAATTAGCATATGAGTAGAGATAGTAGTAAATTCCCTCTATTTAACAAAGTAAACGCTGCCGGCATCAGCCAATCCGGAAACGCTGTAATCGTTGCACCTACAGCTACCGGGAAAAGCTACATAGGTCGTTTCATCATTCGCTCTGCTGTTATCAACAAGGAGCCAGGAGTTCATATATATCTAGTCCCGTACCGTGCCTTGGCCTCGGAAATGTACGATTCATTCTGTCGGGAGCTCAATGAGGTTAACGTGGAGGCGAGAGTTAGGATAGCAACGGGTGACAATACTGATCCTATCCATCCCGAAGACACTGATATCTTGATTGCCACATATGAAAGGTTTGCGGCACTGCTACGAGCACCGAACTTAAATATTGGTAGAGTTATCATAGATGAAATACACTTGATAGCAGACCCAACGCGTGGCGTAGTCGTGGAGGGGCTTCTCGCAAGGATGAAATACCTAAAGCACCCAAAGTCGTTGTGTGCTCTATCTGCAGTAGTCACGAATCCGCAAGAACTCGGAAATTGGCTTGGCATCCCTATAATCATCGGGAGCTCAGAAGATCGTGCGGTCAAAGTTGAGTTCTACTGTGAGACCACAGACGATATAGGCACCAAGCTTATAGATGTGCTATTACCTGTTTTCAAAAGAGGAGAGCAGGCTATCATCTTTTGCCGATCAAAGGCCGCTTCACAGGGTGTGGCACGCGAACTAAGGTTGATTATCTCTGAAATGCTAACTAGGAATAATTTGCAGGCTCTACGAGGGCTGGCTACTGAAATGGCCGAAGATGAAGAAGAAGCTGAAGACCTAATGGAATTACTATCTGGAGGCGTCTCTTATCATCATGCTGGCCTCTCTCGAGAATCACGAAAGGCTGTTGAGGCTGCCTTCCGCGAACGGCACCTTAGAGCAATTGCTTGCACACCTACTCTAGCCGCAGGTGTTAATCTACCAGCAGGGCTGGTAATAGTCAGAGATGTATTTCGCACCGAATTTGTGCGCGGATTCCCCCGGCAAGTGTTGCTATCTACTGGCGAACTTCTGAACATGTTGGGAAGAGCGGGTCGACCTGGACAGGTAGAGCATGGACAAGGTATTGCCCTAATAGAAAAAGCTTACATTGACGAGGATACACTCGCCGACCTTACGGTAGCAATACAAAATGGCCGGGGGGACCGTGTTATGAGTCGCCTACCCGATTCCTTCGACTCACTAATGCGTTTCCTCCTGGCAGTTACTGCCGATCGAGGCGAGACGACTTTGAATGACCTTGCCGAAGCCGTACGGCATACCTTATGGTACCATGAACAGCCACAAGAGATAACCTTTGGCCGTCCTTTCAGAGAAGATATTATGGAGGATATACCCTCTTTTGCAAGGGTGACTTCTGATATGTATGTGGAGCGTGCTTGGCCGGTAACAGATGGCGTGGCAGGCTCTATCAAATCGGGAACTAGTCTTTATAATTTCGAAGTACGCTTTAGCGGCATGGATTGCACTTGCCCTGCTAAAGCCAAGTGGCAGAGACAAAATATATGCAAGCATCTTGCTTGTGCTATCCATTATTTACTTTTCGGTCGAAAAGTAAATAATGGAATACGAAGCCTGGCCATTTACGCCACAGCCCACCTTTTCAATAAGACACTGGACCTTGGGACCAAAATCAGCGAGGCGGTGAACCTTCTTCAAGCGTGGAATCTGCTAGAGACTGTACCAGGTGGTTTTCGAGCTAGTCCCGTTGGTACACTAGCTGCCAATTCAAGCCTCGATTTGTTATTAATCCGCACGGCAGATGACCGTATCCGAAAAGTGAAAAGGATACCATCATCAAAAGAAGTTGCAAATTGGGTCATAGAGGACTATTTTGCCGAAGAAAATAAGCGAGACAGGTGGCTTAATGCTGTGGGTCCATGGCTTGACGAAGTCGATATTAAGCGAGTGAAACTTCCGGAGAGGTACAGAGGCGATTTCGAGCGAGGACTTGAGAATCTTGGGCAATTGTGCAGTTTGTATGGTGAGATAGCCGATAGTCTGGGAAAGCCCGACGTAGCTGAAGTCTGTCGCATGACACGGGGCTGTTTGCAATATGGCGTTTCAGCAGAACTCATACAGTTGATATCACTTCGAATTCCCCAACTGAGTAGAGCGCGGTGTCGATTCCTGTACGACGAAAAAGGGATTAAGAGTTTGGAGGACTTAGCCCATGCGAACTCTGAGCGTCTTAAGGGACCTCATGCTCCCCTTGCTCTGACCCAGAATTGGGTTGAAACTGCCCGTGATATGTGGAAAGCCCGAAACCGTATCGTAGAAGCTCCAGAAGAGAAACGTGACCAGGAGATAGACGACTTTCTAACTAGCTTCCAGGCAGACCAGCTTTCTCTATTCGGAGACGATGGCATTCTTGGTGGTGAGGGATGATACAATTTTCTAAGGCCCAAGAGGAAGCTATCAATATTTCGGCCCCGGCGCTTCAGATTATTGCCTGTGCCGGTTCTGGGAAAACAGAGGTGCTTGCCCAGAGAACAGTCCGTTTACTATTGGATGGTGTCAAGCCAGAATCAGTAGTTGCGTTTACCTTTACTGAGAAAGCGGCCGGCGAGTTGAAAGACCGCATAGAGAGAAGGGCCGCAGAGGCTGACAAGCGGTTCCAGACTTTGCCGCCCTCCTCTGCTGGACTATTTGTCGGCACCATCCACAGCTATTGTCTCCGTCTTCTTCAGGAATTCGGAGGTATTTATGAGCTATTCGACCCACTGCCGAACAGAGGCTGGCCTTGACAAGAATCAAGAGCATGGCGTACCATTTTAGTTTAGCCATGGGCTTTGCCCGGAAACCACTGAAGTATTACATAATCAGGGCAGGTTAAATTGGAAGGTCGCATACTAAGAATAGATTTATCAAGCAGGTCTTTTGAAGTTGAAACAATCCCGAGTGGAATAATTAGGCAGTATATAGGAGGTAGAGGTCTGGGTGCCTACCTCCTATATACATCTGTACCTTCTAAAGCTGATCCTCTGGGGGCGGAAAACCATCTCATATTTACGGCCGGCCCCGCCAATGGCACAGGATTGCCTTACAGTTCCAAGGTGAATCTTAATACCAAATCGCCGCTGACCAATGTTTATCTATATACTATCTCAAGCGGGATATTGGGTCACCAAATGAGAAAGGCGGGATTTTGGGCGGTTGATATCAGGGGCGTGGCTGATTCTCCCGTTTATATCGAAATAGATGATGAAGCGGTCAGGTTCAAGGATGCCACCTCGCTGTGGGGGCTGGGAGCGATTGAGGCCCAGCGAGCTATGCTCGGAGATTCCTCGAGGAAAGGGGCGACAGTAGCTATCGGCCCGGCCGGGGAAAAACTGGTCAAATATGCTGCCATCATGGCCGATGGCTCTCTTAGCCGTGCCTTTGCCCGGGGCGGCGCCGGCTGTGTCATGGGGTCCAAAAAGCTAAAGGGTGTGGTGGTTTCTGGTGATAGGGAGATAGAGGCTGCCGACCGATTGGAAGCGGTAAAAGAGGCTATCATCGGAAGAGTGAGACAGCAGAAGAAATGGGCAACACGCTGGCGCCGGTACGGAACCGGTGCCGATGTTACCAATGTTAGCCAAACGGGAATGCTGCCTACGAGAAACTGGCAGGGAGGCGTGTTTGAGGGTGTGGAGGGGATAGATGCTGTGGTCGTGGAGGAAGAGTGGCCCAGGGAAAAAGTAGTCTGTGGTCCTTTCTGTCTCACTCCCTGTTCCCATCATATAGACATCAGAAAGGGTCCATACCAAGGTTCATACTGTCGTGGCCCTGAATATGAGACACTCTATTCTTTAGGCTCAAACTGTGGCATCGACAAATTCGATGCCGTCGTGGCTGCGGCACAAATCTGTGATGAAGACGGGATGGACACGATGTCAGCCGGGGTGAGTATCGGCTTTGCCATGGAATGTTTTGAGAGGGGGCTCATAGGGCCAAAAGATACCGATGGCATTGACCTTCGGTTTGGTAACGACCAGGCAATGATTGCCATGCTAAAGAACATAGCCAACCGGCGGGGCTTTGGTTATCTCTTAGGTGAAGGTGTGAAAAGACTGTCAGGAGAAATCAGAGGTTCTGAAGCATTTGCCATGCATGCTAAGGGTATGGAACTTGGTGGTTATGAGTGTCGTGGTCTGATGGGTCAGGCCCTGCAATTTGCCATCAACAATGTGGGCGGCTCTCACCATGGTTACGGGTTGATAGCCAGGACAGAGGCGTTTGATGGAACCCGGATGCAAATCAAAGGGAAGGGGGAACAGGTCAGGAACGTGGGCATCACTCGGCTCATGGGTGATTCCACTCCGATCTGCACCTTCGTCATGCCGGCGGGCGGCACGGGGTTGATTGATCTTCCGATTGTTGCTCAGATTCTCTCCGCTCTATCTGGGGAATCGTGGTCGGTTGATGACCTGAGACAGGCAGGCATGAGGATAACCTGTCTGGAGCGACTGTTCAATATGCGTGAAGGAGTGACACGAGACGATGATTGGCTACCCGCGAGACTGTTGAGTGAGCCCAGGCCTGATGGGCCGACAAAGGGAGCTGTGGTTCCCCTTGAGGAACTCAAGGACGATTATTATCAAGCCATGGGTTGGGAC
>CAZNSC010000040.1:0-3984 GCA_964575695.1 uncultured Dehalococcoidales bacterium
GCTATGCTCTAACCGCAATGGAAAACATTGCCCTGTGGCATGAGCGGGATATCAGCCATTCCTCTACAGAACGCATTATCTTACCCGACTCCTGCCTGCTGCTGGACTATTCCCTGGCCATCTTCACCTCAATAATTCAAGGGTTACACATCTACCCGAGACAGATGAAGAGGAATCTGGAGCTTACGAAAGGTCTAATCTTCTCCCAGCGCGTGATGCTGGCCCTCATTGACAAGGGCTTGAGCCGGCAGAAGGCCTATGAACTGGTGCAGCGGAATGCAATGCAGGTATGGCTGCGGAATAAGAACTTCCTTAGCTTGCTCAAGGCTGACCCCGAGGTTACAGCTATGCTGCCTCAACCGGAGCTTGAGCCACTTTTTGATTATCAATACTACCTGCGCTATATAGATGACATCTTTGCGCGATTAGGTTTGACCAAAGTACAGTGGAAACCAACTATAACCAAGCCTTCAGACCTTGCACCCAGAGCCATATAACCACTGACCAGGAGGTCATTAATCAAGACTGGTTTGAAGTGGTGAAGCCCCTTCAAAAATTACCCATGTCCTTTCACCGTTCTGGAGCAATCCTCAGAGGAGTGCGAGATGGGCGAAGCCCATCCTGAAAAATAATATCTCATTCTCTCTAATAGAGAGGGGGATGAAGGGGGTGAGGTTGAAAAACAGCACTTCAGTTCTTCTGGACACTGATCTGCCACTGTCACTATTCTTCCGGGGGAAGGTACGGGACACCTATGAACTGGATAAGCAACTGCTCATTGTCGCTACCGACCGCATCTCAGCCTTTGATGTTGTTCTTCCATGCGGCATACCCAAGAAGGGTTTAGTGCTCAACCAGCTCTCCGTTTTCTGGTTCAGGCAGACAGAAGACTTGATGCCCAATCATCTGGTAGAAGCAGTTGATGACCTTGGTTGTCTTGATTCTTATCTTGCTGGCCCAAGCCGTTTTTCTTATCCCTCCTATCTTGCTGGCCGGTCGATGATTGTGAAGAGGGTAAAGCGGCTTCCTATTGAATGTGTGGTGCGTGGCTACCTTGCCGGGTCAGCCTGGGCAGAGTATCAAGCAAACGGCACTGTAGCCGGAATAGCCCTGGCTAAAGGCCTACAGGAAAGCCAGGAACTGCCTGAGCCACTATTTACCCCAACCACCAAGGCAGAAAGCGGCCATGACCAGCCACTAACTGCGGGGGCAATCAAAAGGCTGGTTGGTGAGGCTCTAGCTGAAGAACTGGAAGCAAAAAGCCTGGCCGTCTATAACTATGCCCGGGGCTATGCCAAAGCCAGGGATATCATCATCGCCGATACCAAGATGGAGTTTGGGCTGGACAATGACAAGCTTATTCTTATTGACGAGCTACTGACCCCGGACTCAAGCCGGATATGGGATGCCAACCTGTATACGGTTGGGCAATCCCAGCCGAGCTACGACAAGCAACCGGTGCGGGACTGGCTTACCGCGTCAGGTTGGAACAAGGAACCTCCCGCTCCCATGCTACCCCCGGAGGTCATTGAGGCCACTACTCTAAGATACGAGCAGGCGTACGAGAGGCTGACAGGAAGCAAGCTGGGGCACTCAACTACGGCTTAATCCTCAGGGCATCGAGTCTCTCACTGAGGCTTCAAAGCACTTTTCACATGCTGCCTCAATAAGTGTATCAATTACGAAAAACCGCCCTGATTATCCTCACCGTTCTAACAGCTCCTTGGTGCTGGGCAGTTCGCCGCTAATCCGTTCATCAATCCGGGTGGCAATATCAAGGGCTCTACCCAAGGCTTTAAACAGGGCTTCGGCTTTGTGATGGTCATTGGTGCCATGGGCAAACCGGGCATGGAGATTGAGCTTGGCTTCATGAGCAAACGACTCGAGAAAATGGCGGATAAGGTCAACTTCTAATCCCGCGATCTCCCGGTCGCTAAAAGGCAGCTCCAGTACAGTGTACCCCCGACCGCTGATGTCCACGGCCACCATAGTCAAAGCGTCATCCATGGGCACCGCAGCATCAGCCATCCGGACAATGCCCCGTTTCTCACCCAGGGCTTCGCCCAGGGCTTTGCCCAAACAAATACCGACATCTTCAACCAGGTGATGCTGGTCATTGCCGGTGGCTGAAATCTTTATGTCAAATAGGCCGTGCCGGGCAAGCTGCGCCAGCAGATGGTCTAACATTCTGATTCCGGTATTTGTCTCCCACCGACCACTACCATCAATATTGAGCTCCAAGTTAATGGCCGTTTCCTTGGTTTCCCGTCTAATGACAGTCATTCTGTCAGCCATTTATCTCCTCCCCTGTTTCTTGGATGAGTCCTCAATAAATCTCAATTTCCCGGAGCGCTTTGATAAGGGAATCGGTATGCTCCGGTTTGCCGACACTGATGCGGAGGGCATTCTTGAGCAGTGGTATGTCAAAGTAGCGAACCAGTATCCCCTTCTTTTGTAATCTCTGCTGGACCTGGCGGGCATTGCCCTCCAGAAGTATGCAGAAAATAAAGTTAGCCCGTGACGGAAAAGGGTTCAACCATGCCAGCTTCTTTAATTCGGCGAAAAGCCTCTCTCTCCCGGCAACTATTGCCTTCACCCTGTCTTGAAGATAATAAAGGTCGTTTAGCGATTCGCGGACAGCGATGACGGCAGCCGCATTCACATTGAACGGAGTCTTGGTTTTCATCAGATAACTGGCAATCTGAGGGGGGAAGATACCATAGCCTATCCTCAGCCCGGCCAGCCCGGCCCACTTACTGAATGACCGGAGTACCATCATGTTTTCGTACCTGCTGACCATCTGAGCGACAGTTTCGCCACTGAATTCGGCATAGGCTTCATCGACCAGAACTGGCAGCCCGGTATCCACTATCTCCAGAATGTCCTTTTGGGATATTATTGTCCCGGTGGGGTTATTAGGGGTTGCCAGCAGTATCATTTTGGTCTTATTCGTTATTGCCGCCTTTACCGTGGCGACATCAACAGCAAAAGCATCATCCCTGCCCACCTCGACCAGGGTACCGCCACATATCTGGGTTCTAAAGCGAAAGAGTTCAAAGGTAGGTATGCAGTTTATCACCTCATCACCAGGGCCAACAAACAAGCGCAACACGTCGTCTATCAGCTGGTTGCTCCCATTACTGGCGACAATATTTTCAGGAGCAACACCAATATATTTTGAAAGTAGCTGCCTCAGTTCACCTTGTCCCGTATCAGGGTAGACACTTAGATACGGATAACTGGCCAGAGCCGGCGGCACTTTTGGTGAGCAACCATAGGGGTTCTCATTAGCATCCAGTTTAATAATATTCCCGACATCCACCTCGACCTTTCCCCTTAATGTCTCTGGCGAGGTACTGGCAGGATAACCCGCGACGGCAGCCATCTCAGCTCTGATTAATCTCTCTATTCCTGCATTTGTAGCCATTTCTCTTACCTCTTACCATCAGTGCCCGATGGTCTACCTCAGTCGTCTTTCTATTGCCCGGGCATGAGCATTCAACCCTTCAGCCTGGGCAATAATCGATGCTGCCTGCCCGAGCTGCCTCAAAGCGACTTCGTCTATATTGACCAGGTTTATCAGTTTGATGAAATCACCGATGTTCAGTGGCGAACTGAACCGGGCAGTGCCACTGGTGGGTAAAACATGGCTTGGTCCCGCCACATAATCGCCCAGGACTACCGTAGAGCTCTTGCCAATAAACACCGACCCGGCATTGGTTATCTTATTGACGTAGGTAGCCGCCCTGCTTACCATCAGGCAAAGGTGCTCCGGAGCATACAGGTTGGCTAATTCTATCGCCTCATCTACTGTGGTTACCACCACGATCATTCCCCTATTCTCTAAGGACTCAGCGATTACTGCCTGACGTGGCAAACCTTCGGCCTGCTGTGTTAATTCGTGAGTAACCTCGTCCGCCAACTGCCACGAAGTGGTTATCAGGACAGTCGAGGCTAGCGGGTCGTGTTCCGCCTGAGCCAGGA
>CAZNSC010000040.1:3994-22145 GCA_964575695.1 uncultured Dehalococcoidales bacterium
GCACAATACTTGGGGTCAGCAGTTTCATCGGCAATAATCAGCACCTCGCTGGGCCCCTGAAGTCCATCGATGTCAACCGCTCCGTAGACCATCTTCTTTGCCAGGACGACAAAGATATTGCCCGGGCCGCAAATCTTGTCCACTCTGGGGATAGATTCGGTGCCAAAGGCCAAGGCGGCGATTGCCTGAGCACCACCGACCGAGAAAATACGGTCAACCCCGGCAATATCAGCCGCCACCAATGTCGATGGCGAAACTGCCTCCTGAAATCCCGGCGGGGTAACCAGGATAACCTCCTCAACTCCAGCCACCTTAGCCGGTATAGCTGTCATCAATACAGTTGACGGGTAACTGGCAGTGCCACCGGGGACGTAAACACCAACGCGGTGCAACGGACGTATTAGCCACCCCACCTCCAGCCCACCAGGCCGACTCCAGAGGTCATGCTTCTGAGCATTATGAAAGGAGCGAATTCGCTCCGCAGCCAGCTTGAGTGCTGATATTAGCTCTTCTTTCACCTCACTATAGGCACCGGTTATCTGTTCCTTATCCACCTCCAGCGAGGTAAGTTCTACCCCGTCAATCCTTAACGTGTAATCGCAAAGCGCTGCGTCTCCCCTATCACGTACCTCGGTGATGATCTGCCTCACTGCCTGCTCCGGGTCAATCTCCACCTGAAATATCTCTTTCAATCTCTCTCTTGTTAACGGAGAAACCGAATTTAACTCGGAGAGGGGAGTCCGTGATAAGGCTGACTTTGCCGGTTCGAAGCCGTCAATGACTATCAACCTGGCCCTCCACTGCCGCCTGCATGGTGGCAATAATCGACTTTATCCGTTCGCTCTTACTCGGGTTAGATATACCAAGGGCGCTGCCAATGAGGCAGGCTGTTGATTCAAACAAGGTATCAACAATCTTAAGATTGTGCCGGGACAGGGTCCGCCCCGTCTGGGTGTTCTCAATCAGCAGATCAGCATCCTCGGGCAAAAATCCCTCGCTCGCCCCCCAGGTTGGTACCACCCGGTACCATCCAAGGCGGTTATCTCGGGCGTACTTGTCGGCTATGTTCACATACTCTGAGGCCACCCGGAATGGTATCAATCGCTCACGGCTAAGCTGCCTCAGGTCATCGGTACCATTTACGGCTGCCCCGTCACTCACTACGGCGACTATTCTCACCTTTCCAAATTTGAGGTCCAGAAGCTCAGTCACCGGGCTGGATGGAAACTGGTAAAGGTGTTCCATAAGCCAGTCCCGACCGGTAATCGCTAAATCGAAGTTCCCGTTAGCCACCTGCAGCGGCATATCCTGGGGCCTAATTACCTTGACCTTGACCCCTGCCAGCCCGGTGGCTGGTCGGCGACTGCCAGATGATGGGTAATCGTCAACCTTAATACCCGCCTCAGTCAGCAGGTTAAGGGCAGGCAACTGCTGGTGACCGTCGGGTAAAGCTAACCAGACGGCGTCCTCCGCTGGCGGCTCAATAGAGTACTCGTGAGTCGGCGGCGGCACCTTCACTGTGCCGGTAGACGGGCGACCATCGTGAACCGTAAGACCATCGTGGATAGAGGCCAGTATCTGCCCCATGTCCCTGGATTCCCAGCTATCCCTGTTGGCAATCAGGCAGGCGCTGGAGGTGAGGATTTTACTCACCGGTACCAGCCCGTAATCAGCGAGTTCCTTCCCGTTTTGTACCGAAACCAACGCCAGATCAGCATTTTCTGGCGGATATACCTCAGCCGCTCCCCACACGGGAAACACGCTAAACCGTCTTAGCCGCCGTTCGACGGCAAAGGATTCTGCCAGGTTAGGGTACTCGCTGGCAATGCGTATGGTGCCCGGCTTTGCTTGCATTTCAGCAATCCTGGCTGTTCCCGCCGATTGGCTAGCTGTCATATATAAGGTGCTCCATCCAAGTCCCAGCTCCTTCACCTTAATCAGGGCACTGGTGGGGTATCTAGCCAGAAGCTCCTCAATCCAGTCCCGCCCGCAGATTCCTAAATCATAGTTCCCGATTGCCACCTGAATCGGGATATCCTTCTCATGAAAAACCTTGATTAGCAATTCGGGGAACTTTGTGGCTTCAGGGCGGTAAGAACGCGCCGCCTTATTATAGCCACTGAGTCCCCAGCCAGCATCACGGAGTAACTTAGCCGTTTCCTCCAGAAGGCGACCTTTAGGCAGAGCCAGTTTAACAGGCACTCTCCCTCCTCAGCAACGCCAACAGCTCGGTCGTGGTTGACAGCTCGAACCTTGCTTGTCTGACCTGGTCAGTCACCACGAATTGGGGTGGTTTGCCTTGAACCTCAAGCAGCCACCGGAAATCAGCCAGCCCCTGAGTGCCCAGGTTAAGTTCCGCCACATACCCCGCATCACGGAGATAGCCAATAGCGGCGAAGCTCTGTCTGAATGCTTCCGCCTCACCGGGTTCAGCCGTAACCAGCAGTCTCTGCTCTGTAGCTTGAGGCCTCCTCGCTGGGCCTGCCAAGCCCATCAGCCGTTCCAGGTAAAGGGCAAAACCAGAGGCAGGAACACTCCGGCCCCCCAATAATGGAACAAGGGCGTCATATCTTCCACCACCGCCTATCTTCTCATCACCCAGGAATAACTGAAAGGTCATCCCGGTATAATACTCAAAACCGGCTCCTGAAGCGATGTCAATCTGATAATCATAACCCAGAGTATCAAGAAGCCCAACGACCTTTATCAGGTCATCAATATAAGGCTCAAGTCCGGGCAGGTCTCGCTTAAATAGCGTCCTGGAGTTGTGCAAAAATCCAGAAGACTTGCCCTTCAGGTCCAGTAAGGCTGATAAAGCCTTTCCCAGTTCGGGACGCCTCGGCTTCATCTTGGTCAATGCCTCCACATCACCGTCCATAATCCGGTCAAATATCTTTATCTGTTCGGTACGACTTAGCCCAAGCTCTGTCAGCAAGGCCCTTATTAAGCCAACGTGTGATAGCCTTAATTCTACACCTTCAAGATGCAGCCTTTTCAAGACTTCTCGGGCCAGGGCTATCAGTTCGACATCAGCCAGTGCCGAGCCGGCTCCAATAAGCTCAGCCCCGCACTGCCACTGCTCCCTCGCCTTCGTCCCCGTCGGTTCAAAAACAAAGACGCTGGTGACGTAAAACAGCTTGGCCGGCCCCTTGTTTTCCATGCTATCAACATAGAGTCGGGCAATCGGAATCGTGCCGTCGGGTCTCAAGACAACCCTCTCCCCGCTCCAGCCATCCCAATCCAGGAAGGAATATACCCTGTTTAGCCGGCTCGGGGTAAGCGTTCCTGTCGCCGTGAATAGATGGAGGTATTCAACAGTCGGCGTCCTGACCTCCTCATAGCCCGCTTTAAGACAGCAGTCTCTGAACGCCCCCTCAATGAGACGGAACCGCTCCATCTCCTGCGGGGATAAGTCCCGGCTTCCCTTACACCTTTGGACTCTCACATCACTCCTTTATAGCTGGTAAATTCTACACCAATTTGCCTGTCTATTCAACTGGACATGTCGAACCAGCAGCTTCACTATGTTTACAATTAGGACAGCAATCACATATAATTGATTTATCTTAAAGGGTCTGAAGGTCGTGATATGCTGAAAATCCTACGCCTTTTACTTCTGGTCGGCCTGCTGGCTACCGCGTTCGTCGCTCTTCAGGCGCGGGCGGCAACAGCTAACATCGTTGTGCTTAGTATTGATGGCGCAATCAACCCTGTCGCTGCTGATTATATCGAGCACGGCATTGACCGAGCTGAAGAGATGCAGGCTAATGTCACCATTATCCAGATGGATACACCGGGTGGTCTTGACACCTCCATGCGTGATATTATACAGGCCATGGATAAAGCGCCGATGCCTGTAGTGGTCTATATCCCGTCAGGGGCCAGAGCTGCCTCAGCCGGGTTCTTCATTACCATAGCCGCTGATGTAGCGGCCATGGCACCAGATACCAACATTGGCTCTGCCCACCCGGTGGCAATAGGCACCGAGGGTGAAACCGGGATGTCAGAAACTATGGAAGAGAAGGTAGTTAACGATGCCGCCGCTTATGCCAGGGGCATTGCCCAGGCCCACGGGCGCAATGTGGAATGGGCTGAAGAAGCAGTCAGAGAGAGCGCTAATGTTGAAGCGGCAACGGCTCTGGAGCTTAATGTCATCGATATGGTTGCCGTGAACCTTGATGCTCTGATCACTCAACTTGATGGCCGGGAGGTAACTACGGTTGACGGGAGTGTGGTGACACTGCACACTGAAGGTGCAACCGTTAACCATATCGAGATGAGCCTGATAGAAGACTTTCTCTACACGATTAGCGACCCCAACATCGCCTATATTTTATTAAGTGTGGCAATGCTCGGCATAATAGTTGAAATCTCCAGCCCGGGACTCATTTTCCCTGGCGTTGTTGGTGGCATATGTGGTATACTGGCTTTCTATTCACTTGGTCAGCTACCGGTAAACTGGGCCGGAGTTCTGCTCATAATTCTGGCCTTTGGGCTCTTTGTCGCCGAGGTCTTTACGGCCACCTTTGGCCTATTTACCGCGGGCGGCATAGTGTCGCTGGTGCTGGGTGCTTTGATCTTGCTTCCAGGAGGGTCTCCGGTGTTTAGAATAAGTCCATGGCTGATTGCTACTGTGGCTATCCTTATTGGTGCCCTCTTTGCCTTTGTTATTAGCCGGGTAATCCGAGCTCACCACCGCCAGGCATCTACCGGGAGGGAAGAACTGATCGGCAAAAAAGCTGTAGTCAAGGTAGCCCTAGACCCTGAGGGCACAGTCTTCTTCAAGGGCGAACGATGGAACGCGGTATCAGAGGCGGGCCGGGCGGAACCCGGAGAGGAGGTGATTATCACCAAGGTTGATGGCTTAAAACTGTGGGTTACCAAGAAGGAGTAAATGGGATGTAAGCAATGGACACATTTGTTATCGGCACAAGTGTGCTCCTCCAGCGTCTGTACATCCCAAGATCATATCTCATGGGAGGTATCCATTGTTTCAAATGGCCCCACTAGACCCGTGGCTAGTTGTCATAGTGGCTATGGGTATTGCTGTTTTCCTTGCCTTCGCAATTATTTGGGGAATTCGAGCCCACCGGCAGCAGATATTTGCCGGCAGGGAAGAGCTGATAGGGAAGACTGCCGAAGTCAGAACAGTCATGAAACCCAAGGGAACGGTTTTCATTCAGGGGGAACGCTGGACGGCAATATCAGAGGCGGGCCGGGTGGAACCCGGAGAGGAGGTGATCATAACCAGGGTTGATGGCTTAAAACTGTGGGTTACCAAGAAGAATAGAGGAGGTAAACAATGAATATAGTTATTATCGGTATAATTATCTTAATTTTGTTGATAATTATTCCAATGTCAGTGAAGATTGTCGCTGAGTATGAGAGAGGAGTCATTTTCCGCCTCGGGCGATTGGTTGGAGCTAGGGGGCCTGGCTTGTTTCTCATCATCCCGTTTGTTGACCGGATGGTGAAGGTAGACCTCCGGGTAGTGACCATGGATGTTCCTCCGCAGGATGTCATCACCAAGGACAATGTTACCGTCCGGGTAAATGCCGTGGTATATTTCAGAGTGGTTGACCCCGAGGCCTCTGTTGTTAAGGTACTGGACCATATCAGAGCCACTTCACAGATATCCCAGACGACACTGCGTAATGTATTGGGACAATCTGAGCTTGATGAGCTATTGACTGCCCGGGAGAAGCTTAACCAGACACTACAACGGATAATCGATGAACACACTGACCCGTGGGGGGTGAAGGTCAGCACCGTAGAGATTAAGGATGTTGAACTTCCGGAAACAATGAGGCGATCAATGGCCGCCCAAGCCGAGGCGGAACGCGAGAGGCGAGCCAAAATCATCCATGCCGATGGTGAGTTCCAGGCATCAGCCAGGCTGGCTGAAGCCGGCAATGTTATTGCCAAGGAGCCAGTCACGCTACAGCTGCGCTACCTGCAAACACTGACGGAGATAGCCTCGGAGAAAAACAGCACCATAATCTTCCCCCTGCCGATAGACCTTATCAGAATGTTCATGCGCCAGGATAGCGACAAACTGTCTGGTGGAAAGAAACAGTAGAGCATCAAAACCTGACCAGAAAAAGAAGCCCGGGGCCGGCTTCTGTCAGCCGCCCCGGGCGCAATTGACTCCAAGCTAGTGGCGTAAGCTTACATCTCCAGCGACAATCCTGTTCAGCTTTCCGTCTGTTTGGCGCAGCATCAGGCTGCCATCCCCAGCTACTGACTCAGCGATGCCTTCATATACCGTTTCCCCCGAGATTGCAAGGACCTGCCTACCCAGTGTCACCAGGTTGTCCCGCCACTCTTCATAAACAGAGCCTCCAGCCTGGAGATCCAAATATAATCTCTCCAGCTCAATCAACAGGCAACGGACTATGTCTAAGCGTGATACATCCCTTCCCAGCTCACTGGAAAGGCTGGTGGCTGTTTGTGAGATCTCAGGGAAATCGGAGATCCTAAGATTAATGTTTATCCCGATACCGATAATGGCATAGTCCACCCTGTGCCCTCGCAAATCACTTTCGATCAGAATCCCGCAAACCTTCCTGTCATTGATAACGACGTCGTTAGGCCACTTAATCCCGGGCTTCAAACCGGTGACTGTCTCAACACTATGGACTACGGCCAGTGAGGCGAGCATAACAAGCGAAGACAGGCAGGCGGCATCAGGGTAGAGAATAATGGACAGGGCAACGCTCCCTCTAGGTGACAGCCAGGCGCGTTTTATTCGTCCTCTGCCTGCGGTCTGCTCCTCGGCAATGATAACCGTTCCCTCTACCGCTCCCTGTTGTGCCTCCCGCTTTGCCACCTCCATGGTTGACGCCAGTCTGCTAAAATACCTGACCCTTTGCCCGACAAAGCGAGTGCCCAATCCGTCAGTAATGGACGCCGGCGATAAGCTATCTTCCCTCATCTCAACTCCCCCTAAACACCAACTGTGGGAACCAGGGCGACAACAAGACGGGCAGGGCTAATCTGTCATCACCGGTGCCAGGGGTAGTAATAATGTTGGTCCAGGCTTGCGTTGCAAATAAGACCTCGTATATTTAACCGGGAAAGAATAGACGAGTTGAACTCTCGGACGCTCCAGACAAAAAAGAAATACACCTACAGCCTGTGATTTTGTCCCGAAAGGGCCAATTACCATATTGGATGAGCTTCTCGTCTCGTAATAAATGGCCTCGAGTATATTCTTGACAGCATATGGGTTATCCGCGGGCACATCTCTTACCTCAGTTGAAGGTTGTGAAAGCAAGTAGGAATTGTTTTCCTGGGCGTGTCTTAGGTAGTCGAGGTTTCCATAGCGTGGGGGGTTGGTTATCAGCGCAATCGTCTTCGTGGGATTAAAGTGCTTCCAGACAGCAAGCAAGCGTTCCGGCTCGAATCCCAAGACCAAGACAAGAGTGGTTTGTTTTTCCAAGGAAGGGCTACCAAAAAAGTTAGGTACCGTGGTGATTTGTTCGACCCCTTTAGTAAGTTTAGTTGGTAAGTATTTCTGTGTTGTATGAAGAATACGAGGAATCCCCAGATTTAATTCAATCACAAGATAATGAAGAAGCTCCAACAGGTATATCTTGGTGAAACCACTAATATCGATGGTAATGAACGGCTCTTCAGGATTCCTTGGTTTACACTGCTCCCAGATGTTTTTAAGCTGGACAATCCCATCAAGGGGGCTTTCTTTGCGGCACGAAATGACAAAGATCCCTTTAGAAGTTCTTTTCCCCAGTTCACTCTGTAATCTGAATAGATTGGTTTCAACTTGCTTCTTGTAGAGCGTCTCCTCGATGACAAAGACAATGGCAAAGTTTGTGCGGAAGTCAATACCCATTAGTGAGGTACTTGAAATACACCGCTCTTCAAAACTGGCACAACAGATAAAAAGGTCATCCGGGCCATATTCGTTCAACCTAGTCAGACGTTCGATTTCAATTGGCTCATCGGTTGCCTTCATCTTAGCCACCCCCGCCTTATATCCTTACCTGCTCCAGTACCACTTGCTAATGGAAACTATAAATGGCTTAACGCCCGTTGTCAATTTTTGTGGATGCAATGAGCAGTGTCAGCTTTAGGGCTTGTGCCTGTGACACAGCCCCTCTTTACAACCAGCATATTTTGGGCTAAAATAGGCATGATTTTGGCGGGTGTAACTCAGCGGTAGAGTGCTTGCTTCCCAAGCAAGACGTCGTGGGTTCGAATCCCATCACCCGCTCCAAACTGAAAAGAGGACGACAGTTCCATCACCGGAACTGTCGCTCAGAGAAATATTCCTCAGGGACCATCAGCGATAAGACACGTCGTATTGCTAGGAAGACGGGATAAGATACACACCCACAGTCTCAGGCACGCTATGCCACCCATCTCCTCGAAAAAGGTGCCAATACCAAGAAGAGAGTCCCATGGGGAAACTCTCTTCTCAACAGGAGTCCACATTTTCAGTCCAGTAGGACAGAAACCCCAAACCTGCGGGTAGGCCAACTATCCCCGGGTCAGACAGGCGACACCAGATATTGAGCAAGCTGGTTTAAATGTTGGCCCTGTATTCTCGAGCCCATCCCGGCAAGTAACATGTGGTACTCCCTCACTTTGGCCACTTCCTTCACCTGAACCACCCGGATATCAGCAGGCAATTTGTGTAAGACATCATGGTAGGCTCCGATGAAAAGGATCCCGGTCTCACCCTCTTTCAGGGTCCCGCCAATCACTCTGGCTATAGAATTATCCCGTTCCTCGAGCAATCTTCGCTGAGCCAGCCTGTATCTCAAAGCAGCGGCCTCCCTTTCCAGAAGCGATTTGGCGCTCGCTAGCTTTGTGATGTAGGCGTGTTCCCTCTTGATCAAGGAAATATCCTCCGTCCTGATCAATACGGCTCCTCTGTCTAGAAGACCGGCGATAATTCTGTAATTCACACTGCCACTTTTTACACCTTCGTTGACGATTCTCAAGCCGCCCTCCCCACTAGCTACCAGCCCGTCCTGGTACACTTTGGAACCACTGACCTCAAGGGAACTGAAAAATTCAGTGATCGAATCCCAAAACCCGGAAACAGTCTCCTGATGCCTGTGCCACAGTTCCTTACCCAGGACAGCAGCACCTCTCTCGGATAGCATCCGAGCAACAGACCCCATATCCGAACCTGTGTGAATTATAGGGACAAGGTAAAGCTTCCTCATCAGTTGCTACCCCGCCTTAAAACTTCTGGGGGCAACCTAGGTCACCCCCTGCCTTTTCTTGGTCTTCCTGACTCCTTGCCTTTCGGCCCGGGTGCCGCAATTGGGGCAGAATTTGCGGCCTTCCCAGAAGCGCCAGGTTAGGCCGCACTGGGTACAGCGTATAGTCCAGGGTTCACCGCAGTTGGGGCAGTAGTCCGGGCCGCCATCGGTGGTGACCAGGCAGCCAGGGCACTTATTCCACTCTTTCATGAGGTTCTCTCCTTCTAACCCTCCCCGGTGTCCGCCCGCTTACGCAGCCTCTTTCTTTCAAAGCTGATGAAATTGCCCTCACCGTCCAGACGGACCTGATAAACCCCCAGTACATCCATACTGTCAGGTATCGCTTTCCTCTCCAACGCCTCGAGCGAGACGACATATGCGCCGTCGTCTTTACTGAAACCAGTAATGCCGTCCACCGGCAGATTTGTCAAACCGGTGAACTCCTTCTTCACCATTGTTACCAGCTCACTGGATCCTACCATTAGCGTCTACCTCCTTTCTTCTTAACCGGGCTCATATCATCCCGGGTCGACCGTCTGTTCTCTCAGCACTGCCATAGGTGGGGCATGTTCCCTGGTGCTGTATTCCTGGGTAGCGATAGCGCGCTGTGCTTTGTCCCAGTCCTCCCAAATGCCGTAGCTCAGCATGGTTTCTATCCCCGCCAGAGCCGCCTTCAGCTTTACACCTACCAGAGGTATGCCCGCCACATGGATGATGACGTCGGCGTCGAGAATCAAGCCCTTCTCCAATATCCTGTCCAAAAGATCCACAAGTGCGCCCTGGGTATCCCTGACTGGCTTCACTTCATTTTCCTTTCACAGGCGCGGGCGCTCTAGCCACAAAGCTATAAGGCGGCCAGGGGCCGGAGAAGCGAACCGAGAAACCTTCCATGGCATCAATTTTCTCCAGTTCTTCACCCAGACTTTCGACCTTTTCTTCAGCTACCAGGCAGGAAACATTGAGCAGCATCACCTTTTCTTTTCCGGCTTTCTTGGTCTTGTCGACCACGGTATCATCTGAGTGTCTCTTGATTCTGCCATAGAAATCCTGGAATAACTCATCGGCAACTTTCTCTCTCTCAGACCTTACGGCTTTTTCTAGTTTCTGCCGGTACATATAAGCCATGCCCGGCGATTTGGTAGCCATCTCTTCCTCGATGTGCCTGACCTCTTCGCTTTGCTCACAGATGTGCGCGTCTATCACCGCTGGGTCGTAGAAGACCTGCACGCCATATTCATCTCTGCCCCGAATTTTCTCTATTATGGCGGTAAGGTGATTGTAGTCTTCATTGAGCCAGTCTCTCACGACCTGGTCAGGATGAGCCGTACCGCTGCCGGGCCGAATTATCGTGTCAAAACTCAGGGGGATTATTGTGCCCAGCCGTTCCCTTGCCGCGTCAACAACTTGCTGATGAACTCTTATCCATGCCTTAACTACCTCGTGATCCTTCGATTGATAGGGCTCCGAGGGACAATTATGAACAATGGCACAAATATCTTTGTGCGGAATGGAATACACCTGATTATGTTCTATCCCGATCTGCCCGAATTCAACTGTCTCACCGCTGGCAACGACTCCATAGATATATCTGCCCCCGCCATCCCCTAGCTCGGCAAACATCTCTCCATCTCCGATCAACTCATTAAGGCTGGTTGGTTCGACTAATGCTGCTGGCATAGCCGTGTCTGCCGGTGCTGTCGGGGAACCGTACGTGGTCAGTTGCGCAAGAAGGTCTTCGACCTGCCCCGCTTCCGCACTCTGATAGACCAGCTCAGAAGTCAGGAATCTGATAACCCTGGGGTCAAGAGACTTCCTGTTTGAACTGGTTTCAAGGGTTTCCACAAGTACGGCCATGACACCGAGCGCGGGCTCATTGACCGGCGTACCGGCTGCGTTAAGAACAGCTCTTATGTTTTCCTCATTTACCGGCTTTCCGGCAACGTGAAGGGCCAATGCAGCGTAAAATATATTCTCCATCTTCGTGCTCCGGCTACGTTGTTTGCTCCTTGACTTGCTCTTGCCATGATTCCGGATTGACGAGCTTATCTACTGCGTCTGTCACCAGGTCATCGAGGCCATCCCTGACCGCCTGGACCGACTCGGTGATTCCCTGTTCCTCTTTGATTTGCTCCAGAGCTATGTCTAGCTTCATGAGTGTTTCGCCCAGCCTCTCGCATTCTGCCTCTGTCAGAGACCCGCCTTCCATTCTCTTGAGCGCCTGAGCTTTCAACGTGTCTCTAATGATCTCCACCAGGGCCACGACCAGCCCCAGGACACCCTGCTTAAGGTTATCTTCCTTGATCTCAATGGCTACGGACAAGGCTATCTTCCCCCTTTTTCAGCCTGACCTGCAAAATACCATTCTTATATTTGACGTCGTTCACCTTGATCTGCGTCGGGCTATCCTTATCTTCCGCCTTCGGATTGATGGCACCATCCCAGCCCGGCAGTTGGGCAATTATGGTAACCGTATCTTTCTCCTGAAACATATCGACCAACGGCCTGCCCCTGTCGGCTATCGGAAGACCCTCCCCATCGACCAGCCACCAGCTGAACGGCACCTTCTCGCCAGTAAAAGGGTCGGTCTTCGACTCTTCAAAACTCACCGCTGGTCTGCCCCAGAGCTCTCGGGATTTGCCGTTTATGATCTCCTTCAGCCTGAACAGAACTTCGTAGTCGCTGGCAACATCTATGAGGTTCCTGAGCTCAGATATATGCGCATGTCCTTTCCACCACAGATGCCAAAAGATAGCCCGGCTTCGCTCATCAAGTACTTCAAGAAGCTCAGCCAAACCCTCCTCGGTCTCACTTCTGAGGCTTATTTCCCTGGTACTCATTCTCGTTCTCTTCCTGCGATTTGTCACCCCGCGGCGATCTCAGAGACTAGCCCGGCTCTGGCTCTCTTCGCCTTGGCACTTATCCAGCCACACCAGGGGCACCCCTCATCGATCAGTTCTTCATGGGATGTCCTCTTGCCACACTGCGGGCATGTCTCTTTGCTCAGCTCGGCCTCTTTCCAGGCAGCTGTATTCATGTTAGTCCCGCTGGGGAACTCCAGACCATACTTGGCGGCCGTCTCAAACGATGCCAGAGCCGCCCTAATTTTGATGCCCAGAAGCTCAAGCCCAACCACTGAGACACAGATGTCAGCATTGATAACTAGGCCTTTATCGAGAACACGTCCAATAACATCGGCCAGAGTTGTGGGCTCATCTCTACTCGCTTGCAGTGCCACGGGTAACCTCCTTCTGGTATTCTCTGACGGCTCTTAATCTATCAATAAGCTCGGTTTCCAGTTGCTGGTATTCCTCCTCGGCTATCTCGTTATCCTGGAGCAGCAGCTGTAACTGCTGAAGTCTCTGTTTAATAGAGTCCTCCGTTATCAGGCGCTCCTCGTCCACCTCATCCCTCATCCCTTCCAGCGTCCGTTTGACTATCGTCAGCGGAACTCCAAAAACGACGTCGTAGACAAATTTCCCCAGTACCATACTAGATCACCGACTCCAGCATTATGCCGACAAAACTGTACGGAGACAGAGGCCCAACATATTTGAAATTCAATTTTCCTTCGTACTCGGCATCCAGTCTGCGCACCTGCTCCACAAATTCGTTCTCCCGGCTCCTCTCTATTAAGAACGACGCATTGAGGAGATTCTTAACCCCGGCAGAGGCATTCAGCCGGGCATCGGTGGCCATTTCTTTGAGAGTGGAATAGACCTGGTCAGCGTATGCACTTTTCCAGCCGCGTATAATCCGCTCCACGGCCATGCCGGCCTCTATCGCCAGCCGCTGGGCTTCAGCAGCCGAGGAGGCAGACTTAATCCTTGCCTTTAGCTTATCAAGTAGCTCCTGGTTCTCACCGGTCAGAGCCTTTTCATCCCAGAATATCTTTAGCTCGGCCTCTATTTTGCCCGCCAGGCGCTCCAGTTCTCTGATAAGATCCTCGTAGTTTTTCTCCAGTAACCTCAACACGCTATCCTCGCTGGCAGTAACCGTGCCAAAGCCCATGGGAAGGAGGGTGTAATTCTTAAGAAGCTCATCCTGAACTATGGTGTGGGCAAGCACGTTCTTCCGGGTAGGGTCTATTTCATCGAGACAGGTATCGCTGACTACAGCGGCTAGGTTTTGATAGTTGACCGTGTATACTTGGGCATCTTCCAACCCAAGAAACTCAAATTTCGCGGGTTGAGGTTCCTCTATGATACCGTAAATATACTTGTTGTTGCTTTGCGTGGGCATTTATTGACCTCCTTGAGCTCGTATCGACTCGATGGCCGTATCGAAATGTTTTCCAGAAATCTCTGGTTTGTTATCTCGAAGTCCCGTGTTGATATACTCTCTGATTGCCATCATCGAAGCCTCATGGCAGATGATGGCAATATCGGCTCCAGACATGCTTTCCGCTTTCTGGGCCAGTAACCCAAGGTCAACATCACTGGCCAGGGGTTTACCCCGGGTATGAACTTTAAAGATTTCCTGCCGAGCCCTTTCATCAGGAAGCGGAAATTCTAAAGTGAAATCGAACCTTCCCGGACGTACAATGGCAGAGTCAATCAGGTCCTTCCTGTTCGTTGCCGCCAGAACCAGCACCCCTTTGAGCTCCTGTAGCCCATCGAGCTCCGATAGAAACTGGCTGATCACCCTCTCGGTAACCTGAGAATCACCGCTCAGCCCACGCTGCGGGACTAAGGAGTCAAACTCGTCAAAGAATATTATGCAGGGGCTGGCCTGTTTTGCCTTACGAAATACCTCTCTCACCCCTCTCTCGGACTCCCCAACATATTTTGACATTAGCTCCGGACCCTTAACGGAAATGAAATTGACCTCGCTCTCGTTGGCGAGTGCCTTTGCCATCAGGGTCTTTCCCGTCCCCGGAGCTCCGGAAAGGAGGATGCCCTTCGGTGGCTTTGTCTTTGTCTGCTCGAAAAGGCTGGCGTACTTCAACGGCCACACCACCGCCTCAGTCAATTTCTGCTTCACCTCCTCCAGGCCGCCGATGTCCTCCCACTTTACATTGGGAACCTCGACAAAGACCTCCCTGATAGCTGAAGGCTCCACTTCCGTCAGTGCCTCTCTGAAGGCGTTCATGGTGACCTCGAGCTTCAGCAGCGAGTCGTAAGGGATTTCGTCCAGTCGGAAGTCAATGCTCGGCATCATTCTTCTCAACGCATTCATGGCCGCTTCGCGGCACAGGGCTTCAAGGTCGGCACCGACAAAGCCGTGAGTCACCTGGGCCAGTTTCTCCAAATCTATGTCCTCGGCCAGAGGCATACCGCGGGTGTGAATATGGAGAATCTCCAGGCGTCCTCTCTGGTCGGGTATGCTTATGGCAATTTCCCTATCGAATCTTCCCGGACGTCTCAAAGCCGGGTCGAGCGAATTGGGTATATTGGTCGCCCCGATAACAATCACCTCGCCTCGCGACTCCAGGCCGTCCATCAATGCCAGGAGCTGAGCCACCACCCTTCTTTCCACCTGCTTTTCTCCCCCCATCTCTTCTCTCTTGGGGGCGATAGCATCAATCTCATCGATGAAGAGGATTGCCGGCGCATGGGCTTTAGCCTCTTCAAACACGCTTCTCAGACGGCCTTCGCTTTCCCCGTAGAACTTCCCCATGACCTCAGGCCCGGTGATATGGGTAAAATAGGCGGCCGTCTCGTTGGCCACGGCACGGGCGATCAGAGTCTTGCCACACCCAGGCGGGCCGTGAAGCAGTACTCCTTTCGGTGGGTCTATCCCCAGACGCTCGAAGACCTGCGGATATTTGAGAGGCAGCTCGATCATCTCTCTGACCCTCTGTAATTCCTTCTGCAAACCACCAATATCTTCGTAGGATATTTTCGTGCCCCTGGGGCCGGCTTCGCCCTTTTCTTTGATCTCAATTCTGGTATTGGGGCGGATCACCACCGCCCCTTTGGGAATGGTGCTGATAACAATAAAATCCTGACTTCGGGTGCCAAAGAGAATCGCCCTTACCGTGTCCCCCTCTGTCAAAGGCAGCCCGTCTAGCAGGCTACCGATGTATCTGGAATCACCATCCCGGCGAGCCGACCTGACCAGGGTCAGGGGACTTAAGACTATCTTCTCCGCCGGTGAAAAATCAGTCTTTCTTACATTTACCTTTTCGTCCAGCGAGGCCTGGGCGTTACCGCGCAAAAGACCATCCATCTGGATCAGGGACTTGTGCCGGTCCTCAGGATAGGCTGGCATGGCTTTGGCCACTGTCTTCCGTTTCCCCTCAATCTCAACGATATCGCCTGTTTCGGCACCTATCCTTTCCAGATCCTGAGGGTCTACCCGGACTATTCCCCGGCCGACATCTTTTGCTTTGGCTTCAGCAACGCGCAAAGGTAGCAGTTTCACTTCAGTCGCCAATCACTTCCTCCAGATTACGGTTTTTCCTTTTCCAACCTGATTTCCAGCATTCCATTCCGGTACGAGGTTTTGACCGGATCCGGTTTTACTTTACTGGGAAGGAGGATTTCCTTGGCGTATTTTCTGTCTTTATCGGAAGCGGTGAGATTGAGGATATCACCGGATACTTCAATCTTGATTTCGTCTCCGGAGACGCCTGGTAGCTCAGCAATCACTAGAACGTACTCTTCCTCATCAAAGACATCGACAAGCGGTTCCCTGACCTCTTCGACCACCGGGCCCTTCGCCGTGTCCTTGACGTTGCCGAAGGTATCTATGACTGGCTTCCCTCCGACCAGGGTTCTAATCCTGAATCCGTATACACCTTTCACCTCTTTGGGTAGCCCCTTGATTTCCCCGGACTTATCTACCTCTTCTTCACTCAGCTTGGAGGCCAAGTCGATAAGATTACCTATCCCTTTGAACAACCCACCAAAACTGATTTTTCCCATACCGAAATCGATCTCAACTTCTTCTTCGGGCTCTGGTCTTTTCTCCTTCTTTTGCTCCTTAGCCATATCTCCCTCCCGTTAACAAAAGCTCAGCGCTCATGTCGCCGATCAATCGCTTGACCATTTCCCTTTCGTGACCGGGGACCTCCGGTAGTAATATATCGAAGCAGATTTGTCTGAAAGCGTCGTTGCCACCTGTGGCCACCTCACCCATTAGACTCAATACCTTACCCAGCATTACGCAGGCTCGAACAGTGGGGGTGAGTTTATTCGACTTGACCTCTCTCACCTTTCTCACCAGACTGACGATATGGCGGCAGTCCTCCGTAGAGAGGCTCGACTTTTTCTGGGTAATGGCGACTTCGGTTTCCTCATCAAAATTGCCGACCTCGATGGTCACCATGCGGTCTCGAAGAGCGTCCTGGCTCTTCTGCACCCCGGCATATTCTTCGGGATTAGAGGTGAAGATCGCGTGAAAGTCGGGGTGAACTTTCAGGTAACTGTCCCCGTTACGAGCACCGGGTAAGAGGAGGATTCTTTCTTCCAGAACAGAGAGCAGCACATTGTTAGCTTCTGGCCGCGAGCGCGTGAACTCGTCATAGACGAGTGTGAATCCATATTGGCAGGCGGTTGTCAGGCGGTTGTCTATCCAGTGCTGGGTCATGGTCTCATCGGTCTTGAGTACGGAACGGATGAAGTTGTCCCTCATATACTTCTTGTGGTAGCCGTGAAGCCCGCCCACGAGGTCAGACGTACCGTACTCGTAGTCACCGCACATAAGGACCGCCGGTCGCTCCATCTGCGCCGCGATGTGAAGAGCCAGGGTGGTCTTACCGACACCCGGGGGACCGCTGAGGTTCACCGGAAAGCCGGCTCTGATGTAGCTGACAGCGCGATCAGTCATCTCCCTGACATAGTGTGTTTCGATAAAGTTGTCCCCCTCACGGAGCACGAGAATGTCAGATTCTTCACGCATGGTGTTTTTCTCCATTCAAGGCCAATGGCGAGGCAAGTCTCTCAGTAGCTCAATTCTATCTCGCGAGGGCCCCCACAGGTTGAAGTCTTCCTGGCTACTGCCGGAGCTGCTGACGGATCTGGTTCCCTGTTCTGCCAGCGGGCTTGCTGAAGCTCATGCCTGAGGTCGGTAAGGGCCCGGTTCCGGTTGATTAGAGTTGCCAGCTTCTCTCTGGACTTGAGCAGTCTCTGTCGCGACTTCTCCACCGAGGCAGCATAAGCAGCACAGCGTGCCTTCTCCTTCGCCAGGACTTGCAACGATTGGCTATCGGTCAACCCTTCCAGTCGTTCAGTCTCCCCGCTCTTCCGGGACAAGCAGTTGGTGGTCTTTACTCTCTGACGCCGGGCAACATCAAGGCTACTTCTGACCTGCCGCAGGGTTCTGATGTTTCGTAGAGCTTCACTCTCCATGGCAACTCTCCTACAGGGCTACCGGGAAGTAGAGTTTCCCTTCCTTGTGGACCTTACCCTGCTCCAGCAGGGCTTTCGCCGCCTTGGCTAAAGCAATAGTCGCCAGACCAAGTGTCTCAGCCGCCTCTGATAGAGCTATGCCCCCGACGTGCTGGTTCACGATCGAGAGAAGTTTCTCTTTCAGGTCAGGGGCTATCCTGGCCGGCGTCCTTGCTTTTGCATGTGGTGTTGTGCCCGTGGCCCTCTTCATGCGAAGGGCCGAATCCATTTCCTTCCAGGCGTCCGATGCCTTTTTCAGGTCGCCTCTCACCTCTGACTGAGCCCTGCGAAAATCAGTCCGCATTTCTTCGACCTCGGCCTTCCTGCTGTTTCTATCCCTGCCCAGGTCTTCCTTTATCTTGCCCAGGCTGTCTTTCAACCGGGCTCCCATCCTCCGGCGGGACGACCGGCAATCTCTGATCAAGTCAGCAGCATCTGCCAGCGTTTCCTTGACCTCTGATTTCATCCTCGCCCTGCTCTGCGCCAAATCACTTCTCAGCTGAGCATTGGTCTCCTCGCGTGAGCTTTGAAAATTATCAAGCAAGTCGCCGACCTGTCGCTTCCGCCTTATCTCGTTTTGAGCGAGAG
>CAZNSC010000041.1:0-21719 GCA_964575695.1 uncultured Dehalococcoidales bacterium
AGCCTGGGGCGTCAGGGCATAGCCTTAGCGGCTGGACAATCTCGTTTCGGGAGCGCCTATCTCATTGTGCAATATCTGCTCCGGCGCGACTCTGCCAAGGGGCGGCATCCGCCGTCACTCTCGATATGGAGGTTGCCAACTCTGCACGTTAAGGAGGAAACAATACAACATGGTCATACACAGCCAGCTTGTGCCACCTGTGTGGAGTTGGAGAAGAGGCTCGAACCAGAAGAGTGCCGTTGCCAACAAGGGCGCTTCGACAGAAGGAAGCAGCGCTGGTTTGCTCCCGCCGGAATTACTAAGCCGAACAAGACTGTAGCTCAGGCGCAGAGGGATTGCCCGCTCTACAATCCAAAACCAGCCTAGGTTCTCCACTACTTGTTCGAGTCCAATAGTTCAAGTGTTGTCTGAGATGGTGGGCCTTGGGGAACAGTTCCGAACTTTTATTCGAGAAGAAGGGACTGATACCTAAGTTGCAGCACATACTGGTATCCTCGCGTAGTGTGGTATGAGATAGGACCCTTAAACTTGGTCACGCATGGTCAGCTTCTTCCACTTAGGGGGACGATACCTAGAACCCGTTGCAATCGTCGCCGGCTTTCACAGAGAGTCTTTTCGGTAACCTTTCCGTGGTCTTCTTAGAGCCTTTGAAAGCACTAAATATAGGCGAAATCCTGCAAGTTAGCCAGAAATCTTAGAACTGACCACAGCGATAAAACCGGCCGATTGCTGATAGCCAGACAAAGGAGATTCATGTCCATAAGTTTTTTGCCCCGGTGGCTGGGAAAGAGTTGAGCAATATTCCATCACCTTGAACCCCGATTGTCGTAGCAAGTCTTCCACTTCTATCTTAGAGAAGAACCTCGCCTTACTGTATATCGAATGTCCTTCTTTACCTTTGTTCGTATAAAACTCACCCCAAGGGCTATCCCTAGGTATTATACCGAGCACCAATCCACCCTCAGGCTGGAGGACTCTCCAAGCTTCCCGAAGAGCCCTTTGCGGATTATCTAGAAAACAGAGAGTAAAGGCTATAAGAAGCCCACCAAACATCTTATCGGGGAAGGATAATTCTTCACCGGTGCCTTCAATAACCTTGACTCCCTTAGATTTGGCCATTTTCACCATTGCCAGCGCTGGGTCTATTCCGTATTCTATTCCCAGTGCTTCGGCAAACCGTCCCGACCCTACGCCTATCTCAAAGTAGGGCCTGCAAAATCTATGAAGAAGTGGCTTGAGGCAGTCAACCTCCATGGCAAAGATAGCTTTGCCTGTCTCATTATCGTACCAGGCGTCGTATTCACTTGCATGCCTGTTAAAGACTTGGTACGACATAGTGATAAGTCTATATGGAGTAATCGGGACTTTCGGGACTCTGCTCGGCATCCTTCCGTTTCGCTCGCTCCACGATTAGCTTTCCGGCTTTTTCAATCTCTTCCGGGGTACTCCAGCGACCCAGCGTCAGGCGAAGAGCGCCGAGGGCCCATTCTCGACCTAATCCCATTGCTAGTAGTACGCTGGATGGCTCCGTTGAGCCGGCGTGGCAGGCAGCCCCGGTGGAAGCAGCGATCTCTGGAATCCTGCTAAGAAGCTCCTCGCCCACAATCCCTTTGATACTAACATTGAGGGTATTAGGCAGTCGTTTTTCAGGATGCCCGTTAAGCCGGATGCTATCTTCACCCAGACCCGTCTCGATAATGGTGTGAAGCCTGTCCCGCAGCAATTTGATCTCTTGCTGATAGACGGGTAACGAGTTCGCGGCGATTTCACAGGCAGTGCCTAGGCCAGCCATGTAAGGTACGTTCTCAGTGCCAGCCCGTCTGCCACTCTCCTGCCCGGCGCCATGGATGAATGAATCAATACCGGTGCCTTTTTTGATATAGAGTGCACCGATTCCTTTAGGGGCATACAGCTTGTGGCCGGCGATGGCCAACAGATCAACATTCAGTTGGCTAACATCAACCGTAATCTTACCACAGGACTGAGCAGCGTCGGTATGGAAGAGGATTCCACGTTCCCGGGCTATCGTGCCAATTTCTTCAATGGGTTCAATAGTGCCCACCTCGTTGTTGGCATGCATGATGGTAATCAGGATGGTTTCCCTGGTAATAGCTTTTTTAACGCTCTCTGGACTTACCAGTCCATATGTATCCACCGGCAGATAAGTAACCTTAAAGCCCAGCCTCTCCTCAAGATAACGGCAGGTGTTCATCACCGCCGGGTGCTCGATACAGGAGGTGATGATATGCTTTCCTTTTTCTCGGTTAGCCAGGGCTGCCCCGATGATGGCCTGGTTATCGCTCTCGCTGCCGCCACTAGTAAAGACAATTTCATCCGGAGCGGCACCGATGAGCGCGGCAACCTGTTCCCGAGCTTTTACCACCGCCTCTTTAGCCCGCTGCCCGTAGACATACCCCGAAGATGGGTTGCCAAAGTGCTCCTCAAGATAGGGAAGCATGGCGTCCCTGACGGAAGGGTCAATAGGAGTAGTAGCGTTGTAGTCGAGGTAGATTGGCTTATCATTCATCGTGTTCCTCTTTGTTTGTCTCACCGCAGGCGTACGGATTTAAACCAATGTTTCCAGTTGCTCCCGTTCAAGTTCTATACGTTCTTTATGAAGTTGCTGAGTGGGCGGTTCCAGGTATACGCGAGGCATGGGGTAAGCATAAAAGTTACCCGAACCGTAAGCTGCGGTGCCATCGCCCATCTCCAGATAACAAAAGCCCTTGCCGTCAAACCGGCTTTGCTTTGCTTCGCCAAGAATCTCGTCCGATATATTCCGAGCCACTACCCGTGCTTGCTCGTCGGCAAATATTCCCGCCTTGGGTAAAAAGAACCCGGTGGTATTGGGTTGTCGAATAGAGGTGACGTCTCCGATGGCGAAGATGCCCGGATGAGGGGTTTCAAGTGTCTGCAAATCAACCGGCACCCATCCCGTCTCGTCAGTAAGACCGGCCTCGCGCGCTACACGCGGTGCAGCATGGACAGGTACACCGACCAGCAAATCGAAGGGTACTTCGCTTCCTTCAAAAATAAGCTTGCGGGTACTACTATCTATCTTCTGAACCTTCTGCTGTGAATGATACTCGATATTCCGCTCTTGCAACATGCCGAGCACAGCCTGACCCATTTCAACGCCGGCAGCAGCAAGCGGCCTCGGTTCAGGGGTATAGATGGCAATCTCTACCCTTTGCCGATTCTTCTTACCCAGAAAAATCGAGTCCGCCAGGAAGGCAGTTTCACAGGGAGCGCCCGGACACGAATACGGAGTGGAACATACCAGGACAACAACCCGGCCACTCTCAAATTCGTCCATTGCTTCCCGTAATTGAAGGGCGCTAAAGGCATCGGTCAAATTGTAGGCTGATTCAACGAAACCAGGTGTGCTGTCTGGTAATTTATCAGCTCCTAAGGCTATGACAATATAGTCGCCATCCAGGGTTCCGGAAGAAGTTTGCACCAGTTTCCCCGCGGAATCTATCTTCTCGACCTCAGTGTGGACCCATTCAATGCCTTTGCTGGTCAACTCTGAAAGGTCACGGCTACCTTCACGAGGGTGTTTCATTCCCCCTCCGATTAATCGCATGTTAAGGGGGCTCAAGTAAAAGTGGTCGTTCTTTTCCACAACTATAATGCGGTGTTCAGCTGGCAAAAGCCTGCGTAAATGCTGCGCTGCCGTTAAACCACCGAAGCCGCCTCCAAGGATAAGAACTGTTTTCCCTATCATCTTTCGTTCCTCCCTACTAATATAGAATTTAGTGGATTTTTTCTCTGATAACCCCTGGTGGAATAAGTGATTTCCTCAGACCAGATCCTTCTTTTTTCCCTCATACTCCTCTTTGTTTATCTCACCCCGGGCATACCTTCTCTTCAGTATCTCCAGGGCCGAGTCCGTCGGCCTAGCTGTACTGTCAGATTCCCCGGGCCTGCGGTTGGCAGCTACCACTGCCCATACGATAAGCCCGATGACGACTATCCACAAAATAGGCATAACAAACATGGTTCCATAACCTCCCATCATACCTGGGCCCATCATGCCATAGCCCTGCCATCCCCAGATAAGTCCAGGAACGACGGACAGGATGACTAGAACAACCACGATGATGCCCCCGATTATTAAAGCTGTTTTCAAATTCTTATCCATATGTGCTCCTTAGGATTTACCCACTCTTTATTGATACGGTTATCTGTTTAGAAAGAGATTATGATTTGCCACAACAAATTAGCCGAACGTGACCACTTTGTCAGAATCAGAAATCATCGCCAAGAGGTCCGCCATCGTAGAAATCGGACATACACCACCCTCCTGCTGCCTCGCTTTCAAGCAGGTGCCGCAGGCAAGCAGCCTACCCTTGCCGTTCAGAAAAGTAGATAGAGTCCCTCTGACATCATAGGTTCCGTCCCCGATATTCTCTACCTCCACGCCGCTTCCCATCAGGAAAACGCTGACATCATGCCCTGCTTCCAGGGACGTATTACCCAGGCGAAGGGCGTTCCACGCTTTTTCAGGGTCGTTAGTGTTAATGACGATACCTAATTTCACGTTTCTTCTCCTGATTGTCATTTGCTCTTAGTTCTGGATTAAAGCAGCATCCTGTCGAATCTGGTCGAACAACATTTCGCGCATCATATCGAAACATGGGATAAGCTTGGGGTTAGTAATCCGGTAGTAAACCATATTCCCTTCCTTCCGTGAAAGAAGGATCCGCCGCTCTTTCATCATCGACAGGTGCTGTGACAGGTTACCGATGGTCAGTCCAAGTTTCTGCGCCAGTTCGGTAACGGTCATCTCGCCATCTCGTAAGACGTTTATCACTTCTAGCCGCTTGGGGTGAGAAAACACCTTACACATATCGGCGTGGTAAGCATAAATCTGGTCTTCCATCTTTGCCCACTCCTTAGGATAAAAGTATTTTAGATATTTCTATAGTACTATATTTCTATAATACCTTACTTTTTCCGATACTGTCAATATCTTACCCGTGTTTTTGAATATTTCTCCGAAAGGGCCTTGACATTCCAGTTACTGGAAGGTGTATCGTTGCAGAGAATACTTTCCCCTACCTTACTCAAGATGATACAAATCATATGCACCGACAGGCATCTGTCGGTATAATGTTATAGAAAGATTATTACCACACAGGAGGTGATACTATGACAGCTACTGAAGAGTTGAAGCATGAGCACCGTGTCATTGAGAGGATGCTGGCAATTCTAGAAGCAGCCGTAGCCAAAGTGGATGCGGGACAGGAGTTGCCGACAGACTTCTTCCCTAAAGTGGTCGATTTCATCCGTAACTTCGCCGATAGATGTCATCACGGTAAGGAGGAGGACAATCTATTTCCCGCCATGGAGAAGCACGGCATTTCCAGACAGGCTGGACCGATAGGAGTGATGCTCATGGAACATGAGCATGGCCGGGCGTTCGTGCGGGGAATGGATGAGGCATCCCGACGCTTCGCCTCCGGTGACCGTACAGCACTTAAAGCAGCATTGGATAATGCACAGGGATACGCTGAATTACTACGTCACCATATTGACAAAGAAGACAACATTCTCTACCAGATGGCTGACCAGGTTCTCACTCCTGTGGACCAGCAAGAACTGCTTTTAAAATTCGAGGAGGTTGAACAGGAACGCATCGGGGCTGGCAAACACGAGGAGTATGCCAAGTTGGTCGAGGATTTGGAACGTGAGATGGGACTGAGGTAGCCGAGGTAGCGAAGTAGCATTAAGTGAACTCTCACGGAATAATTGTTTACGCACTGTCTACACATAGTTAAACAATAGTGAACTTACTCCACTTGGTGGGACGATACTAGAACCACTCGCAATCGTCGCCGTCAGTTTCCAAGGAGAGTATTTTCAATATCGTTCCCGTGGCAGGCCGGCAAGTGAAGCATTTGAAAACCCTATGCCGGCCACCGAAATACCAGCAACGCGACTAGAATCGCCGCGTTGATTAGAATTGCGAATAAGCCCTTATTGGCCAGTGCCTGCAGGTTTCCATCCCAGGAAAGAATAAATATGGCTGCCGAAAATATGGCTGCAGCGATGGTCACCGGCCGCCACCAGGATTGCGTGGTGAATAGTGCTATAGCGCCAACAACGAATCCTGCTGCGGCTGATACTAAGGCATCGCTAGCAACAAGCCTTGACTGTTCCATTTCCCAACATCCCCGAAAACCAGAAGCCATCGGGCCGGACCATGCCGGTCTGTAGTTCAAACAATCTTAGACTTTGCCTGGAATAAAGAAGATGAACCAGCCCATGCAGAATGCAGAATAAGGAATATTCCGAATATGATGCTCAAAGACGATGTCCTCCAGTCAAAATAACGTCATTTTGCAGAGCTAATTTCACTAGCCCATTTGGCAGCTCGCTCCATTTCTCCGTCTTTGAGTGGGCCCTGTCTGCCTTTTACGAAAAAGCTTCTGGTGGGGCTATGAGAGTAACTTCTTTCCTTTTCATGCTTTCGGCGATTCTTCCTGCTGCATAACCAAAGATTCCTACCCACCGCGTCGATAATCTGGTATCGAACGCAGCTACTTTTATGTTTTCGATAGCAGACTCCGAAACTTTGTTAAGAAAGACTTGAACCGCCGGCGTTGGTCTACCTCCCTGAGTAGGAGAGCCAACGATGAGTAGATCAACAGAGGTCAAGTCGGAGGGCCTTGCCTCACCGACCCGCAGTGCTTTGACCTCTCCAGTAATAGCTTTGCTAATGGCTTGGGCAATCTTCTCGGTATTCCCATATATTGAATCATACACTATTAGGGCTTTTATTATGGACACCTCCAATCCGTAAAAGGTTTCTTCCAGCCAAAATCAGCCATATCGCCCAGGGTACCAGAGATGCAAGTGATAAATACACACCCAATGTTCCAGCAGAAGCGGGGATTATCATCAGTATACCCGCTGCGAGCCCTAAATATGCGGTCTTCTTGCTGAATAGCTTGCTCCGTAACATTACAGGTGAAACGATAAAGAGGAAAATCGCATTCAGAACATAGTAAATGTCGAAAGCGGTACCTGTATAGGTTTCCAGCATCGCATGTCCGGACGTCAGCAACATAGTCCTCTGCGCTTCTGTGGTGGCGGCTGCATATTGGCTGCTAAGTGAGAGCATCTCAAATGCCGTGTTCGAAGCAAAGTAAGCCGCAATTCCTGCAATGCCGAGGACTAATGCTATCAGCATTGCAGATTCGCTGGCTCTCCTTAGAACAATGTAGAGGGCAAGGTAGATGAGAATTAACAGGACACTGTCCACGATATACAGCAGGTCAAAGCTCAATAGTCCCAAGAGCCAGTTATCGTGAAAGAGTGCAAAATATCCTTCGACAGTACTGGGTGGAGGCCAAACCGTGTAGACAACGATCTGTATTATCATTAAAGCCAGCATTGTCAGTGCAGCTATACCTGCGGCCTTACAAAGACCCGCCCATCGAGAATCTATGATTTCGGAAACGTTGCCACTGGTCGTTTGTCTTAAGATTTTCTGAGTCATTTAATCCTCCTTTCAAAGCTCTAAGTGGAAATGCTAACTAATTTAGTGAGGATAGCAAAAGGCGACTATTCGATAACAATAGTAAGCTATATCACATCAAAAGTGAACACTCCAACCAAGGGGATTCGAACCGGGGATCAGAAGACACGAGGGAATGTCCTCTGAAAAGTCTTACGTGTTAAACGGGATGGTGGAGCGTTTGCGATCAGCGTCTTTTATTTCTTAAAAAGACTCCCACACGAACTGTCTCTGTATACTTGAAACCGCCTTCGCCATCTGGTTCCCACCCGACAATTATCTGGTCTTCACTGACAAGAGGCTGTTCGTCATCCTTGTGAAAGGTTTTTCCCTTTCAGTAAGCATCAGCTATCATACCAGCCAGTTCTTTCAGTCCCTCTTCATGCCTGTCAAATTTTGAAGTTATTTTCATGCTTCCTATGGTGTAACAGGAAGGATCAAAAGTCAATTTGTGGAGCGACGAAGCATTTACGTAACCGTTTCGACCATGAATTGTCCGCACTGCTGGGTTTGAACCAACGAATCCATTGCCAAACAAACTTCTCTTTCTATCTCTTTATCATATTACCCCTTCCCCAGTGGAGCCCCTTCGTGGTCAAATGCCAGCTCAACCACCTCGTCTACCGTCATTGACTGGTCCGCCTTATGAAGGCGGGCGACTTTAATAGAATCCCGGACATCCCGCGAATAGCCCGCCATCTTCTCTGCAATTTCAGCGGCTATTTTTTCATCAACTTGTTCCCTCTTCGTGAGAACAGCCCGGACCACCTTCTTGTAGTCCGGCTCGCTGTACTCAGGAAGATATTGCTTCAGAAAGCGGCTCTTGAGTTCCACCGGTAGGTTGTCGTCCCGGTTGACCGCCCCGAATACCTAGGTCTTAACCTTTACCTTCTCGGTCATTCCCTTCTTCAGCCTAGTTACCACTCCGTCGGCCATCAGGCTGAGAAGTGCAGCAAAATCTTTCATGTCCATCTTCTCGAGCTCATCGAGAATCAGGTACTGGGGCCGGTGCTCGATGATGAAGTCCACGACCCCTGCCTTGCTGGAAGTGCCGCCCAGAGCGTAGCGGCTCCTGGCCAGGCGTTCCAACTCCATGAGGAAGATAGATTTGGCTGTCGCCGGGGGCCCGATGAGCAATATGTGGACAGGCTGTGGCGCTTTGAGGCTCATGACGAATAGCTTCTTCAACCTTTCGTGGCCGACCACGATGTCAAACAGGTCTTCCGGCAGCTCTGTTTGTTCGTCTTCAGACTCTTCCGACTGCTCCGGCAAACCTCGAAAATCCTCAAGAAACTCCTGTACCAGAGGCCTGAGCTCGAGGGGAATCTCAATGTCTCCCTTATGCCTGATAATCACTCCGACAAGCTCCAGGTCAGTCAGCACCGTCCTGAAGTTCGCCGCTCCCAAATCCTTGGCCACGGCCTCAATATGGAGGTAGTTTTTCCATCGCCTGCCCATCTCAGTAATCACTCTGAGGCAGGCTTCCAAAACCGCCGGCAGGCTCTCTCCGTGCTTCGATAATAAGCCAACCCGTCCCTCCTTTATGGAAGGCCATCGGTTTCCAGGGTTAATCTGCCGTCCCTCAGGGTGTAGAACCTTCCCCTGAAGATGTAGCTGCCGGCTGTATTATCAGATAGGAAGGAGACCAGTTGGTCATCGCTAACCTTCTCAACTATCTTTGGAATGGCAACAGCTGCATCGAAGCGGTTGTATTATGCGTCATAACCATCGTCGTTAAACTGCGAGCAATAAGGCTCTCCTATTGTCTTTCCCAGCTTCAGAGGAACACCGGAGTATTTCAATGCTTCCAGCAGTAATCTTCGCTCATGCATCCGATCGTTATTCGTATTGTCTTCCATAGTCATCCACCCTCCTCCAACGACTGCCTTTCAGATATCGCTTACGCTTTGGTATTCGTTTCTTTTTCAACACTCTATCCAGCATCGCCAGGACAGCTTTAGCGTTAGTCGGGTTCCTCCGGCCAGCCCTCCAGTTTTCCACGGTGTCAGATTTTACCCCCAGTTCATCCGCTATTGCTGCCAGCGTCCAACCTTTGTCTACGAGTTGGGCTATTCTTGTCTGTATATCGCTATTCATTCTACCACGACCTCACATCCACCCCACCTTATCGCCCTGGCCTTTCCGCTCGTATTCCTATTCTATTGCTCTGCTTTGTTTCTATAATGGCTTACAGAACATGCTATTGTCAATGTCTTAAGCTGCACTGCCCGTTTGAATTGTACCAAAAAGCCACTCTATTAGTCGCTGCTTGATTATTTCCAGTAGCGTATTTATCAAGTGTCACTTGATAGCTTGCTCAAGTAATCAAACAGTCATTAATCTTTATGAAAGAAAGGAAGGCAAGGTGAACTTAGGCGCGAGGGTCTTGATGAGAAGGCAACACTTGAAGATTACACAGCAGGAGCTAGCCCATACTCTGGGAGTGACACCGCAGCATATTTCTCTTATCGAGCAGGATAAGGCCGCCCCTTCTCTTACGCTTCTGGCCGGACTGGCTACACAATTGGGAACAACAATTGATTTTCTCGTAACCGGGAAAGACGGGGTCATCACAGATATAATACCGGCGATAAAAGCGGATAAGGCGCTAACGATTAAGGCTAAGAAATCTCTCATGGGCCTGGTGGAAGAGTTTTACACTCTCAGTGAGACAGCCATAGTCAAGATACCCTCGCGCGGTATTGATGAAAAGCTGAAGTAGGGATCAACGAAAGGGGGTGATAATCCATCAAGATAAACCCAGGTAAAAAAATATCTCAGCCCTGGCTCTATTAAAAGAAGGTATAGGAGGGTACTAAATTAAAATAGTTAAGATAAGAACCACAATCAGAAGGATGACTGCCTAAGTGATTCAGGCAGGTTTTGATAATTACGTTTCACTCGACAGCATCAGGGCCGTGGGACACCCCGGCCCTGCCCCAATGACGCGTTTGGTTAGTGATGCGAGGGAGAAGAGTTTCCTCGTTGATTTTACTGCCGGGCGCAGATGCAAAGCTATTCTGATACTTGATAGCAATCAGGTTGTGCTTTCGGCACTTTCCTCAGACACGATAGCAAGGAGAGTGCGCGAAGCCAAAGCCACCAGGCTCCACGGGCTTGTCCCCGATGAGGTGGAGCCGTGTTCAGAAGACAAGCCCGATTGACACACAAACATGTGTGCCCTCACTTAGCACAGCTTCCAGCCAACGCCGGGTCTTCAAGGTTCAGCCCATTCAGCGGAGAAAACTTCCGATATTGGGTTTTCACATCTACCGGCAGAAGGTCAACATAACGCCGTACCATATCCAAAGTCTCGTGGCCCAGCAGCTTCTGAAGGCTGAGCAGGTTTTTCTCATCGCCGTTCACAAGATACCTGGTGGCGAAAGTATGCCTCAGCAGGTGAGGGTAACAGTGGATGCCGGCTCTTCCCCCGTACTTACTGATAAGCTGGCCCAGGCCATTAGGTGTAAGAGGCTTGCCGGTCTGTAAGTTCAGAAAGGCCTCACGGGCGTTAACTCGGGGTCTTTCCTCAAGATAAGTGTTAAGGAGCGCCACCGTCCTCTCGGTGAAGCAGACCATCCTCTCTTTTGCTCCTTTACCGTGGACCTTGGCAGTGCAGTTTTCAAGGTCAAGGTCGTCAAGTGTGAGCTGCACCACTTCCGATGCCCTTGCCCCCGACTCTATCATGAAGCAGTACAGGGCCAGGTCCCTTGCCATTCTCTCGCCCCCGGTCTTCCGAATCACATCATACATGTTTACCATGGCTGGCACCGGCATGGCCGGCATGAGTTTTTTGTCGACTCTAGGGAGTTTTATTTTCCCAAACGGGTGCCTGGGGAGAGTTTCCTGGTCAGCTAACCAGCCCCCAAAACTCTTGATGATGCGTGCGTAATGAAATACAGTGCGGGTGCTCAGCAGCTTGCCGCGTGCCCGGTGGTTGGTAAACTGGTGGGCGTCCCTCTGTCTCAACTCCACAACGAACGCTCGAAGGTGATCAGCTAAAAGCTGCTCGGTATCCCGGATTCCTTTGTTGCTGAGGAAGTCAGCAAAGTAATCCAACCTCTGCTGGTACACCCGGATGGTGTGACTGCTCAGTCCCACAGACTCGCAGTCCACGATGTAGCTCTGGATTGCACCTTTTACCTCCATTTCTTCGCCCCTTTCCTCAGCCCTGACTCTATCAGAAGAGGAAAGGTAAATTTCTGCGATTAGAGGACTTTAATGGAGTTTACCTGACCAGATAATTAGGAAACCGCTGCTCTATCCACCTGAGCTACAGGGGCAACTACTCAGGGTATTACCTCTTTACTGCACTCAAAATATCCTGGTTCAAAGAGGGAAACTGCGAAAGCCAGTTCAGCCTTTCTCTCCTCAAGTCATAGGATAACTGCTCTATCTGTTCATCGGTATAATAATTGTTCAAGTCAAACCGTTCAATGTCAACCCCCGGGATTTCCGAAGGAACATCGTAGCCCCAGAAATCGTCCCGCCGCCAGGTAATCTTGTCTCTGGCTATCATCTCCAGTATCTTTATCGAGTCTCTCACCGTGATTTTTTGCCCCCGCACCATACCGCCAATATTTCCCGTGTTCAGGATGAAGCACTGAATGTCAGGGTTCTTCCGCAGAATGTCAAGAAAAATATTTCCCTCTTCGGCGTGAGAGCCAACAATGAACGGGTTGGTCCCGACCACCCTTAGCGCCTTGCCGGCTTGAGACGGGTCACCGGCCGAAGTCTCTATGGACTCACCAAGCATGAAAGCTGCCGCCGCCCATTCCGGGGTAAGGCGCATCACCGAGGGCATAATATCATAGCGCCGGGTAATGAACACCATAACATCAACCCTTCGCAGGTCAATCTCATTATCAGTAAAAGCAATATCTCTTCTCTTGACCATTCCCCGACCATTCGAGGTCAGGGTAGTATCGAAGAAATCCACTTTGCCTGTTTCCGGGTCCACCCAGACATTTTCCAGAATAGCCCGAGGACTTATCGCTGCGGCATACAGAAGAGGCTGCATCCCGGGCTCCAGCCCATCAGTCTTGAGGTAAAACGACTCCTCAGTACCCACAGCACTGCCATCAGCTCTCAGTATCACCACATCGTCCTGACGAATGACCACTCTTTCCGGGTAGCGCAACCAATGGGAGTGGCAAGAAAGAGCCGTCTTCCCTGTCCCGCTCAAGCCGAACAGCAGAATCCCGACATCTTTCAGCTGGTCTCCCCTCGATACCCTCATTATTTTGCCCGCGGCATGCAGACCTAGGTTTCCCTCCTTCTTTGCCCAGTACATAACCTGCCGCAGCATCGCCTTTTTGTTCTCTCCCTTGTAATCGCTCCCCAGAATGAGCGTTAGTCCCGACTCAGGGAAGACAAGAACCTTTGCTTCCGGCCATTCCGGGACAGTAATGGCCGTGAAATCAGGCTCTTTCCCTTCCGGGGGGAATAGGGTGTTACCCCACATCAGCGGCAGCCGGGCATACTCGGCGGTAACATACAGCCGGCAACCCTTTTTGAAGCCCGGCGTCAGGCACATAGTCCGGTCAAGCATTATCACTTCTTTACCCTTCAAATAGTCCATAACACTTGCTATGAGGTCAAGGTCTTCTTTGCTCATAGGTCGGAGAGATGCCGGCAGGCCCTTTCCCGATGAACCGACGGGTTTGCGGTCTGCCTTACTTGGCCCCTCCATTATCACCTCGGTCAGCTTTGCCATTCTGTTGCGTACCTTGGTAGTCACCGCGAGATTGCCAAACTCAGTGATGATACCACCGTGCTGCAACGCCCACTCCTTGAGGTTATCATCCGAGGGATTATCAATGATTTTTCTTGGCTGAAAGGGTTTGCCAAATATCTTATTCACTACAAGATGATTGTAGCAACAATATGCCTAGCTTGCAACTGAACAATAAGGCGGTTGTTTATAAGGGGATCAAAAAGGACGACGCCCCTCCACGAAATTTCTCCCTCCCTTTATCAGGGGGGACTGCCTACTGGCGCTATGCGAGCATCTGTTGCAGCTGCTGTTGTAGCTGGGTGATGGGGACAGTCTCCTGCTGGGCGCTGGTCATATCCCGCAGTGTCACCGTGCCGGTCTTTAGCTCCTGCTCGCCAATAATCACCGTATAGCGGGCGCCGTGCGTATTTGCCTGCCTCAGTTGAGCCTTCAGGCTCCTGTTGCCCACAGCTTCCATGACACTGACGCCAGACCGCCTCAGCCGGGAGGCCAGCTTCACTGCTTCATCCCGGGCATCGCCCCCGATATAGGCAAGAAAAACCTCGGGGCGGGGTAGCGCCGGCACCGGAACCTCCTGCTTCTTCAGGTTCAGTATTATCCGTTCCATGCCCGCAGCGAAGCCGATAGCCGGCGTAGGCCTACCTCCAAGCTCCTCAATCAGGTCATCATACCGCCCGCCGCCACCAAGGGCACTCTGGGCTCCTTCTTCCTCAGGCTGAACCTCAAACACGGTCTTGGTGTAGTAGTCCAAGCCACGAACCAGACGGTGATTGACCTCAAACGGAAGCTCAAGCAACGCCAGATACCTCCTCACCTGGCTGAAGTGAGTATCGCATTCCGGGCACAGGTGGTCGATGCTCCCGGGGGCAGAGCTGGCTATCTGCTGGCAAGATGGATTCTTGCAGTCAAAGAGGCGAAGCGGGTTTCTCTTTAGCCTGGCCTTACAGTCGGGACACAGTTGTTGATTATATTTAGCATAATAATCCCTGAGAATTGCCACATAGCCGGGCCGACACTTTTTACAACCGATGCTGTTTAGTTGAAGTGACAGGCGGCTAAGGCGGAGAGACCGGAAGAATTGCCACGCCATATCGATAACCTCGGCATCCAGGGCGGGGTCGCCATCGCCAATAGCCTCACAACCGAACTGATGGTGCTGACGGTATCTTCCTGCCTGGGGTCTTTCGTATCTAAAAACAGAGGTAATATAGTACAGCTTCACCGGTTGCGGCCAGTTATGCATCCCGTGTTGCAGGTAGGCCCGGCATACCGGCGCTGTCCCCTCAGGTCTCAGGGTTATACTATCCCCTCCCCTGTCTTCAAAGGTGTACATTTCCTTTTCCACAATATCTGTTGCCTCGCCGATACTGCGAGCAAAAAGCCGGGTGTCCTCAAAGGCTGGGGCATCAATCCGCTCATAACCGTAGAGCTGACAAATACCGGCCACCTTCTGCTCGACGAAGCGCCAGTAAGCCTGTTCCTGTGGCAGAATATCCGAGGTTCCCCGTGGTGCCCGATACAAACCAACCGCTCCTTGACTGTATCCTAAGCTAGGATACAGTATTGAGGCTGGATTTGTAAAGGGAGACCGGTTGTTCAATAATCTGGACAGATGTGGTAAAATAGTGGCTGCGAAGGAGTGTAGCTCAGTTGGAAGAGCAGCGGTCTCCAAAACCGCAGGTCGGGGGTTCGAGTCCTCCCACTCCTGCCAGTTCCAGCCGAGGTGGTGGAATAGGTAGACACGCCATCTTGAGGGGGTGGTGAGCGTAAGCTCGTAGGAGTTCAAATCTCCTCCTCGGCACCACAACATGAGCGGAAGTAGTTCAGCGGTAGAATGCCTCCTTGCCAAGGAGGAGGTCACGGGTTCGAATCCCGTCTTCCGCTCCAGACTGTTTCCCGAAATATGCTGTTTTGCCTGTGGCTCCACCAAACCCTCTTAGAGGCTGGCTCTTCCACACTAATGCTATAACCTGCTATAATTGCATTTCGACCACCAGAATTTCCCAGAAAGATTCCCCGGATGGGCTATATATCAGAAGTTCAACGTGTCCAGTAAAGAAGTTCCACAATTAAACAGGGCCAAACCGGGCCTTTATTATGGCTATGTCGTGGTAGGAGCCGCCTTCCTCATTATGTCAGCCGTATACAGTGCACATTTTGCCTTCGGTGTCTTTTTCAAACCAGTACTAACCGCATTTGGCTGGACCAGCGCGATGACCTCGGGTGCCTTCTCGCTGGCCATGATCACGCAAGGACTGCTAGGCATTGCTATGGGCGGACTATGCGACAGGTTCGGCCCTCGGCTAGTGCTAAGCCTCTGCGGTTCTCTTACCGGTCTAGGCTTTTTGCTCATGTCACAGATTAGCACCGTGTGGCAGCTATATGTGTTCTACGGGATCATAATCGGGGCAGGCATCAGCGGCGTAATGGTCGCGCTTGTGTCGACTGTAGCCAGATGGTTCGTCAGCAGAAGAGGCGTGATAACGGGTATTGTTATGACTGGTGTCGGTATTGGTACGCTGATTGGACCGCCGCTGGCCAGCCGGCTTATCGCCACTTATTTTTGGCGTTTATCCTACGCCATATTAGGCGGCATGGTGCTGGTAGTTGTTGTTCTGGCCGCTCAACTTTTGAGGCGTGACCCAGCCCAGATAGGGCAGATGCCCTACGGTGAGAATAAAGGGAAAGAACCAAGATTAGAACTCAGCACTGTGGGATTTTCACTAAAGGAAGCAGTCCATAGCATGCAATTCTGGGTAGTCTGTGCCGTATTTTTTTGCTCGGCCTTCTGTCGTTTGACCATCATTGTACATTTTGTGCCATACGCCACAGAATTGGGAGTTCCGGCGATGACGGCGGCTAACATTTTGGCTGTTATCGGAGCGCTGAGTATTGTTGGCAGGGTTGTGCTGGGTATCATCGCTGATAGAATTGGGAACAGACAGGTCTTTATTATAGGCTTCGTTCTGATGTCGGCAACTCTGTTCTGGTTAATACCAGCCAGAGAAGTGTGGATGCTATATCTCTTCGCTGTTATCTTTGGCTTTGCCTTTGGCATGGGGGTAGCGGAATCACCTATAGTGGCATGGCTGTTTGGCTTGCGTTCACACGGTTTGATATTTGGGATTATCGCCCTCGGGTTCAATATTGGAGGTGCCGTCGGCCCGTTCCTGGCTGGCTATATATTCGATGCCACTGATAGCTATCAGCTGGCTTTCTTGGTCTGCGGTGCTGTTAGCATTTTCGGTGTTATACTGGCCGCACTATTACGGCCAACCAAAGTGGGGCGGGCCCACAAAAGTGTGTGATTCATCCAGGCGCTGCACCTTCCCTTCAGCCTGATGCGGAGATTGCACATCTAAAGGACAAACAGGTCAAGCCCACCCACCATATTCATGATAGCCCCGGTCATGTATTGCGCTTCGTCGGACACCAAATAGGCCACGGCATTGGCAATGTCCTGCGGCTCAGCAGGCCGGCGCCAGACTGTCCTCTTTGCAACCGCCTCGCGGGCGTCTTCCCGGAGGTAGAGCAAGGCCTCGGTATCGGCTATCCCGACCAGTACAACATTAGCCGTGATATTGAACCTAGCTCCCTCAATGGCAGCGGATTTGGCCAGGCTAATTAGCCCTGCCTTGGCGGCTCCATAACTGGTCTGCCCGTAACCTCCCATCGGGCCGGCCACGGATGACATGTTGACAATGCGCCCCCACTTACTGGCACACATATCCGCCCAGACCTCTTTGATACAGTAGAAAGCAGAATTAAGACAGATCTTTATCTCGTTGTCCCACTCCTCGACCGTAGTCTTATGAATCGGAACATTATGACCCATCAAGGCAGCGTTGTTTATCAAGATACTCACGGCCCCCAGCTCTTGTTTCGTCTTGGCAAAGCCATTCTTCACATCATCATAATCACTGACATCCATCCTGACGGCCACGGATTTTCGCCCCAAGTCTCGTATTTCTTCGGCCACGGACATTGCTCCCTCAAAATGAGCCTTGCCGGTGACGGCAACATCAGCTCCCATTCCAGCCAAAGTAAGAGCAATGACTCGGCCGATACCCCGGGGCATTGACGCCCCGCTGACGAATGCAACCTTTCCTTCCAATGACATGCCTCTTCTCCTCCTTCGATCACGCTATTGGGCCTGACATCTTTCGGGAAAAGAATATCCGGTCCGCAATAAGGCCTGGATTGTCTATACTAAGCCTGTATGCAAGGCATTATCAGTAGCCGGGTGTATTGTCCAGCCTTGGCCTGGTAACTTTACTGTAGTTTGGCTCCGCAGTGCGGGCAGAAACGGGATGGACCCTCCACGCGTTGCCCACACTGACTGCAAAATCTGCGTGCCGGGCGTCTTCCTTTATATTCAGGAGCGGGGGCATCTCTGGCGGCATACCTCCGTTGAGCCCTTGTCTTCGGCTTGGATTTCATTATCCATAAGAACCCAGCAACAAACACCACACACAGCCCGACCGCTATGATCACTACAAGCAACGGACTTGTGGAGCCATTGCCTTCGATAGAAAGTGATGGATCCGGGTCTGATTTGGTATATGAAATCTCAAAGCTGAGCGGCGGCTGATTATCCAGATCTCTATATTTGTATAGATGTGAAGCAAATCCTTGGTCATCGGTAAAGGTCTCACCACCGGGCAAAACACTGAAGTCACTGGACCTGCGGGGCTCCTGTATGATTACCGTAAGATCGGAAATAGGATACAGCCAGCGAAATTCGTATGAAATCGTCTTGTCTGGCCGTCCCATGATTATTGGGTCATAATATTCTACTCGGAAGGTATCAGTCGTTACCTCATAACTGATTTCATCCCAGCCCGGTATGGATGACGGTGCCCTTTGTGGCGGTCCACCCGAGTATTGTCCCTGGGCATCCATTGAACCTGCCGAGTACATCTCTGCCGCGGAGGGCACCAGAAACCTGACGCTTGCTGGAGGCTCCACCCCGGCTATTTGCCCCTCCAGCATCACAAGAAGCCGGGGGTCGTCATACTCGGGGTATACCCAGAGGTGCACATTGGTAAACCCAGTAGGTTCTCTCTCAGCTTGAGCCAAAACCTCGGGTATATCTGCTGCAATCAAGAATAAGCAGACGGCTACAAAGAAAATCAGAATACGACAGGTGTTTTTCATCAAAGAAGCTCCGCTGGCCCAGGCAAACATTAAGAATTATACGATTCGGCCACCCTTATGCCGGGAAGAACTCAGATGCCATCGGTTTTGCCATATTATCTTCTTCCATTCTAAATGATTCCAGAGGTATACAGCAAGTCTGAATACCACAAGTAGCTTGAGGGGCGAACTGCCTAACCGGGAGGTATTCTACACCCCCGTCGAGGCAACAGATATTGATTGAGCAATGGCGGAAGGAGTACAATCAGACTCGGTCACATAGTTCTTTGCGCTATCAACCACCCGCTCCCGAAGCCATAATGCCAGCACTCATGCCGATGGACTAACTTTGAAAGTGGTATAGTTTACGAGGGCAGGCCATGGGAGGATGAGGATTAGATGACAACCGTAATTCAAAAGCTGGCCGATTTCGCTTACCATACCAAATTTGAAGATTTGCCCGCAGAGGTGGTCAGCGAGTCCAAGCGTATCTTGCTCGATAGCACAGGCTGTGCCTTGGCCAGCTTAAACAGTGATAAGGGTAAGATAGCCATGGAGTTCGCACATGTCCGAAATGAGCCTGAAGAGTCAACGATTATCGGTGTCGGGCACAAGTCCTCAGTGTTTGCCGCCAGCTTCGCTAACGGGGAATTGATACAGGCCCAAGACTACGATGTGATACACAGCCCCCCGGGTCACGTCTCACCGTTCGTGATACCAGCCTGTCTGGCACTGGCCGAGCGAGAAAAGGCTTCGGGGAAAGGCCTGATCCTTTCTATAGCGATAGCTCACGAAGTCTCGGTGCGGCTTGGTACGGCGATGGGCTACTATCGAGATAGTGATGCCCCGCGGGATAGAATGAGTCCGGTCAGTGGGCAGAGCTCCACTGTCTTTGGAGCCACGCTGGCAGCCGGTTTGATGCTGTCACTAAAACCGGAAAGGCTAGCCCATGCTTTGGGCATTGCCGGGCGTATCGCTCCGGCTCAGTCTATGACAAAATGGGGGAAAACAGTGCCGGCATCAATGGATAAGTACCTCATGGCAGGTTGGATGAGCCAGGTGGCACTTACTTCGGTATTTCTGGCTGATTTGGGCTATGCTGGCGATATTGCCGCCCTGGAAGGCGATTATGGCTTCTGGCGGTACATGGGGTCAAACAAATGGGATCCTCAAGCTGTGATTGGACAACTGGGGGAGACCTGGCGCTTCCCCCGGGTGACCATTTACAAGCCATACCCGTGTTGCCGCATCGTGCAAACAGCACTAGACTGCTTTATTGAGATCATCGAAAGAGCCCGGCTTCAGCCTGAAGAAATCGAAGAGGTCAATGTATATGTAGATGCCCATGTCGTTAATGAGCCGCTATGGCAAAACAGGGAAATAACGAACGATATTGATGCTCAAATGAGTGCCGCCTACCCATTTGCCGTGGCCGCCTATCGAGTTCCTGTAGGGCCAGAATGGCTTGATCTGTCCACCATCAGGGACTCCAGGATTCTGGCTTTTATGGATAAGGTAAAAGCCTGGCCACACCCGCAATATTACCAGGAAATGGAGAGAGAGCCAGCGAGCCGAATAGGCAAAGCAGTGGTGGCGGCGCGGGGCAGACAATACGTCGAAGAGCGAAAATACCGCAAGGGTTCACCGGCGACGCGGGAGACCTGGATGACAGACGAGGAGTTGCTGTCAAAATTCAGGCACAGTGCGTCGCGAATTCTACCATCGTGGAAAGTCGACAAGGCTTCAACGGAGATTATGTCCGTAGAACAAGTTGAGGACGTGTCTGGATTGATATCCAATCTGGTGATTTAGAGACTGACCGGCAACTTCAAGACCAAACTAATCAGGAGGTTAAACCCATGGAGGACAGAGCGCGGGAGCTGGTGGCCAAGATGGAGAAGGATAGGGGATTCAGCATGCCGTGGAGAATCATGCTGGCGGAGCGAGACCCGGAGTTTATGGAGGGAATTCATAAACTAAATATGCACGCCCTCTTTCGTGAAGACGGCTTGCCCCGTAAATACGTTGAACTGGTTCAAATAATAACCAATGTCCTGACATTCCATGAACCCGGATTCAGGGCTCACCTCCGCAATGCTCTTGAAGAGGGGCTCACCGAAGCCGAGGTAATTCAAGCCCTGGAGATTTGCACATTGAGTGGCATACACTACACATCAAAGATGCTGCCGGCGCTTGTTGAGGAAGTCCAGAAGCATAAAGAGGGGCGAGGTGCCAGACCTCCAGTAAAATAAATAGACGTGAGCTGGCGTAGCCTATAGCGAGCAACTCCGCGGGCTGTTCCCCAACCTCTTTGACACCCCAAGAACCAGCAGCCTGCCCGTCCTGGACACCTGTTGTTTTTATCTTGCTTCTCAACCAACTTGCATCACTTTAAATTATGGGGTAGAATCTACTAGGCGTGGGGAGGGGCAAATACCGGAGAAATAGAGAGCAGGGATGATTTTAACCCCGGCAGGTGGAAAGCCGCATTGGCCAGCAGACTGTATTTCGTACACTGTCGAACTTCAAAAGCCGATACGACGATGGTCTAATCAGTAAGGCAGGGTAGAACTGAATTTACAAGCTGGATATCCGCAGGAGCCTCCTTGGCAAGGAGGAGGTCATGTGGGTTCGAATCCCGTCTCCGCTCCAGATAAACCGAATAGAAGATTTTTGCCGTGAACGGGGCGACGTAGCCAAGTGGTTAAGGCGGGGGTCTGCAAAACCCCTATTCGGCGGTTCGAATCCGCCCGTCGCCTCCAATGTTTAAATGCCGGGGTGGCGGAATCGGCAGACGCAGCGGACTTAAAATCCGCCGGACCTAGTCCTTGTGGGTTCGAGTCCCACTCCCGGCACCAGTCTGTTCCTCTCCTTAACCCCGGGGTAAATAGCATGCCCAACATACTGAGTTTGAGAAATCCATCCCCCCTGCCCCCTTCCCTTGGTAAGGGAAGGGGGAGAAATTTTAGAGAGGGGCTCGCGCCCCGCTAAACTCCCTTAGTATTCTGGGAGATAAGGAGAGTTAGAGAGAGGCGAAGCCTCTCTCACACAACTTCCCCCTCTCCTTGCGAAGGATGGGGGGATTAAGGGGGTGAGGTCGATAAACAACCCCAACATCCTGTTGATTGACACCAACACTACCCCGTTTAATGAAGCCCACCCGGTCTATCCTATTGGTCTGGACTACCTCCAAGGGGCGCTAAGACAGGCAGGCTTTAATAGTACCCAGATACTGGATTTGAGGCAGGCGGGGGGCAATATGGCCAGCCTTGACCAGAGGCAGACGAGAAGTCTAGACACCATCGCCCGGAAGGTGAAGGA
>CAZNSC010000042.1:0-21674 GCA_964575695.1 uncultured Dehalococcoidales bacterium
AGGTAGAGCACGTTCTTGGTAAGAACGGGGTCACCAGTTCGAATCTGGTTGTGGGCTTAAGAGAAGGGGGACTTAAAATGGCGAAGAAGAAGTTTGAGCGGACCAAGCCGCATTGCAACGTGGGTACCATCGGGCATGTTGACCATGGCAAGACTACCTTAACCTCAGCGATAACACTGGTCTTGTCTAAAGCGGGATCTACCCCATACCGCGAGTTTGACAGCATTGATAATGCGCCTGAGGAGAAGGCACGGGGGCTGACCATTGCCATTGCCCACATTGAGTATGAGACGGAGAAGCGGCACTACGCTCATATAGACTGCCCGGGGCATGCCGATTATATTAAGAATATGATTACCGGCGCCGCTCAGATGGACGGGACAATTCTGGTAGTCAGTGCTCCTGATGGCCCTATGCCGCAGACAAGAGAGCATGTCTTGCTCGCCCGGCAGGTAGAGGTTCCCTCTATTGTCGTCGCCCTGAATAAGGTGGACATGATGGATGATGAGGAACTTCTGGAGCTGGTGGAGATGGAGGTAAGGGAGCTCCTTTCTAAATACAAGTTTCCTGGTGATGAGGTCCCGGTAGTGCGGGTGAGCGCGCTTAAGGCTCTGGAGTGTGGCTGCGGCAAGAGGGACTGTCAGTGGTGCGGTCCCATCTGGAAGCTGCTCGATGCCATAGATGAATATATTCCGACACCGGTAAGACCTAAAGACCAGCCTTTCTTGATGCCAGTGGAGGATGTTTTCAGCATCAAGGGGCGGGGGACTGTGCCTACGGGAAGGGTAGAACGGGGTATCATTAGACCCGGGGATGAGGTGGAGCTGGTGGGCTTACACCACGAGCCCAAGAAGATAGTGGCCACCAGTCTCGAGATGTTTCATAAGACGCTGGATGATGCTGAACCCGGGGATGCGGTGGGCATTCTGCTTAGGGGCATAGACCGCGAGGAAATAGAGCGCGGTCAGGTGCTGGCGGCTCCCGGTTCAATTAAACCGCATACCTATGCCGAGGCTGAGGTATATGTCCTGAGCAAGGAGGAGGGGGGCAGGCATACTCCATTCTTCAACGGTTACAAGCCGCAATTCTATATCCGGACAACGGATGTCACCGGAACCATTGAGCTACCGGAAGGGGTGGAGATGGTCATGCCTGGTGATAATATAACCATGAAGATCAAGCTTATTTACCCGGTAGCCCTGGAGAAGGGACTGAGATTTGCGATTCGGGAGGGGGGCAGGACGGTAGGTGCCGGCACCTTCAGCCGCATCATAGAGTGAGGCATGGCGAGGAAAACTGAAGCCAGAGTGATTATCCACCTCGCTTGCACTGAGTGCAAGGAGAGGACATATACGACAACGAAGAGCAAGAGAAATGACCCCCAGCGATTGGAGCTGAGAAAGTATTGTCCCCGTTGTCGCACTTACCGACTTCATCGGGAGGTAAGATAATCCTGGGTTACTGACAGGCAGGAGAGGCTCTTTTCATGACGCAGCATGCCGCCAAGCGAAGTGGTTCAAGATTTAGGTTCGTTGGGGAGACTATCGCCGAGTTGAAGAAAGCAGTCTGGCTCTCCAGGCGGGAGGCGGCCTATTTGACAACCCTGGTGCTAGTTGTTGCCGTTGCTTCTGGACTGGTTCTGGGGGCGTTGGATTACGGTTTTGCTCACCTCGTTGATAGGTTGTTGCTGGGAGGGTAAGTCCTGGTTTTCTGATGGCTTTCAATAACGGGCGTGAGTGTTTTTGCGCCTTTTCGAAGAGGTTCTTTGGGCGAGGCTGGTAGTGACTGAGAATCAGAAGAAATGGTATGTTGTGCATACCTACTCCGGGTATGAGGAGCGGGTTAGACGCAACCTGGAACAGCGCATCCGGTTTATGGATGCTGGGGAGGATATCTCCCAGGTAGTTGTGCCTACCGAAGAGGAGATCGAGGTTCGGGGTGGGCAGCGGCGGACGCTGACGAAGAGGATGCTGCCGGGCTATGTCCTGGTTGAGATGAGATTGACTGACCAGAGCTGGAATATAGTGCGTAATACTCCAGGGGTCACCGGATTTGTTGGTAGCGGCAACAAGCCAGTCCCGCTTTTGGAGGAGGAAGCTAACCAGATTTTGCGGCAGACAGAGGAAGGGCCTAAGGTCAAGGTCGGCTTTCGAAAGGGACAGAGTGTCCGGGTGAACAGTGGTCCGTTTGTTGATTTTGTCGGGACAGTGGATGAGATAAATTTGGGAAAGGGCAAGGTCAAGGTGCTTCTGTCTCTGTTCGGGCGTGAGACGCCGGTCGAGCTTGATTCCTTGCAGGTAGAAAAGCTTTAACTCCATTACCGTTGGGGGGCAATGTGGCGAAGAAGATTAGAGCGGTGATTAAGCTGCAGATTCCAGCCGGGAAGGCAAACCCGGCACCTCCGGTGGGGCCGGCTTTAGGGCAGCACGGGATCAACATCATGGCCTTTTGTAAGGAATACAATGAGCGGACTGCGGCACAGGCTGGGTCCATCATTCCGGCGGAGATAACTGTCTATGAGGACCGCTCATTTACGTTCATTACCAAGACACCACCGGTGACCGATTTGCTCAAGAAGGCATTGGAGATAGAAAAGGGGGCGAGTTCTGCGGGCCAGGAGAAGGTGGGCAAGCTGTCCCGGGATAAACTTCGTGAGATAGCCCAGCTTAAGGCTAGCGACCTTAATGCTAATAGTCCTGAAGCCACGGAGCGGATTATTGCCGGAACCGCCCGAAGCATGGGGATCGAAGTGGAGTAGCCAAGATGACAAGACAGGGTAAGAAGTATCAAGAAGCCATTAAACTGGTGAACAGGTCAGAGGCGTATCCCCCTCAGGAGGCGATTGAACTCGCCAAGAAGGCAGCCTTTGCCCGGTTTGATGAGACAGTGGAGCTGCACCTACGGATGGGTGTTGACCCGCGCAACGCCAGTCAGCAGGTACGTGGTGTTGCCCTTCTTCCCCACGGGCTGGGGCGGGAGGTGCGGGTCCTGGTCTTTGCCCAGGGTGAAGGGGAGAGGATAGCTAAAGATGCCGGCGCTGACTTCGTTGGTGGCGATGAGCTGGTGAAGAAGATTGAGGAGGGCTGGCTGGATTTTGACGTTGCCGTGGCCACCCCCGATATGATGGGTAGGGTGGGTCGGCTGGGGAAAATCTTGGGGAGGCGGGGGCTTATGCCCAACCCTAAGTCGGGGACCGTGGCGGCATCGGCTGATTTGCCCCGGGTAATTGGCGATGCCCGTAAAGGTCGTGTGGAATTCAAGCTGGACCGGACGGCGATAATTCATGTGCCTCTGGGCAAGCTTAGTTTTGAGCCGGATAAATTGCTGGATAACCTGGTTGCGGTGATCGAGGCGGTGGTACGGGCTAAACCCAGCGGTGCCCGGGGACAGTATATCAAAACAGCGTCGTTAACAACGACCATGGGGCCGGGCATCAAGCTTGACCTTAAACCGACCCTGTCACTGAGTTCCAGTTGACATTAGGGAAAGGAGACATTGATGGACGACGTCGCCATTATCGGAGCGGGGCAGACTGTTTTCCTGCGCAAGTGCGGGGTATCAGTCAGGGAATTGTGCTTTGAGGCATTTAAGGAGGCGATGGAGGGTTTAGACATTACCACGGATGATATAGACGCCTCCATAGTCTGTTCGGCCCCGGAGTATGATAAACAGCGGACACCCTCCGGCTTAATCTCGGAGTATCTGGAGCTCACTCCCAAGCCGACCTTCTACGTGGAGACGGTATGTTCGTCAAGCACCACCGGGCTGAGGGTGGCCTGGTCACTGATAAAGGCCGGTCTTCATCGGGTGATCGCCGTGGTTGGCTTTCAGAAGATGTCCGAGCTGACCTCCCGTGAGGCAGCTGAGAGGATGGGGCGTGGTGCCGACATAATCTGGGAGTCGCCTTTTGGCGTTACCATGCCCGCTGGCTATGCAATGTATGCCCGGGCGCACATGGCTGCCTATGGCACCACCGAAGAGCAACTGGCCAGGATAAGGGTCAAAAATTCGCACTACGGGGCATTGAATCCCAAAGCTACTTACCGTAAACAGCTGAGTCTGGAGGACATCTTGGGCTCAGACCCGGTTGCCAACCCGCTTAAAGTATTTGATTGCTGTGCCAATGCTGATGGCGCTTCCTGTATCATCGTGGCTAGCGGTGATGTCGCCAGGAGGGTCGGCCCCATCCCCATCTGGATTGTTGGGCTGGGGGCGGCCACTGATACCATGACCATGTCGGGCAGGAAGACCCTCACCGGTTTGAGGTGTACCCAGGAGGCGGCGAAGCAGGCTTATGACATGGCGGGCATCGGGCCACAGGACGTTGATGTGGCCGAGGTGCACGATTGCTTCACCATCGCTGAGATGATGGCTTACGAGGACTTGAGTTTTGCCAAACCGGGAGAGGGAGCCCGCCTCATTGAGGAAAAGCAGACCTATGCCGATGGTCGGATACCGGTGAATGTTGACGGCGGGCTGCTGTCCAAAGGTCACCCGATTGGGGCTACCGGAGGCTCACAGGTTAGAACCATTGTCCGCCAGCTCAGGGGTGAGGCTATGGAAGCCCAGGTAAAGGATGCCGAAATCGGCCTGGTTCACAATATCGGTGGTGTTGGTCAGTATGGCAACGTCACTATTTTAAGGAGGTAACTCGAGTGGGTTTTGAGAGCTTTGGGGTCGTTAGCTTCACCACTGAAGGCAAAGCCGCAGACTTTGTCACCTACCTGGAACAGGGCAAGGTGATGACCACCAGGTGCCTTGACTGTGGGAGCCGGCACTTTCCGCCGAAGATGGACTGTCCCAAATGTCTGTCCAGTAATGTAGAGTGGGTTGAGATTGAGGGTCAGGGCAGGCTGGCCACCTATACCGTGGTCAACTACGGCCCGACCGGCTTTGAGAATGATGCTCCCTATTTTCTGGCGATCGCCGATTTCGATGGGTTGCGGGTCTTTGGTCGGTTGAGCCGGGATATTGCCCCGGGCGATGTTAAGTTCGGTATGGGGCTTAAGCTGGCCCCGGTAAAGTTGCCGGATAACCGGGTATCTTACGAATTTCAGGCGGGTTGATAATAGTTAGATGGCAGGAGGAAAGAGTATGGTTGGTATTACTTCCTACGGCGCTTATGTGCCTCTGTGGCGGCTGAGCCGGGAGGCGCTTGCCAAGGGCGCCGGAGGCGAGAAAGCCATCGGCAACTTCGATGAGGACAGTATCACTATGGCTGCCGCCGCCGCCATAGATTGTTTGAATGGAATGGAGCGGGACGCAGTGGACGGTCTGTTTTTTGCGTCAACAACTTTCCCTTATAAGGAGAAGCTGGCGGCAACCACGGTAGCCATGGCGGCTGATATGAGGCGGGATATTTCTACTGCTGACTTTGGCAACTCACTGCGGGCTGGTACCGGTGCCTTAAAGGCGGCTTTGGATGCGGTCAGGGCTGGCTCAGCGAAAAAGGTGATGATTGTTGCCGCTGATAGTCGCCTGGGAACTCCTACCACAGCTTTCGAGCAGAATTTCGGGGATGGGGCGGGCGCGCTCCTAATCGGGGATAGTGATGTTATTGCTACTGTGGAGGGGAGCTACTCAGTTTCCAATGATATGCTGGATGTATGGCGGGCTGAGGGGGACAGCTTCGTCCGCTCCTGGGAGGACAGGTTTACCGCCTCTCAGGGTTACCTGTCGGTGGTCAGTGAGGCCGTATCCGGGCTGCTGAAGAAATATAGCCTTACTCCCCAGGACTTTGCCAGGGTGGTGTTCTATTCTCCCGATGCCAGAAGGCACACCGAACTGGCAAGGGGTCTGGGCTTTGACATCAAAACACAGGTGCAGGACCCGCTGATTAACTTTATGGGTAACACCGGTGCTGCCCTGCCGATAATGCTGCTGGTGGCAGCACTGGAAGAGGCGAAACCTGGCGACCGCATCCTGCTCGCCAGCTATGGTGATGGCAGCGATGCCTTCGTGTTGCAGGTGACCGAGCAGATAGAAAAAATCAGCAACAGGCGGGGTATGAAAGGTCATCTGAACTCAAAGAGGGTCGTTGATGATTATCGCCAGTACTTAATATGGCGGGGGATACTGCCCATTGAGGCACGCAAGGAGACGGTCGCTTTTATATCCGCCCCGGCCATCTGGAGGGAGCGTGATGCTAACCTGCGGCTGCACGGGGTCAAGTGCCAGGTTTGTGGCACAGTCCAGTATCCACCGCAGCGGGTGTGCACCAAGTGCCACAGCAAGGACCAGTTTGAGCCCTACCGGCTGTCAGACAAGAGGGCGAAGATATTTACCTTTTCCATGGACTATGTGACCTTTCCGGTGCTGGAGCGTCCCGTGGTGACGGCCACAATTGACTTTGACGGTGGCGGCCGGATGCTGTGCTACCTGACCGACCGCGATCCAGACCAGGTCAGACCCGAGCTGCCGGTGGAGATGAGCTTCAGAAAAATACTGGTGAAAGACGGAATTCATAATTACTTCTGGAAAGCAATACCGCAGCGGACATAGGCGTAAAGGAGGCATGACAGAAAGTGGGCAGCATTAAGGATAAAGTAGCTATCGTGGGTATGGGCTGCACTCAGTTCGGCGAGTTGTGGGATAAGAGCCATAAGGACTTGGTGGTCGATGCGTGCTATGAGGCTTTTGAGGATGCCGGGATTGAGCCCAAAGATATCCAGATGGCGTGGTACGGCAGCCGTGAAAGCGGCTTTACCGGGACACAACTGTCCAATGCTCTGAAGCTGGAATACATTCCGGTTTCCCGGGTGGAGAACTTCTGTGCCGGTGGTACCGATACCTTCCGCAATGCCTGTTACGGTGTCGCTTCTGGCGCGTGCGATATCGCTCTGGCTTGCGGTGTTGAGAAGTGTAAAGACCACTACGGCGGTTTCAACATGGATATCATTGACCAGTTTGACCGCAGTATGGTGGAGTGGGAACTGCCACCGGCAAGCCAGTTTGCCGAACTGGCAACCCGGTATTTTTATCACTACGGGCTGAGCTACGAAGAGGGGAAAAGGATTCTGGGCAAGGTTGCCGTCAAGAATCATCACAACGGTACCATGAGCCCCAAGGCCCAGTTTCGCCGGGAGATAACCCTGGAACAGGCAGTGAATGCGCCGATGATCGCTTATCCCCTCGGCTTATTTGACGCCTGTGGTGTCAGCGACGGCAGCGCGGCGGCAATTATCGCCACGCCGGAGGTTGCCAAGAGCTTGAGGAAGGACTACGTCCTGGTCAAGGGGTTGGCGCTGACCAACGGCGCCGGTCAGGCGGTGCTACAGCCAGAATATGATTTTGTCCACATCCCGGAGACGGTAACCGCCGGGAAGGCTGCCTATCAGGAGGCAGGCATCAAAAACCCGCGCCAGGAGATAGACCTGGCCATAGTTCATGACTGCTTTACTATCACCGAGTTGATAATCTACGAAGATTTGGGCTTCAGTCCCAGAGGCAAGGGGCCTGAAGATGTTGACGCCGGCACATTTACCCTGGAGGGGGAGTTGCCCGTCAATACTGATGGCGGCTTGAAGTGCTTTGGCCATCCCCTTTCCGCCAGCGGGCTGAGGATGATTTATGAAGTCTATAAGCAGTTGCAGGGCAAGGCCGGACCAAGACAGGTAAAGGATGCCGCCACTGGTTTGACTCACAATGTCGGTGGTATTAACGGCTTTTTCAATTGCACGGTGGCTATCTTTGGCCGGCCGGCTTAGATGAAACTTAATATCGTCCAGAGACAGTAGGTGCCAGTTAGGGCTTAAAGCGGATGTGCCTACCGAGGGTGAAAGGCCTGAGTCCAGTGTAGTGTTACGGGAAGGTAGAGCTGGGCTCGGAGGACTAGTCCTTGTGTGGCGGGCACAAGGACTATTTATTTAATGCCATTGGTCAGGAGGTGATGATAAGAATGTCCCGGGAAAAGAAAGCCCAGGTTATTGACAGCCTGCAGCAGTTATTTTCGAAATGTAGCATTGGTATCTTGACTGACTACCGGGGGCTGTCAGTCCTGGAGATGACCAGGTTGCGCCGCAAATTGCGGGATTCGGGGGTTGACTATAAGGTGGTGAAGAATACCCTTGCGCGATTGGCTGCCCAGAGGGGCGGCCGGGGGGAACTGGCCGACATATTTGCCGGTCCGATAGCTATTGCTTTTGGCTATGGTGATATCGTTGAGCCGGCTAAGCTGCTGGCTGACTATATTCAGGAGTCAAAAACAGACCTGACCATTAAGGGAGGCTTTCTGGGCGGCAGGCTGCTCACCGTGGAAGAGGTGACGACCCTGCCGAAGTTGCCTTCGCGGGAGGTGTTGCTAGCCCGGGTTGTGGGTGGAGTGCAGAGTCCCATCTCTGCCCTGGTCAGCCGTCTGGCTGCCCCGCTACAGGGGATGGTCGGTTTGTTACAGGCTAGGATTCAACAATTGGAGGGAGGATAACATGTCACCAAACGATGTCGAGACCACACCTGGCGCTGATGAGACGCCCAGCAAAAAACCGGCGGTAAAAAAGCCGAAGGCTGCCAAAGATGTCCAGGAGGAGGCGTCGGCTGAAGTGCGGCAGCAGAAGAGGACAACCACTATCGATGAGGTAATGGCGGCGATTAAGAACATGACCGTACTTGAGCTGTCTCAGCTGGTGAAGGCCCTGGAGAGTGAGTTTGGGGTTACGGCGGCGGCACCGGTGGTTGCTGCCGGGCCGGCGGTGGCTGAAGCTGGGGGGGCGGCCCCCGAAACGGTGGAAGAGAAGGTTGAGTTCAACGTTATTCTCAAGGAAATCGGCGCCAATAAGATTAATGTCATCAAAGCCGTACGGGAGTTGACCTCCTTAGGGCTGAAAGAATCTAAGGACCTGGTAGAGAGTGCTCCTAAGGCTGTCAGGGAAGGGGTTAACAAGGAAGAGGCAGCGGCAATAAAGCAGAAACTGGAAGCCGCTGGTGCTACCGCTGAAATAACATAGTAACCCCACCTGTGTAGATCTTCTCCAACCTGCTATCCTGTACCAAGGGAAGCGTGAAGGGCTGTGCCTCTTCGAAAACCTACCTCGCCCCTCGCCTTTAGAGGACGGGGGAGGTAGCGATGTCTCCAAATCAGCCTATTGCAAAAGTACCCTAAACAACCTATAGTTATTGGGAATGGTATTTCGGCAGGGGTTTAACCGTGCTAGAGCATGATTGGTTGGTAGTAATGGGCATGGGTGGGGTGTTTATCCTCCTCGGGTTAGTCGGAATCCTCTGGGGAAAAGGTGAGGAGAAGGGTTATTACGATACCATTGCTGCTCGCCCTGATGCCAGGGAGTTCCTTGAGCATGAGCCACACCGGCCGGAGCCTGAAGCGTTAAAGATCGGTGGCTGGATAGCGATCTCTATCGGGCTGCTCATGCTGGCTATCGGCGGCTTTCTTTTGCTTTGGGGTTGAGGTGGGCTCTTGTGGCTTAACCTTGCGAGGGGGTTGATACCTGTTAGCGGGTAGTGTTGCCTGAAGGCAAGACGCAGCGGTTGTTACCTGTGCCGGGAAAGACCAGATGGATATGGATATAGTGGTCTGTGTTAAGAGGGTTCCGGATACCAGTGAGGCCGAGGTTGTCATTGCCAAAGATGGACGCACAATAGAGACTAAAGACCTGGTCTTTGATATTAATGAATGGGATAAGTATGCCGTTGAGGAGGCTGTCCGGCTGAAGGAAAAACACGGGGGCTCCGTAATCGTGTTGACGGTAGGTGCTGAAGAAACGGAGGACACCCTGAGGAGGTGCCTGGCTACCGGCACTGACAGTGCCGTAAGGTTGACCGACGATGCCTTCGACGGCTCGGATGCTGCCGCCATTGCCGGAATTCTCTACCCGGTGGTCAGCAAAGTGAAGTTTGATTTGTTATTGACCGGTGCCCAGGCAAGCGATGATGGCTACGGGCAGGTAGGGGCGACGCTGGCCGAATTACTTGGAATACCCCATGCCACCCTGGTGACCCATATTGAAACCATAGATGGCGGGGTCAGGGTGCACCGTGAGCTGGAAGGCGGGCTGGACGAGGTAGTTGAGGTGCCGCTACCGGCAGTGTTAAGCATTCAGACCGGGATTAATGAGCCCAGATACGTCAGTATTATGGGGGTGAGGAAGGCGGCACAGAAGGAGATGAAGGTCTTGGGTTTGAAGGAGCTGGGCTTGAGTGACAGGGAAGTCGGTGAGTCCGGCTCCGGTACGAGGGTAGAGAGGCTGTTCTCTCCTCCGGTAACAAAGGAAGCCGAGATTGTGCAGGGTAGTCCTGATGAAGTGGCGGCAAAGCTTGCCCAGATATTGAAGGATGTGGGAGGGGTGGCTTAGGTGACCAGAATCTTCGTCCTTGCCGAACACCGTAAGGGCAACCTGCGGGACATTACCTGGGAGATGTTGAATAAGGGACAGGAGTTGGCTTCCGACCTCGGTGCAGAGCTAATGGCCGTCTTACCGGGTTACGGGGTCAGTGGCTTTGCCGGGGAGCTGGCACAACGGGCGGAGCAGGTGCTGGTGGTGGAGGATGAGAGGCTGGCCAGTTTTAATAGCGAAACTTATCAGAAGGTCTTGTCCCGCTTGATCGGTGAGTATCAGCCGGTCATTACCTTAATCGGGCACACTGCGTTTGGCATGGATTTAGCCCCTGCTTTGGCGGCAGAGCTGCGGCTTCCCCTCTCTACCGATTGCATTGACCTGCGCCTCGAGGGCGGGAAGCTGACCACCGTCAGGCAGATGTACGCTGGTAAGGTGAATGCGGAGATTTCTTTCCCTGGGAGCGAGCAGTACATGGTAACGGTGCGCCCCGGTTCCTTTCCTGCCGAAGGTAACAGGGCCCGGGCGGGCGAGATACGAAGCCTCAGGGTTCCGCTGGCGGAGACGGAAGACAAGAGGTTTATTGAGTACGTGGAAGCAGTCGTGGGGGAGGTGGATATCACGCAGGCCGATGTCCTCGTCTCGGTCGGGCAGGGCATTGGCGACAGTAAGAATATACCGCTGGTAGAGGGACTGGCTCAGGCCATGGGGGCGAGTCTTTCTTGTTCCCGACCGATTGTGGATAAGAAATGGCTGCCTAAAGAGCGCCAGGTGGGGACTTCGGGAAAGACAGTCAAGCCGAAGGTCTACCTTGCCATCGGAATTAGTGGCGCCTTCCAGCATGTCGCTGGCATAAAAGCCAGCACCGTCATTGCCATAAACAAAGACCCTAAAGCGCCCATTTTCCGGGTGGCCGACTACGGCATCATCGGTGACCTGTTTAGCGTGGTTCCGTTACTAAAGGAGAAGGTAAAGGAGTTAAGGTCGAGGTAGCCAATACTTCTCTCGAGGTTAGGGGATGAATTTTGAACTTACCAGGGAACAGAGGGATATTCAGAAGGCCGCCCGGGAATTCGCCGACGCTGAATTTGATAAAGATTACATGCTTGACATCGAGCTGAACCACAGGTTCCCCTGGGAGCTCCTGAAGAAGGCTAGCGAGCTGGGGTTTGTTACCCTGGATTTCCCCGAGGAGTACGGTGGGCAGGGGTATGGCCTTCTGGAAAAAGCCCTGGTGCTGGAGGAGTTCTGCCGGGCTGGTGCTGCCGTTGGCAGCACCGTTGGTACCTGTCAGTTTGCCTCAAAAATAATCTTGAAGTCGGGGAGTGAGGCGCAGAAGCAGAGGTACCTCCCCCTGGTGTGTAGCGGTGACGGCCTTCCCTTCTGTGGTGCCTTTACGGAACCGGACCGGGGCAGTGACCTGGTCACCTCCCCCCTCTCGGTTACTGCGGTCAAGGACGGCGACGACTATATAATCAATGGCACCAAGACCTTCACCACCTTCGCCGACATCGCTAAATTTGGCATAGTGCTCTGCCAGACAGACCCCGAGGCTAAACCTCCCTATCGGGGACAGAGTACCATCCTGGTAGAGGAGCCGGCGCATCAGGAAGGAATCAGTATCACTGAATTTGTCAAGATGGGGTGGAAGTCATGTGCCACCACCCAGGTCTCTTTTGTCAATGTCAGGGTTCCCCGGGAGAACCTGGTGGGTGAGGAAAACCGGGGTTTTTACAACGCCGTTGGCTTTCTCGACGAGTTCCGGGTGGAGATAGGGGCTTGCAGTGTGGGCACGGCTCAGGGGGCTTTTGACAGGGCTCTGGCTTACGCCAAGACTAGGGAGGCTTTCGGGCATAAGATAGGTACTTTTCAGGCCATCTCGCACAAGCTGGCGGAGATGGCGACCCGGATTGAAGCCGCCAGACTCCTGGTCTATCGGGCTGCCTGGGAGTCTGACAAGGAGGGCAAGATCGACCCCAAGCTCTCCTCCATGGCGAAATGGTATCCCGCAAGGACCTCGGTTGAGGTAGCTGATGAGGCGATTGAAATCTTTGGCGGGCATGGTTATATGCTGGAAAACGAAGTGGAGCGTTTCTATCGGGATGCCCGGCAGTTTGAGCTTGTTGAAGGCACCAGAGAAATCCTCAAGAATACGATTGCCCGATCTCTGCTGGGCAAGCTGGAGTAGGAATGGGCAGCGCTGAACAGAGTATCGCTGAGAGATATGAACTGCTGGCGTGTATTCAATGCGGCAAGTGCACCGCCGGTTGCCCGGTTTCTCTGAAGAGTGCCCTCAACATCAGGAAGCTGGTGCGTGAGGTTGCCATTGATGAGACACGGGAGGCCGCCTATCAGAGGCAGGAACTCTGGGATTGCACCACCTGCTCTACCTGTACCATTCGCTGCCCCCGCGGGATAAGACCCCATGAACTCGTCATCGGTATCCGGGAGGCTCTCATCGAGGACGGGCGTATCCCGGCAACCGCCAGAGACGCCCTGGAGGGTGTGTTTAAGCATGGCAACCCCTGGGGCAGGGTCAAGACAAAGAGGTCAGAGTGGGCGAGTGGTCTGGGGATCAAGGATGTCAGCCAGGGGGACAAGGTTGATATACTCTGTTTCATTGGCTGCACCGCTGCCTATGACCCGAGGGTGCAGGAGGTGGCGAAGGCGCTGGCGCAGAGCCTTTCTAAGGCCGGGGTTGACTTTGGGATTCTGGGGAATGAAGAAAGCTGCTGCGGCAATGAAGTCCGCCGGATGGGCGAGGCAGGACTGTTTGAGATGCTGGTTGAGGATAATTTGGAGCGTTTCCGCCATTACGGCATAACTCGGGTGGTGACTCTCTGTCCCCACGGCTACAATGTCTTCAAAAATGAATACCAGGGTGCCCGCCTTGAGGTTGAACACTACACCCAGTATGTGGCTGACCTCGTTGACCGGGGGAGGCTCCCCTTCTCCGGTGAAGTGAACAGGGTAGTTACCTACCATGACCCCTGTTTTCTGGGCAAGCAGAACGGGGTTTTTGACGAACCGCGGCGCATAATCAGGGCTATTCCGGGGATAACCTTTATTGACCTTGACCGCTCACGGGAAAGAAGCCTGTGCTGCGAGGGAGGTGGGGGACGGATGTGGGTGGAGGCATCAGATTCCGGGGAGCGCCTGGCCCAAATTAGGATAAGGCAGGCCGTGGATGCCGGAGCCGAGATACTGGCCACCGCCTGTCCTTTCTGTCTGCTGAACCTGGAGGATGCCGCCAAGACTGCCGGCTATGAAGACAGAATTCAAATCAGAGACATCATGGAACTGGTCTCAATGGCAATCTAGCTGTGGGTCTCAGTAGAATGGGCTAATATATATGAGGTTGTTTAGTAAGGGGATTGAAAGGGGCGAAGCCCTAGCTTTTGATATTATCAATATTGCATCTCTTGCCACCGTTATTTTGTCATACCGTGACGGCTTCAATTTGAGCTGCAATCTGCTCATCTCTAAAGTGGTTCATTGAGATTGTCCCCGAGGGACAGGCAGCGGCACAGGTGCCGCACCCTTTACATAGCACGGTATTGACCTCGGCAATCTGCCGGCTATCTATCGTCTTGATCTCTATGGCTTCATAGGGGCATACCGCGACACAGGCGGCACAGCCGGTGCAGGTGTCTTTATTGACGGAACAGGTTATCGCCTCAGCTTCTATGTAGCCCCTCTTCATCGGAATTGCTGCCTTTGAGGCGCTGGCATAGGCTTGAGAGACAGCTTCAGTCACCTCTACCGGCCACTTGGCGCTGCCACAGACGTAGATGCCGTCGGTGGCAAATTCCACCGGCTGTAGTTTAGGGTGCGCCTCCAGAAAGAAGCCCTCCTCACCCAATGGCACCTTAAGCACCCGAGATAGCCTCTCGTTACTCTGGTTGGGGACAAGAGGGGTGGTCAGCACCACCATATCTGCCGGGAGTTCCAGCTCCCTGCCCCTTAGCTCGTGATACACCTTGACCGCCTCTACTTTGCTTTTTCCGATAACTTGGGGTGGTCTTTCCGGGCTGTATCTGATGAACCTGACACCGGCTTCCATTGACCTGCGGTAGTGGTCTTCGAACTCTACCCCGTAAGCCATCAGGTCCCGGTGGAGGAGCCACACCTTCGACTCTGGATTATCTTCTTTTAAGAGGACGGCATTCTTTATTGCCGTGAGGCAGCAAAATCGGCTGCAATACGGTCTCTCCGGAACCCGGGCCCCGACACAGTTGATGACCACGATATTCTTTGACTTAACCACCCCCTTCTTCATCTGCTCCTCCAGCTCAAGCTGGGTGATAATGCCCCTGAGTTTTCCGTAGCCATATTGACCGGTGGGCTTGAATTCATCAGCCCCGGTGGCAACTATGATCGTGCCCACGCTGAGCTGGCTCTCCTTGGCGTCCTGGTCTAGGGTTACCTTGAAATTGCCGGCGAACCCGGCTGCGTCCTTCACCTCGGTTGAAAGGTGGACCGCTATCTGGTCATGGCTTGTCACCCGGTCAATGATGGGGGCGATTAACTCTTTCGCCTCTTGGCTGGTGGTAAACAGCCTGTGCAGGTCTCGGAGCCTGCCGCCAAGCTGTGCCTCCCTTTCCACCAGGTGAACCGCAAACCCCTGATTCGCCAGGTTTAAGGCGGCACTCATTCCGGCGATACCGCCCCCAATCATCAGGACGGATGGGGTCACCGTGGTCTCAATTTCCGCTAACGGCTCCAGCAGCCGGGCCCTGGCAACCCCCATCCGGACCAGAGTCTTGGCTTTTTCGGTGGCTTCCTCGGGGATATGCGCATGCACCCAGGAGCACTGCTCTCTTATGTTGACGAATTCAAATAGATATTTGTTGAGGCCGGCTTCCTCGCAGGCAGAGCGGAACAACGGCTCATGGGTCGTCGGGGTGCAGGCAGCGACGACCACCCGGTTCAACTCTGATTCTTGAATTCGCTTCTTGATTGATGAGATTCCCTCTTCGGAACAGGTGTACAGGTTGGCCTCGGCATGCACGACGTCCGGTAGCCCTTTAGCATACGCTACCACCTGGGGGACGTCTATATGCCCTCCGATGTTGTTACCGCAATGGCAGACGAAGACGCCGATGCGTGGTTCTGGCATCCTAGGCACCCCCGGTCATCACTTCAGCTACCCGAGCCGCTGCTCCCGAGGCTTGAGATATGGAGTCTGGAATATCCCGCGGGCTGTGGACATAACCGCAGGCAAAGATGCCAGGGCGGCTGGTGTCCGGGGGGTGGAATAAATCTGTGTTCTCCACAAAGCCGTACCTGTTCAGGCTGATGCCCAGTGTCTTGGCCAGCTTCTGGGTGCCCCGGGACGGGATCAGTGCCGGGCACAGGATCACCAGTTCGGTTTCGAAAGCTTTGGTCTCTCCAGTGGTGGTATCCTCATACCAGATAATCGGGTTACCACTCGGAGTGTCTTCGATCTTCCCGGGACGGCTCCTGATGTACGCAACATCATATTCTTCTTTGGCTCGGGCAACATATTCCTGGAACCGTTTACCGACTGCCCGTAAATCCGTGTAGAAGATAGTAGATTTTGTTCCGGGGTGGTGTTCGTGTGCCAGCATGGCCTCCTTGGTGGCGTGCATGCAGCACACACTTGAGCAGTACAGTTTATGCTTGAAGTCACGGGAGCCAACGCATTGAATGAAGGCGATACTGGATGGTGTCTTCCCATCGGAAGGGCGCTTGAGTTCGCCACCGGTAGGGCCGGAGGCCGAGGTCAGCCTCTCGTATTCCAGGGCGGTAATCACGTTGGATATTTCTCCGTAGCCATACTCCTTGAGGCTGGTGACATCATACAGGTCTAAACCAGTGGCGATGATTATAGAGCCCACTTCCACTTCGACAGTTTCATCCCGCTGTTCAAAATCAACTGCCTTGGCTTCACAGAACTTTTCACAGGCGCGGCAGGTGCCTTTCAGAAAATAGGCGCAGCGCTCTTTGTCAATGACCGGGATATTGGGCACCGCCTGGGGGAAAGGGACATAGATGGCCTTCCTCTTCCCCAGACCCATATCGAATTCGCTGTCTGCTGTCCAGGGGCATTTCTCCTGGCATACGCCGCAGCCGGTGCACTTTACCTCGTCAACATACCTTGCCTTCTTCCTGATCATGACCCGAAATCTCCCGGCTTCCCCATCAACCCTCTCCAGCTCGGAAAAGGCCAGCAGCTTTATATTGGGGTGCCGGTAGCACTCGATCATCTTCGGGGCAAGGATGCACATGGCACAATCATTGGTCGGGAAGGTCTTGTCCAGCTGTGCCATCCTCCCTCCGATGCTGGGGGTGCTCTCCACCAGATATACCTGAAAGCCTATGTCGGCCAGGTCGATGGAAGCCTGGATGCCGGCAATGCCGCCGCCGATGACCAGGGCTGAGTTATTCATGGCTGTTATCTCCTAAGGCCTTTGCCACCAGACTCACCAGGTTCGTTACCTCTATCTCCACATTGGCCCCCTTTTCCTCCCCCTTGTTTACCATGGCACACCGGAAATGTATCTGGCACTTAGGGCAGGCGGTCACCAGGGTCTCGGCACCGGTGGCTTTTGCCTCCAGCAGCCGCTCGACGCGTATCTGTTTGGAGTACAGGTCGCAATTGGTGAAGGCGCTGGTGCCGCAGCAGAGGGATTCCTCTCTGCTGTGCTCCATCTCAACCAGTTCTATGCCGGGGATGGCGCTGAGCACTTCTCTCGGCGGCTCATAGATGCCCAGGTGTCTTCCCAAACGGCAGGGGTCGTGGTAGGTCACCCTCTTGTTGATGTCTCTGAAATGTGCTCCATTATGTCCTATTATTTCGGCAATAAACTCGGAGATATGCCGCAGTTCGCAATCTATATTTACGTAGTTGGGGTAGTCTTCCTTGAATGTCCGGTAGCCCTCGGGACAGGAGAAGACTATCTTCTTCACCCCGGACTCTCTTATCATGGCGGCGTTGTGCTCTGCCAGTTTCTTGAAGGTATCCAGGTCTCCTGTCCAGAGCATGTCATGCCCGCAGCACCTCTCATTGGGCAGCAGCTTGGGCTTGATGCCGAAGAAATTCAGCACTCTGATGCTATCCTTGGCGAGGTCAACGGTTCCGGCTTCAAAGTCAAAGATGTGCTCAAAATAGGGGGCGCAACCGACAAAGAAAAGGACATCACTCTGGTCGGAGATATGGCAGTCATCAGACAGCCATTCCAAACGCCTCTGGTTAATAGCCGGATTTGCCATTAACCGCATCAGGGCTTGTATCGTGCCGGAGTGGGCGCAGTCCCCGTGCTCGCCGGCGTTTGATGCCATGGCTCTCGCTTGCCGCATGAAGCCGGGGTAATCAACATCAGACGGGCATTTGGGTGAACAGGCATAGCAGGTAAGGCAGGAAAAAAGCTCCCGGTTATAGACCAGATCATCCTCAAGCCCTAGAAGTGCGTTCTCCACCATAACCCGGGGCGAGTAAGCCGGATTATATCGGGAGACGGGACACAGGCCGGAACATTTGCCACATTCCAAACAGTAGAATGTTTTGGTTTCCTTAATAATGTCTTCTAGCGACAAGCCGCTGTCTCCTTCTTGAACGGCGTGGGGCCCAGTTTCTTCAACTCGTCAACGGTTTCGGCAACGGTCTTGGCGAATATGACCCCTTCGGAGGTGGATATCCACTTGAGCTTCAGCCTCTCCTCTTCCAGCCCCAGTGTGTGAACTATCTGTTTTAATTTGGCGATTCTTTCCTCCGCCCTCAGATTGCCGGAGATATAATGGCAGTCGCCGGGCTTGCAACCGGTGACCAGCACCCCGTCGGCGCCCTGCTCAAATGCCCTGAGGACATATATCGGGTCAACCATCCCGCTGCACATCACCCTTATTATCCGCACGTTGGCGGGATATTGCTGGCGTGACGAGCCGCCCAAGTCGGAGGCGGCATAAGAGCACCAGTGGCAGGCGAAGGCGATCAGTTGCGGTTCAAATTCGCTCAACGGCTATACCTCCACCAGGGCATCGACCATGGAGAGCATTTCGTCTCGGGTAAAATGCCGGATCGTCATTGCCCCGGTAGGGCAGGCGACGGCGCAGGCGCCGCACCCCGTGCACAGAGCCTCATTTATTGTTGAAATGAGTTGCCCGGCTTCATCTGGCTGGACTTTAGCGGCGTGGAATTGACATAATTCCTCACACCGTCCACAGCCGTGGCATAAGGTCTCATTCACCGTGGCGGTGATAGCTTCCAGGGTGACTCTGCCCTTGCTTATCAGCGCCAGAACCTTGGCGGCGCCGGCTGAAGCCTGGGCTACCGTGTCCGGGATGTCCTTGGGGCCCTGACAGCAACCGACAATAAACACGCCTCCAGTGGGGGTGGCGACCGGGTCAAGCTTGATATGCCTCTCCAGGAAGAAGCCATCGGGGTCGGGGGAAAGGGTGAACATTCTCATCACTTCGGTGGTATCTTTCCTGGGCACTAAACCGGTGGCCAAGACCACCAGGTCGGCTGCCTCTTCAACGAGCTCCCCGGAAAGGGTGTCCTCGGCCCTTACCAGCAGCTTATCGCCCTGCTTATATATCTCAGAGACACTGCCCCGGCGGTAGAGCACCCCTTCCCTTTGCACCCGTTCGTAGAACTGCTCGTGGCCTTTGCCAAATGCCCTGATATCCATGTAGAAGACGGTGACCTTGGCGTCAGGGATTTTCTCCTTTACGGAATGGGCGTGCTTGGCGGTATACATGCAGCAGACACGGGAGCAGTACTCATTGCCTACCGTCTTATCTCGGGAGCCGACGCACTGAATGAAGACAACGTTCTTGGGCACCTTCCCGTTTATTTGAACTGCCCCCTGGGTAGGCCCCGCCGCCGAGAGCAACCTTTCCAGTTCCAGGCCGGTGATAACGTTAGGATAGATACCGTAACCGTATTCTGGCTTGAGTTGAGCATCGAACGGGTCGTAGCCGGTGGCGATGATAATTGCCCCCACCTCTACTTCCACCAGACGGTCGGTCTGTTCAAAATCAACTGCCTTGGCTTCGCAGAACTTTTCACAGGCGCGGCAGGTGCCTTTCAGGAAATAGGCGCAGTGCTCTTTGTCAATGACGGGGATGTTGGGCACTGCTTGAGGGAAGGGGATATAGATGGCCTTCCTCTTGCCCAGACCCATATCGAATTCGCTGTCTGCTGTCCAGGGGCATTTCTCCTGGCACATGCCACAGCCGTTGCATTTCTCCTCGTCAATATACCTTGCCTTTTTCCTGACCGTGATCTTGAAGTTGCCGATACCGCCGGAGATTGCTTCCACCTGGCTATAGGTCATCAGCTCGATATAGGGGTGTGAGCCAGCCAAGGTCATCTTCGGCGTCAGGATGCACTCGGAGCAGTCCAGGGTGGGGAAGGTCGTATCCAGCTGGATCATATGCCCTCCAATCGAAGGCTCCCTCTCCACCAGGTAGACCTTGTGCTCGGAATCGGCGATATCCAGGGCCGCCTGGATGCCGGCAATACCCCCACCAACAATCAGAGTGCCCGGATTAAACGGAAGCTCCTTACTTTCCAGCGGCTCATGGTGGTAAACACGCCTGACGGCAGCCCTGACCAGTGCCTTGGCCTTCTCGGACGCCTGATGCCGGTCACGGTGAACCCAGCTACAGTGCTCCCTGATGTTTGCCTGTTCATAGAGATAGGGATTCAGCCCTGCCTCCTGGCAGGCCCGGCGGAAGGTAGCCTCGTGCATCCGGGGGGAGCAGGCGGCAACAACGACCCGGTCAAGCCCCAGCTTGTTGATGTCGTCCCGGATGAATGCCTGCCCTGGCTCCGAGCACATAAACTCATAGTCACGGGCGATGACCACCGAGTCCAGCCCTCTGGCATATTCAGCCACTGCTTTTACATCAACGGTGCCCGCGATGTTTAGTCCGCAGTGGCACACATATACTCCGATTCTCCTGTCCATCTCTAGCCTGAAAGTAACACTACTAATAGTCTAAAGTAATGGGCTATCTATGGCAAGTCTGGGCCAGAGGTTGTTTAGCAAAGGGATTGAAAGGGGCGGAGCCCCTTTAGAGTAGTATCCACCCTCTCCCCTTAGGAAGGGGGGAGAGGGACAAAGGGTGAGGGGTTGGTAAACACTCTCTGAGCCATGCCATTGACAACAGGCCGGTGACAATATAGAATGCGGGGCATGACGGTCTACGGGCACGGAATATTCTATAGCTGCATATTCCCGGTATTGATTCTGTCCTGTAGGCGTGGACCGGATGGGTGGCATTAGCTCACCGGAGGTATGATTGAAAGTCCTGGGGATTATGGGCAGCCCGAGGATAAAAGGCAATACTGACTTACTGCTTGATGAGGCCTTGAGCGGGGCACAGAGCCAGGGGGCTGAGGTCGAGAAGATAGTCGTTGACAGGCTCAACATAGCCCCCTGCCGAGAATACTATGGCTGCCTGAAGGATGGCAATTGCGTCATCAGGGACGACATGGACGGCATATACCCCAAACTCCTTGAGGCTGAGGTTATCGTAATTGCCTCGCCTATCTTCTTCTACGGGCTTACCAGCCAGGTTAAGGCACTCATTGACCGCTGCCAGGCGCTGTGGGTCAGAAGACATGTTCTCAGGCAGAACCCTCCCGATTCAGGGCGAAGGGGCGCCTTCATCGCGGTTGGGGCAACCCGCGGCAAGAAACTGTTTGATGGGCCGGTACTGACCGTGAAATACTTCTTCCAGGCCATCGGTGTCCAATATGTTGATGAGCTTCTCATCCGGGGTGTGGACAAGAGGGGAGAGATTAAGGAGCACCCAACGGCACTGTCAGACGCCTTTGAACTTGGCAAGCGGCTAGCTCAAGGATAGATTCTATCAGACTTCCCCCACAGCCTCTGGCGTGGACATAGCCCTCTTGAGCCTCCAATTATGTCACTTACCCTGTCTCACTTCACGTCCGGCCTACCCTTTTTTGCCAGGTGGGTGGTACACGCGCTGGGCAAGCTGGCGGTCGAGCTTGGACAGGTCATTCGGGGAATTGCCGGCACGCTTCACCTGCTGCACCAGTTCGCTGGCGCTGCTCTCCTCCTCCACTTGCTCGGTGACAAACCATTGCAGGAAGGTGTCCGTGGCGTCGTCTCTTTCTGCGCGGGCAAGATTGACCAGGTCATTGATGAGACCGGTCACCCTCTGTTCGTGCTTATAGGTATCTTCGAATGCGGCTAGGGGTGAAGCCCATTCTGTGGGTGGCCCGTCCACCGAGGTTAGGATAACCCTGCCTCCCTGGTCATTTATGTAGTCGTAGAACTTCATCGCGTGCGCCAGTTCTTCCTGCGTCTGCACGCGCATCCAGTTGGCGAAGCCCTTTAGATTGATAGACCGAAAGTAGGCGGACATCGAGAGGTAGAGGTAAGCGGA
>CAZNSC010000043.1:0-21619 GCA_964575695.1 uncultured Dehalococcoidales bacterium
TTTTTACATAATCTATGGCAGCCTGACTGTCCAGCGGCGGGTTGGTGTTTGGCATGCAGCAGATTGTGGTAAAGCCGCCTCTGGCGGCGGCTTTGGTGCCGGTGGCAATGGTTTCCTTCTCCTCAAACCCCGGCTGCCTGAGATGGCAGTGGAGGTCGATAAGCCCGGGGCAGACTATCAGCCCCTCCGCATCCAGGACATCACACTCTGGCTGTGGTGGAGCCGCCTTTCCCCTGCCCACCCATGAGATTTTGCCATCACTGATAAGCAGACTGCCGGTCTCGTCCATCGGCTGGCTGGGGTCAATTATCCGGCCATTCTGGATGAGCAGCGGTTTCATAGCCTGCTGCCCCCGGCAAGTAAATAGAGTAATGCCATCCGCACCGCCACTCCGTTGGTCACCTGCTCGTTGATTACTGATTGGGGACCGTGAGCTACCGCTGGTGAAATCTCAATGCCTTCATTTACCGGTCCGGGATGGAGGAGCAGGGCATCGGGTTTAGCCTTGGCTAACCTTGACTCGTTGAGCTGGTATCGCTGGATATACTCACGCAGGCTGGGCAGCAGCCCGCTCTGTTGCCTTTCCTGTTGCAGCCGTAATGCCATGACGACATCGGCTCCGTTCAGGGCATGCTCAATATCAGGCTCCAGGCTGACCCTGGGGAAGTGGTGTTGCTGGCTATCGAGGCCGGTGGGGAGAAGGGTTGGCGGGGCGCACAACCTCACCTCCGCCCCCATGGTGGTCAGCCCCCATACATTGGAGCGGGCGACCCGGCTGTGCACAATATCGCCGACAATAACCGTCATCAGCCCCTTGAGGCTTCCCTTATGTTCCCGAATGGTGTACAGGTCAAGGAGGGCTTGAGTTGGGTGGGCATGCCAGCCATCTCCGGCATTGACAATGCCTACCTCCAGGTATTTGGCGGCAATATAGGGAGCCCCCGAATGGGGATGCCGCATTACCACGATATTAGCCCCCAGGGCTTGGAGAGTGCTGAGACTATCAACCAGGGATTCTCCCTTGGCAACACTGCTCGCCGAGGCGCTCAGGTTAACTACATCGGCACTCAAGTTTTTGGCTGCCAGCTCGAAGGATACCCGGGTGCGGGTGCTGGGTTCATAGAACAGGGTGATCACCGTCTTGCCCCGGAGGGTGGGCACCTTCTTAATTGGTCGGGAAAGTATCTCCTTCATAGCATCGGCTGTCTGGAAGACAAGCTCGATTTCCTCCGGGGTAAAGTCATCAAGGTCAAGGATATGATGATGTTGCCATACTGAAGCCGTCAACGGTGCCTTGGCCTTTATTGCCAGGGTGGGGTTATCTTTTTGTTGGGTTGTCATCATTATGTCTCCTTAGCGGCGGGGACGGAAACGATGGCTACCTCATCTATGCCATCAGTTTCCTCTAGCTGCACCTGTATTTCCTCATGTCGAGAGCTTGGTATATTCTTACCGACGTAGTCAGCCCGTACCGGCAGTTCACGGTGCCCCCTGTCGATGAGAACAGCCAGTTGAATTGAGCGGGGCCGCCCCAGGTCAATTAGGGCATCCATAGCTGCCCGGATGCTCCGCCCGGTGTAAAGGACGTCATCAACCAGCACTATGGACTTGCTATCAACGTTGACCGGAATGTCAGTCCGGTGAACAACGGGTTTCAGGTCTAATGAGGAGAGGTCATCTCGGTAGAGACTGATGTCTAAGGCACCAACGGGTATTGTCAACTTATCAAAGTTTTCGATGTTGAGGGCGAGACGTTTCGCCAGCGGCACTCCCCGGGTATGCATGCCCACCAGTACCAGTTGCTCAAGCGCCTTATTTCGCTCTATAATTTCGTGAGCAATGCGGGCTAGGGTGCGCCTGATATCCTCCGGGGTCATTATGATTTTTTTAGGCATAAAATTACCTCTTGCCATGGCTGGCAAGAGGTGGTATTGCTCTTCTCATTCCCTTGCCAGCCTCACGGGGCCGGCTTAAAGGTTCCCCTATTCACTTAATAATTCTACTAAAACTAAATTATAACACATTAAACGGCCTATGGCAAGAATTTGCGACTGTTTATTTAAGGAAATATCTTTACCAATGAGATGGAAGCAGTTATAATAGACTAGCTATTATTTTTTCGTTATCGCAGGAGGTGTCGCTTGGTTTGTTTATATGTGACCTCTGTGGAAGAGGGCGCCGGCAGGACCACGGTTGGCGCAGGACTGGGCAGGCATTTGCTGGAGGATGGCAAGAAGGCAGGTTTTTTCAAACCGATTTTTATCCGTAGTGAGCAGCTACCAGGAGCCACTGAGCGCGATGCCCTATTCATGAAACAAATTTTCAGTTTGGATGACCCTGTGGACACTATCTGCCCGCTTATAGATGGCCAGGTTGAGCTGTCAGGCAGGGTTAAAGAAGCCTATAAGCGGATTTCTGCGGGTAAGGACGTGGTTATCACTGAAGGTGCGTGTGAGCCGGGTATAGTGCAGGCGCTGGATGCCAGGGCAATTGCCGTTGAAGCGTACTCTGATAGCTCTCCCGGGGTGAGGTTTGTTGACCGCTACAAAGATTTGGGGAAAAATTTGCTGGGTATAGTGTTGAATAAGGTGCCAGCAAGAAAAATTGTGTCGGTGCGTGATGAGGTTGCGGCTCAGCTTAGCGGAACCGGGATAGGTGTTCTGGGTGTGCTCCCCGAGGACAGGGTTCTCTTTGCACCGACCGTAGGTGAGCTGGCCGAGTGTGTTCAAGGGGAGTTGTTGAGCTCTGCGGGACAGTCGGTGGAGCTGGTGGAGAACTTCATGCTTGGGGCAATGGCGGTTGACCCGGGTCCGCAATACTATAGTCGGCGGGGTGATAAGGCGGTAATCGTCAGGGGGAACCGCCCCGATATGCAACTGGCAGCTCTGGAGACACCAACGAGGTGCCTTGTTCTCTGTGGTGATACCCCGCCAACTGAGGCCGTGCTCTACGGGGCAGAGGTCAACAAGGTGCCCGTCATCTTGACCAAAGGTGATATCATTACCGCTATCGGCGGTATTGAAGCCGTTCTGGGCAAGGGCCGATTTAACCAGGAGAAAAAGTTGCCCAGGCTGGCCGAACTTATGGCGCAATACTTCAATTTTCAGTCGGTGTATAAGAGTCCGGGTTTAGCCAGTTAGGAGAGCCCTTTTCTTATCCGGAAGACATTGATAAAGGTGGCAATATTGTTATACAATCTTCTTTGTGTCTGGTTCAGCTTAGAGACCAGGCACCAACAAAATCTTCTAAGGAGGGAAGGTGATTGAATGCGCTAGGAAAACATTTACTTCTGGAACTCAAGGGCTGCGATAAGGAGGTGTTAAACGACCTAGACTTTCTCCGAAGTACTCTGCTGGCGGCAGCACGGGAGTGCGGGGCGACGGTGTTGGGGGATTCGTTTCACCAGTTTAGCCCCCAGGGGGTGAGTGGGGTGGTAATCATTGCCGAGTCTCACCTGTTTATCCATACCTGGCCGGAATATGGTTATGCTGCTGCTGATATCTTCACTTGTGGCGATTCTGTCCAGCCAGAGAAGGCAGCTCAAGAACTGACGAGGAAGCTTGGGAGTAAGAACCACTCTGCGGTGGAGATGCGGAGAGGGATTATAGACAGTCGGTAGAGTGGTTTGGGGCAAAGTTATGGATAGTGACCCCGATAAATGGTTTTACGATAGAGTAAGCCGGGATCTGATTCAACTGTACAGCATCGAAGATGTGCTGTATACCGGGCGGACTAAGTTCCAGTCTGTCGAGATTATTCGCAGCGGTAGTCTGGGTAGATGCCTGGTGCTGGACGGCAAGATTCAGTCCAGCGAGGTTGATGAGTTTATTTATCACGAGGCTTTGGTACAGCCGGCGATGATAACCCATCCCTGCCCGGAGACGGTATTTATCGCTGGTGGCGGTGAAGGCGCCACCTTAAGGGAAGTATTGTCTCATAAAACGGTGAAACGGGCAGTGATGGTTGATATTGATGCCGAGGTGGTGGCTCTATGCCCGAAATTTTTGCCTGACCACAGCCGGGGCTCCTTTGAAGATAAACGTACTGAACTACACCACGTTGATGCCCGGGATTATCTGTCTCAGAGCCAAGAGCAGTTTGACGTGATTATTATTGACCTGCCCGACCCGATAGAGCAGGGGCCTGCCTATCTACTTTATACCCAGGAGTTCTATCACCTGGTACGGGACAGGCTCACTGCCAACGGCATTATTTGTGTCCAAGCCGGGTCGGCATCCTGGATGGAGTTGCTGAACTTTAGCGCCGTCAATAACACGCTGAAAAGCGTTTTCCCCATAGTCTGTGCCTACTGGATAGATGTCCCCTCTTTTGGAGGTCCGTGGGGCTTCTGCTGTGCCTCACAGAACCTCGATCCCCTTCAGCTTTCGCCGGCTGAGGTGGATGGCCGGATTTCGGCCCGGTCGCTTAGCGGGCTGAGGCTCTATGATGGGCTGACCCATCAGGGGATGTTCTCGTTGCCTAAGCACCTGAGAGACGAGTTCGCCAAGCCGGCAAGGTTGATAACCGACAGTGAACCGCTCTATATCTACCGCGGCTAGACGGCGATGGTTTAGCCCGCTACAGCTTCGTTACCGCCGCATTTCCCGCTGGCTGGCTGCGAAATGTGCTCTTGGTGGCCTTGCACAGTTTCACCAGGATGAGCATGAAAGGAACCTCAGTCAGAACGCCGACCACTGTTGCCAGAGCGGCTCCCGAGGTGACACCGAAGATAGTGGTAGCTACAGCGATAGCAACCTCGAAGTGATTGCTGCCCGCAATAATTGCGGCTGGCGACGCGTCTTCATAAGATAAGTGCATCATTCTGCCGGCAACATACGTGGCGCCAAATACAACCAGTATGTTGGCCAATATACCCACGCTTATCATGCCTATAATGGCCGGCAATTCAATAATCAAGTAACCCTGATAGGTAAAGAGCACGATTAAAGTGACCAGCAGGGCAGCAATTGATACTTTACCCAGAACGGGCACGAGCCTGGTTTTGAACCATTCCAGGCCTCTCTGTTTAATTACCCGTCTCCGGGTTATATAACCAGCTATCAGCGGTGTGCAGATATATATGGCTACAGACAAAGCTATTGTTTCCCATGGTACCCGTATGCCTGAAATGCCCAGCAGAAACATAGCCAGCGGGGCATACAGTATCACCATAGTCAGCGAGTTTATAGCTGTCATAACCAGGGTATGCCCCATATTACCGCGCGCAAGATAGCTCCATACCAGGACCATAGCAGTACACGGTGCCACCCCTAAAAGTATCAGCCCCGCTCGATAATCCTGTATTTGCTCGGTTGTTAGGAAGCGACCAAAAATCACGCTGAGGAAAAGCCAGGCGAACAAAGCCATAGTAAATGGCTTCACCGCCCAGTTGGCAAGAAGAGTAAGGCCTATCGGCTTCGGGCTGAGAACCGCTTTCTTGATCTCTTCAAAACTTATTTGAACCATTATGGGGTATATCATGGCAAATAGAAGAACCGCGATCGGGATAGAAATATGGGCTACTTCCAGTCTGGCTAAGTTATCGGAAATCTGGGGGAATAGTCTTCCCAGCGCAGTGCCCGCAGCAATACATAAGGCGACCCACAGGGTCAGATACTTCTCCCACAGACCAAGTCTTTTTTCTTTTCCCTCCATGTTAACTCCTTTGGATGTGGTCTTTGATTGCTATGCTGCCCGGGAATATCAGCGTTGTTAGGCACCACAGGCGGTTAAATACTGGTGCTCCTCCTGAAACTTTCGACTTCTGCTGGTTGGTTGGCGCTGGTATCGGGGCGCTCCTACCGGCATCCTGGGCCTACCCGCACGGCGTGGCGCAGCCTTTCCTTGTCCCGTGCAAACACACCGTCGCTGATAAGAGAATCCTTGAGTAGCCGGGCGAGGGAAATAGCGTGGCGATTTACTGTCTGCCAGTCTACAGAATAGACTATCCATGCACCGTCTCGCCTTGCCTTCAGGAAACCGGCGTCCTGAAGGATGCCTAGATTGCGTGAGGCCCGGGACTGGGAGATATCCAGGGCTTGCATAACCTCGCAGACACAGCATTCCCGCTCCAGAAGCACCTTTAGAATCCTGAGTCTTGTCTCATCAGCAAGGGCCTTTATCGCCTTGATGAAGTCACGCATCACTTCCCCCGGTCGGGATGATAATTATATATGCGCATATCCACATATATTTTACAAGGTTACCCGCCTTATGTCAAGCCTAACGGCAAAATCACCCATTTGGGTGATTTACTAACCCTCCAGACAAAAGTACTATTACCTTGGTTGTTATAATTTTGCGGCAAAGAGAGGGGTTACAGCGCCTGGAATCTCGTCTTGCTGACAACCGGGGGAGGGTGAAAATGGCAATTGATATTATGGCAGACCTGAAGTCCGTTTGCAGCACAAATATTGATGATCTTCTCCTACTGGCGGTAGAAAGAGGGGCATCGGACCTCCATATAGCGGTGCCGTATCCCCCATCGCTACGTGTCAATTCCGTGATTGCGCCCATTGAGTACACACAACCGGTGATGCCTGACGATGCCAAGAGAATATTTGAGTCCATCACCACCGAAGCCCAGCGACAAGCTTTCTATCAGCGGCTTGAGCTGGATTTCATGTATCAGGTGCCTGGTTTGGCTCGCGTCAGGGTAAATGCCTGCTTGCAGCAGGGTAGCATTAGCATTTCCTTCCGCATTATCCCGTTACGGGTGCCTACGGTTGATGAACTGGGCCTGCCCCAAATCTGCAAAACCCTGGCGATGAGGCACCACGGGTTGGTTCTGGTAACCGGACCCACCGGCGTCGGTAAGACAACCACCATGGCGGCCATGATCAACCACATCAATCAAAACAGCGCCCGCAAGATAGTCACCATCGAAGACCCTGTGGAGTATGTGCACAGCCCGGGAATGGCTATGATTATTCAACGTGACCTGGGTAGTGACACCAGGTCGTTCAGCGACGCTCTAAAGCACGCCCTGCGGCAGGACCCGGATGTTATCCTCGTCGGCGAAATGCGTGACCTGGAAACTATGGCGACGGCACTTAGCGCCGCCGAAACTGGTCATCTGGTGATCAGCACTCTGCACACTATAGGAGCTAGCGATACTATAGAACGAATTATTGATGCCTTTCCTCCCTATCAGCAGCAGCAGATACGCCTCCAGTTGTCGTTTGTCCTTGAGGGAGTCCTCTCTCAAATCCTGATGCCCCGACCTGGTGGCAGGGGCCGAGTGGCTGCCTTTGAGGTGATGGCGGGCACCTTTGCCGTCCGGAATTTGATCAGGGAGGCAAAGACTCACCAGATCAGCGCCGTTATGGAAGTGGGCTCCAATGGAAGCATGCAGACACTGGTCCGAGACCTGAAGCGGCTGGCAAAGGAGGGTGCCATAAGTATCGACCGGGGACTGGTCCAGGCGTATGGATTGCCCGAAGAGCTGATCAACATTGAATAGTGCCTAATCCGGGTCGTCGTCGTTGCTGTTTAGCTGCTGGCCGTTCTAGATTCCCGGATACCGTGCTCAATCAAGTTCGCTTATTATAGCTGGAGATTGCTTGTCAATCTCCCCTTTTGTCCCCCTCTCCTTCAAAGGAGAGGGGGACTGCGGTTTTTGAACTCCCTTGTGCCAGAGTTTATAATGAGCTAGATGGATATTCTGGCGGAGCTTAATCCGGCGCAGCGGGAAGCCGTGGAGGCGGTTGGGGGGCCAGTGCTGATTGTAGCTGGCCCCGGCAGCGGCAAGACCAGGGTCATCGCCCATCGGGTGGCTTACCTGATTAAGGTCTGTGGTGTCAAGCCCGGCCGCATTATGGCAGTCACCTTCACCAATAAAGCTGCCCGGGAGATGGAGGAGAGGCTTCACCGGTTGGTCAGTGGCTCGGTTAAAGAGTTAACTATCGGCACTTTTCACGCTATTTGCGCGCGAATCCTGCGCCGTGATGGCCAGGCGGTCGGTGTTGACCCGAGATTTGTCATCTATGATGAAGAAGACCAGCTTGCCTTGATAAAGCGGGGTATTCAGGAGGTTGGTCTTGACCCCAAGCAATATGCCCCTCGGGCGATAGCTTCAGCTATCTCGGCAGCCAAGAGTCAGATGCTGACCCCGGCTGACTATGTTCAGCGAGGTCGCAGCTATTTTGACGAGGTGGTGGGCAGGGTTTATGAGCGCTACCAGCAGCTGCTAACAGAAAGCAACGCCCTGGATTTTGACGATTTGTTGATGAAGGCGGTGCTCCTCTTTAGAAATAATGGTGATATTCTATCCAAATATCAGGAGCGGTATTTACACATTCTGGTGGACGAGTTTCAGGATACCAACCTGACCCAGTACGAGCTGATCAGGCAGCTGGGCGGTAAGTATCGCAATATATGTGTTGTTGGCGACCCTGACCAGTCAATTTATTCATGGCGCTTTGCCGACCTGCGCAACATCCTCAGCTTTGAACGGGATTATCCTGAGGCTAAGGTGGTGTTGCTGGAGCAGAACTACCGCTCGACGAAAGCGATTCTGGAAGTGGCTTCCCACATCATCTCGGCCAACCAGCAGCGCAAACCCAAGAGCTTATGGACAGATAATGAGCCGGGCGAGCTAACTACGGTGGTTGAGACCTACAACGAGCAGGAGGAGGCGCAGTTTGTGGTGGCTGAGATTGAGCGGCTGGTGGGGCAGGGTGGGTTTCACCTGAGTGATTGTGCCGTGATGTATCGCACTAATGCCCAGTCGCGAGCCCTTGAAGAGGCGTTTGTTCGCTACGGGACACCGTATAAGCTGGTGGCGGCTACCCGTTTCTATGAGCGTCGGGAGGTTAAGGATATTATCGCCTATCTCCGGCTTATCCAGAACCCAAATGATAGTGTTAGTCTGCTCAGAGTAATCAATGTCCCGGGGCGGGGTATCGGTCAACAGACTCTGGCTAAGTTGTCCGGCTGGGCGAGGTCTTTGGGTGTCTCCGAGTATGAAGTACTGCGGCACCTGGCTGAGCAGGATCAGCATTCATTTACTCCCCACATTGCCCGGGCGCTGGCGGCTTTTCTGAGTCTGACGGAGGAATTCATTGCCCGCAGTCACGAGCTTAATCTGGTTGATTTGTTTGACCTGGTTATTAAGGGCACCGGCTATCAGGGGTATCTGTTGAGTGATCCGGATGGCGAAGAGCGGTGGGACACTGTCCGTGAACTGCGCACCGTCACCCAGCAATACGGTGACTTGAAGCCGGGAGACGGCTTGGCCGCCTTTCTGGAGGGGGTGACTCTGGTCTCTGATGTGGACGGGCTTAACGGGAGTGTGGATGCGGTAACCCTGATTACTTTGCACCAGGCTAAGGGCCTGGAATTTCCGGTGGTGTTCATTGTGGGCATGGAGGAGGGTATCCTGCCCCATATCAAGTCGTTTGATGCTCCAGACCAGATGGAGGAGGAGCGTCGGTTGTGCTACGTCGGGGTGACCAGAGCCAAGCGGAGACTGTACCTGGTTCGTGCTTTTCGCCGCAGCCTGATGGGGAGCAGCACCCTGAATAGACCATCACGCTTCCTGGAGGATATACCCAGGCACTTGATAACCGCCGGTGGTTTATGGCAGGAGGAAGGTTTAGCCACCAGTCCGGTTTATTCTAAGAACAGGGCTGCGGCTCCAGGCTCTATATTGCCGGAGCTCAGGGCTGGCGACCATGTCCGCCACGCCGTCTTTGGGGACGGGGTGGTGGTCAGCTACCAGCCAATACAAAATGATGCTGAGGTGGTGGTTGTTTTTGACGGGGTGGGTATCAAGAAGCTCCTACTCAGCTTCGCCAAACTGGAAAAGATAGAATAATTAGTGACCCTATCCCCTTTATCCCCTTCCCCTTAGGGGAAGGGGAAGATATTTATATAGGAGGGCTGCGCCTCTCTTCCATTCTCCGATAGGGGGTGTTTAAGAGGGGCGGAAGCCCCTCTTTCTTGTCTTCCCCCTCTCCTTTGAAGGAGAGGGGGATTAAGGGGATGAGGTAGATAAAAACTCTTTGACTGGGGTAGGGCAAAGGGTTAAACTCTAAAGAGAGTGGCAGGTTCTTTTCAATGGCAATTAGAGTCTTAGATAAGGAGCTGGTGGCGCGGATTGCCGCCGGGGAGGTGGTGGAGAGGCCGGCCTCGGTGGTCAAGGAGCTGGTGGAGAACTCGCTGGATGCCGGTTCAACCCAGATTTCGGTTGAGGTCAGGGGTGGTGGGGTGAGCCTGATTCGGGTGACCGATAACGGGGTCGGGATTCCACCGGTGGAGGTGGAGCTTGCCTTTGAGAGGTATGCCACCAGCAAGATCGGTGGCCTGGAAGACCTGGAGCAGATCACCAGCCTCGGCTTTCGGGGAGAGGCGCTTCCCAGCATCACCGCTGTGGCTGAGGTGGATATAGTTACCTGTGCTGTGGGTGAAGCAGCAGGTGCCTATCTTGGTTTGAAGGACGGCGCCATTGTTAGCCGGAGAAGTCAGGGGCGGCCCCAGGGGACCACAATTACGGTGAGGAACTTGTTCCGAAACGTGCCCGCAAGGTTGAAATTCCTCAAGTCGCCGGCGACCGAGAACAGCCATATCGCTAATGTGGTCACTCAGTATGCCCTCGCCTTTCCCGAGGTCAAGTTTGTTCTGTTTCTTGAAGGACGTATGATGCTGAGAACACCGGGCAGTGGTCAGCTAATAGACAGTGTCGTTGAGGTCTACGGGCTGGAGGTGGCGCAGAATATGCTGGAGGTTAAGAGCGCCTCATCTTCATCACCCGGGGTAAGCGGCTTGGCGGGCTCCCCGGCCATCAGCCGCTCCAGTCGTGGCTACCTCAGCTTCTTTGTCAACCGTCGCTGGATAACCAGCCGCCTGCTGACTCGAGCGGTGGAGGAGGCATATCACGGACTCTTAATGTCAGGGAGATATCCCATCGCCATTACCAATATTACACTGCCACCTCAGGAGGTGGATGTTAATATTCACCCGACCAAGACCGAGATCAAATTCCAGCAGGAGCACGTGGTCTTCAGCACGGTGCAGAGGGCAGTGCGCCAGGCTTTGGTGGAGCAGATGCCGGTGCCCAAGGTTGATGCTGTAGGGGCAAGGATGGCATCCCCACCGGAGCCAGCGCAGGCATTGTGGACTTCAGCCGAGATTGGCCGCACGACTCCGCCACCATTGGCCCCGCCGACTCCAGCGGCGTCTTTGCCGGTGCTGCGGGTGCTGGGGCAGCTGGAGGCCACCTATATTACCGCCGAGGGCCCCGACGGCCTGTATCTCATTGACCAGCATGCCGCCCATGAGCGTGTCCTTTTTGAAAAGATTCAACACCAGAGGTCGCGGCAGGACATCGAGGTTCAAGGACTCCTCGAGCCCGTGACCTTTGAGGTTAATCCCAGGCAGGAACAGGTTATGGCATCACACTACCAGAGCCTGGCCGAGTTTGGCTTCTCGATTGAGCCGTTTGGCGACCGAACTTACCTCGTCCGGGCAGTACCGGCTTTGCTTCATGATAGAGACTGGGCGGGGATGTTAACTGAATTACTGGATTCACTGCCGGGGGAGAGCCGAAGCGATTGGGGGGAAAGTATCGCCGCATCTATGGCTTGCCACGGTGCCGTTAGGGCGGGGCAGGCGCTGGCTGATGGTGAACTGCGGGAGCTGGTCCGGCAACTGGAGCAGACAGCGATGCCTCAGACCTGTCCTCACGGGAGACCGACCATGATTCATGTCAGTTCAAGGCAGTTGAGGAAGGAGTTTGGTCGGGATTAGCGGTTCGTCTGCCACCGCTGGTGGTATTCAACAAACTTGCCCAAGGCACCGGCGGCTCGGCTGATTGAAGGAAATACCGGGAAGCCGGCTTTCGAGAGCGCTTTCTGTGCCTGTGCCGCCAGCGGCCATGATTTGGCCACTCCCACCAGGCGAAAAGCAATAGCGGTGCGCTTGTTTATGTATTTACTCAGGCTGTTAATTGAGTCGAGGTACGGTTCAAGTACCTGGTCACCAATACCAATCATCATTTGTATGAGTAGCAGGTCAATCTGGCTGCAATCAGCAACTGTGCTGATGGCTTTTTGAAACAGGTCTCCTTTACGCCAGTACATGTCTACAGGATTGCCAAAGCTACCTCCGGTTTCTGAGGTATAAATAGCCCGTAACCTCTCCCTGGTTTCTGCCGGGAGCGAGGGTACGGTTAACCCGTTGTTCGAACAGGCATCGGCAGCCTGGACGAGGTTGCCTCCTCCCATTCCGAGTATGGCGATTCTTCTCCCTTCAGGGGGTGCCATATGTGTAAACAGCACGATCAGGTCAATCAGCTCTTCCATGTTATGCACCTGAATGGCACCGGCTTGCTTTAGCAGGCTGTCCCAGATTCTACCCGAGCCGGCTATGGCGCCAGTGTGCGAGGCAGCCGCCTTTGTTCCGCCTTCTGTGGCTCCGGCTTTGTAGATGATGACCGGTTTTAGCTTGGCTGCTTGCTTTAACACCTCAGCGAAGCGAGTCCCTTGTTTCACTCCTTCGATATAACCAGCGATTATCTCGGTGCCGGAGTCGTGGGCAAGGTATTCCAGGAAGTCGCTCTCATTGAGGTCGCAGGCATTCCCATAGCTTATGACCTTGCTGAAGTAAGTGCCTCTCATACTCGCATCAAGGACGGTGTACATGCCGTTGCCACCACTCTGCGTGATAAAGCCGACAGCACCACTTCGTTTAGGGAAGTCCGGGTGGAATGATAGCCTGGTCTTAGGGCAGTATAACCCGAGACAGTTGGGCCCGATAACTCGGATGCCCGTTTGGTGAGCTATACTGGTTATCTGTGATTCCAGTTGTTTTCCCTGTTCATCGCCTAGCTCGCTGAAGCCGGCGGTGAACATGTGGACGGCCTTCGTTCCTTTGGTGGCGCAGTCTATTATCAGCTGGGGAGTATATTGAGCTGGAATGGCGGATATAACATAATCAACCCTGTCTGGAATGTCCTTAATACCGGGATATATTTTTAAGCCAAGTATTTCGCCTCTGCTGGGACTTACCGGGTAAATCTTGCCCTTAAATCCAGCATTAATCAGGCCCTCCAGGAATTGTCGCCCGCCACCTAATCTGGTTGCCCTAGCGGAAACTCCGGCAATTGCTATCGACCTGGGGTGAAACAGATAATCGAGTGCCGGCTTTTCACTGTGGGAATCTTTACTTTGCATTCTCAAACTATTCTAGTCGCTCTCAGCCCGGCGGATTTTTGCTGCTGCCGGGCTTGACCAGCGGGATTTGAGCCGCGCACAGGGGGCAGTCCTGCGGATGATAGGTCTGGGTCGCGGCGCGGAGGCAGCTAAACAGGGGCACCCCAAACTCAACTGGCTGCTCGGAGCGGTCAACCAATACCCCGATGCCGATGACCTTTCCCCCGGACTCAGCTACTGCCGCCATCACCTCATGTATGGATTTACCGGTGGTAAGGATATCGTCGGCGATAAGGACTCGCTCCCGGGGGCTGATGGTGAAGCCTCGTCGGAAGGCCCGTCGGTCGCCCTCTTTTTCGGCAAATATGCCGCGTACCCCGAGCTGTCTTGCCACCTCAAAAGCGAGGATAATACCCCCGGTAGTTGGCCCGGCGACTATCTGGACTTGCTGGTTCTGGAAGTGGGCCGCAATCCGGCGACAGAGCTGCTCGGTGTAGTTGGGATACTGAAGAACCTGGAACTTCTCCCAGTAGACCGGCGAGTGCAGTCCCGAGGTGAGCAGGAAGTGCCCCTTGAGTATTGCCCCTGATTTCTCGAAGATTTCTTCGACGCTATCAAGCAAGGTTTCTCCCTTAAGCATCCTTCAACATATACCCGGTCAGGGCAGCTAGTTATTGGTCACACTAACCAGTTGCTCCGGCAGGGAGTAATTAGCCGCATTACCCCACTTATCTGGCGGCCAGATTGATAACCAGGCTTTGCCCACTATTTCTTGGCGGGGCACTGTCCAGCCGTTGTGGGAATCGTTGCTATTGTTACGGTTGTCACCGAGAACAAAGTACTCATCCTCAGGGACTTGTCGCGGCTCGAGAGAATATTTGGGCAATTGTTTGATATAGGGTTCGTCAAGTTGGTGGCCATTGATATATACCGCCCCGTTCTCCACCTCTACGGTCTCGCCGGGTAGAGCGATGATGCGTTTGATGAAGTCCACCTGCTGGCTTTTGGGCGAGATAAAGACGACTACATCTCCTCTTTCCGGCTCGTGAAGACTGTAACTGACTTTGCTGACCAGCAGTCTTTCTCCTTCCTCAAGATTAGGCTCCATACTGGAGCCAATAACGACGAAACTCTGGATTGTGGCCTGAAGCAGTCCAAAGATTACTATCGCCATTATGAGGGTTATTATGATCTCACGGAGAAAGGATTTCATTAATTAACTATTCCATCCCGGTTTGGTGCTAATTATACTCTATTTGTCACAATCCTTCCAGTGCCAGCTAACTGAAGTTGATCCTGTCGCTTTATACGATAGGACTATGACGATCAGGCTAGCCATATTTCGGGTTGCCTGGAGTGACAAATGCCCCCCCTCGGCAAGGGGTGGGCTTCGGGGTGTATGTTAACCGAGCTAGGCAAAACCTGGTTCCCTGCTTTTTGATTTGCACTTTCTTGTAGGGCGGTGCTAGAATGGCGTTAGAATGGACTATATGGCGCAGGCACTTTCTCTGGCAAAATTAGCCCTGGGGCAGGCTAGTCCTAACCCGGCGGTTGGCGCCGTGGTGGTCAATAATGATGTGGTTGCGGGACAGGGCTATACCCAGCCCGCCGGTTCGCATCATGCTGAGGTTATGGCGCTGAAGCAGGCTGGGGAGCAGGCAAAAGGGGGTGTGCTCTATGTTACACTGGAACCGTGCTGCCATTATGGGCGCACGCCTCCGTGCACCAAGGCTATTATTGACGCTGGCATCACTGAGGTTCACCTGGCAGCGCTTGATGCGAATCCGTTGGTCTCCGGGCGGGGAAAAGGGGAGCTGGAGCAACATGGCATTAAGACGTATGTCGGCGAGTATGAAGAAGAAGCCAATGAGATTAACGAGGCCTATACCAAGTTTATAACTACTGGCCTGCCCTTTGTTACGGCAAAATTTGCTGCCAGCCTGGACGGCAAGATTGCGACCAGGACTGGCGATTCTAAATGGATTAGCGGCGAGGAGGCGAGAAAGCAGGTTCACAATCTGCGTTATGCTGCTGATGCGGTCATGGTTGGGGTAAATACCGTTCTCATTGATGACCCCCACCTTACCGCTAGGTGTTCCGGGGGCCGGGGTGGCACCGCTAGGAAGCAACCGCTCCGGGTGATCGTGGATAGTCAGGGCTCTACTCCGCCCGCTGCCCACGTATTCAGTGAGCCGGGGAGGACGCTTCTCGTCCTGGGCAAGCATGCCACGGCACAGGAGGTCGCTGTCTTTACCAGGGTGGGTGCTGAGATACTGGAGTTGCCCTCAGAAGAAGGGGTGGTGGATGTGGCAAGGTTGTTAAAAGTGCTAGGTGAGCGGGAGATTACCAGTGTTCTGGTTGAGGGTGGCGGGATTCTGCTGGGCTCGTTATTTGACCACGGGCTGGTGGATAAGGTTATCGCTTTCATCGCCCCGATTATTATCGGCGGTGCCGAGGCCAAGACGGCGGTTGGTGGTAAGGGGGCTGAGAAACTGATTGACGCCCTCAGGTTACGGCATGTTCAGGTGGACAGGCTTGGTGATGACCTGATGATCAGTGGATATGCTGGGGAGTAGCCGTGTTTACCGGGATTATACAAGAGGTAGGCAGGGTCATTTCAGCACCACCGGGGAAGCTGGCTGTCGCTGCCGGCCGTGTTCTCCGGGATATGGAACTCGGTGGAAGTGTTGCCGTTAACGGTGCCTGCCTGACGATCACGGCTCTTGATGCCGGCTCATTCTCGTTTGATGTGGTGCCGGAGAGTTTGAGGCGGACTAACCTCGGGTTACTAAAGACCGGGGACAGGGTTAACTTGGAGCCACCGCTACCTCTGGGGGGACAACTGGGTGGGCATTTGGTCCAGGGGCATGTGGATGGTACGGCAAGAGTGGCTTCGGCGGTTCGGGGTGGTGGGCAAATGACGGTCAGGTTGGAGACCGCGCCGGCATTAATGCGCTACATCGTTGAGAAAGGTTTTGTTGCTGTTGATGGAATTAGTCTCACAGTTGTGACCAGGGACACCACCTCGTTTCAGATTTCGGTCATTGATTATACCCAGAGATATACGACGCTGGGTAGCCGACAGGTGGGTGACCTGGTCAATCTGGAGGTGGATATTATCGCTAAATATGTTGAGCAGCTTAGCCAGCCCCGGCGCTCAGGCGTGACTCTTGACTTCCTGGAGAAGCACGGGTTTTTGATTGGCTAAGTTGTTAAGGGGGTAGTATGGGACTGGCAACCATTCATGAAGCGATTGAGGACATAAAGGCAGGCAAGTTCATTATTATCGTTGATGATGAAGACCGGGAGAATGAAGGTGACCTGGCGCTGGCTGCGGAGAAGGTTACCACGGAAGTGGTCAACTTTATGATTAGACACGCTCGGGGTTTGGTCTGCCTGCCCATTATCGGTGAGCGGCTGGACGAGCTGGAGCTGCCATTGATGGTGGATGAGAATACATCGAAGTTTTGCACTGCCTTTACTGTGTCTGTCGATGTGAAGCAAAGGTCAACCACCGGTATTTCGGCCGTGGATAGAGCGGAAACAATTAGGGCCATGATTGACCCGGCAACCAAGCCGGAGGATTTAGCCAGGCCGGGGCACGTCTTTCCATTGCGGGCGAGGGAGGGTGGTGTCCTGGTGCGGGCGGGACACACTGAGGCTATCGTTGACCTCGCCCGGCTGGCCGGTCTCTACCCGGCGGGTGTTATCTGTGAGATTTTGAACGAGGATGGTACTATGGCGCGCCTGCCGCAGCTCGAGATGATGGCAGAGGAGCATGGCATCAAGATTGTGACTGTCGCTGACCTTATTGCTTACCGTGTCCGGCATGAGAAGCTCGTCCACCGGGTAGCCGAGGCCAGGTTGCCCACCAGGTACGGTGAGTTTACCGCCATAGCCTACAGAAGTGACATTGACCCCGATGAGCACCTGGCTCTGGTGATAGGTGATATATCCACCGAGGAGCCGGTGTTGGTTCGGGTTCACAGCGAGTGTGTTACCGGCGATGTTTTTGGTAGCCTTCGCTGTGATTGCGGGGAACAGGTTGGGCTTGCCATGCAGAGCATCGCCGCCGAGGGGCGGGGTATCCTCCTGTATATGAGGCAGGAGGGGCGGGGCATTGGTTTCCACAATAAGATCCGTGCCTATGCCCTTCAGGATAAAGGGATGGATACTGTGGATGCGAACCTGTGTTTGGGTTTTGCTCCCGACCTGAGGGACTATGGCATTGGCGCCCAAATTCTGGCTGACCTGGGTTTACACGAAATCCGGCTCTTGACCAACAATCCCAAAAAAGTGATCGGCCTGGAAGGTTACGGCCTGAAGGTGGTGCAGACAGTGCCTATTATTACCCGCCCGACTCCTTACAACCGCCGCTATCTGGAGGCAAAACAGAAGAAATTGGGTCATCTCCTGGGAATTACTGATACTACTGAGGGCCAGTAATATGAGGAGGATATCATGAGCAAGCCTATCGAAGGGACGTTGCTGGGGAAAGGGCTGAAGTTTGGCGTGGTTGTCTCCCGGTTTAACGATTTCATTACCAACAGGTTGCTTGAGGGGGCAGAGGACGCTTTGCGGCGCCATGGTGTTAATGAGGAGGATATTGAGGTTGCCTGGGTGCCTGGCTCCTTTGAGATCCCGCTGGTGGCTAAGAAATTAGCCGAGACCAAGAGGTATGATGCGGTTATCTGCCTTGGGGCGGTGATTCGTGGTGGGACCCCCCATTTTGAGTACGTGGCTTCTCAGGTGACCCGGGATACTTCCAGGGTGGGTCTGGACACCGGGTTGCCGGTTATCTATGGCGTCATCACTGCTGACACTCTGGAGGAGGCTATCGAGCGGGCAGGTACCAAGATGGGTAACCGGGGCTTTCAGGCGGCAATGACGGCCATCGAAATAGCCAACCTGGTCAGAAACATAGGCTAAAATAGCCACAGTACACTTTGGTAAAGATTATCTCCCCGTTGGGAGGCTTGCTCACTGCTGATGACTCGAACATAGGCTTGGCCGGAATGCTGTGCAGTGTTTCGCGGAAGTGGAACTCTGAAATTACTGCCAACTCGGTTTTGGTGTGCGGGAAGAATGTCTCAGTCTATAACCTTATAGACCTTGTCCCCTCTCCTTACCCTGTCGATCACCTTAATTCCGATGGCATCTCCGGCTTTAGCCTCCTGGACATTGACATTGTTAATCTGCATTGACTCAACGGTGAACTCCATGTCGGTTGTGTGACCTTTAATATGAATTCGGTCGCCTACTGTTAACGTCCCGGTCACATCAATCCCGGCCACCACCGGTCGAGCAAAGAAGTCCATCACCTCTCCAATTATCTCCTCAGGCATATGGACACCTCCTTCAGCCTTAGTGTGTTTTAAGGCTCTTGATTGCCTTGGCATTAGTATATGTCATCCCGGCGGCATAATTCAATATCAAAAATTTCAGCAGTATATCTTTGACATCCTGCCGCCTGACATATATAATTAGTTGATAATTTGTCGGAGGTAGTAGTCTTGGTGCAGGAAGACCAGCCCGGTGTGGTTACCGAGGAACAGGCACTAGATATTAAGAAGATTAAGCGGCGCCTGGACATGTTAGACCAGCGTTTGGATAATATAGACTCAATGGTTACCGCTGTCGCTGAACGAGTGATGAAGCAGCCAATAACCTTTAACATAACCTGTCCCAGGTGCGGCAAAGACATAGAGGTTGCCATCCTTGGCAGTGAGAAGCCGACCGGGTGACATTTTGGGGATCGACCGACCCGAGCCAAGGTGTGGAACGCTTGAAGGCAAAGGCGAAATTTCCACTTTTTGTAACTGGCTGATATATCGCCGCCCGGCACCCGTTTCATCTCTAGCCCTTTTCATTAGTTTCTGCTTTTTATTTCGAATGTCAACATTGATCATAGTTAAGGTTGACATTTTCCTTATCCTCTTATTATTATTATGAAGTTAAAGGACTATCTGTGAAAAGTAAGCCCAAGATCCTGGATATGCTGTATGATGCTGAGAGCTATGTATCCGGCGAGGAGCTGGGTAAGAAGCTTGGCGTTTCTCGTACTGCCGTTTGGAAGCGGATTAAAGAATTGCAGAGCGAAGGCTTTATTATTCAGGCTAAACCCAGACTGGGGTACCGGGCGATATCTTATCCCGATAAGCTCCTGCCTCCCCTGCTTGAAAAAGGACTAGCGACTTCTGTTATCGGGAGAAACATTTACTACTATCAAACTGTTGACTCGACCAGTTCAGTAGCTAGAAGTCTAGCCGAGCAGGGTGCTGCTGAAGGAAGCGTGGTGATTGCTGAGGAACAGACAAGCGGCCGGGGGCGCTATGGGCGGCGCTGGATTTCGCCAAAGGGAGCCAATATTCTAGGCTCGATTATACTTCGCCCAAGTATCAGGCTTCATCAGGTGCCACAGCTGGTTATCATTGGTGCTGTATCTGCGGCGGCCAGTATATACAAGGCAATCAGAATAGCACCACAGCTCAAGTGGCCCAACGAGATCTTGCTGAATGGTAAAAAGGTTGGTGGCATTCTAACTGAGTTTAATGCTGAGCTGGACCGGATAGACTTCGTCATTTTAGGTATTGGCATGAACGTTAACTTTGACTTCTCTGAATTCCCTGAGATGGCAAGTGGGGCTACGAGTCTGTCGACTGAAGCTGGGGCAAGAGTTTCCCGGGTAGCACTTCTGCAGATTCTTCTTGAGCAGATTGAGGGCAATTACAGGTTACTGACCGAGGGCAAGTTTCACCTTGTCGTAGAGCAGTGGAATGCTCTTTGCTGGGGAATGGGGGGGTGGGTACAGGCAGCTTCGGTAGAGGGTAGGCAGAGGGGGATATTAAGACGGTTGGGCGATGACGGCTCTTTGATCATAGGTAGGGCGGATGGTGAACAGAAGATTGCTATGACCGGGGATGTCTCGCTGAAAACGGGCTAAATTTTTTGGATGCAATGTTAACCTTTATTTTCTGCCTGGTTAACAAAAGGAGGTTAGAATGTTGGAGCTGATAATTATTGCTATTTATTTCCTCGGTATGGTTGCCGTAGGGGTGCTGAGCTGGAGGAAGGCAAGGGGGGCTGACGATTTTTTTGTTGCTGGTAGGAAAGGCTCTGCTTTGTTCATTACTGGTTCACTGCTGGCTACCATAATTGGCGGCTCAGCCACGGTGGGTATGGCCGGATTGGGGTTCAGCCAGGGGTTAACCGGGGCATGGTGGTTATTAGTCGGTAGCATTGGTCTGGCGGTTTTGGGGCTTTTCTTTGCTGATAGGGTGAGGCGGTTTGGGCTCTATACTCTCCCTGAGCTGGTAGGGAAGCAATACGATAGACGGATAGCTCTGGTTTCATCGCTGCTTATTGTTGTTTCCTGGGTGGGCATTGTCGCTGGTCAGATTATAGCTGCCGGGAAGATATTGAGCGTGCTAGGGATAGGGTCCCCCCTTTTGTGGATGGTGTTGTTCACCATCGTATTTGTGGCTTATACCATACTTGGCGGTCAGTATGCCGTTATCCGAACCGATACCTTGCAGGCGGCAGTAATAATTTCTGGTATCTTCATTGGCTTGGCATTGGTCTTTTCGCAACTTGGTGGGTGGGATGGGTTGAGGAGTTCTCTTTCGCCGGAGCAGTTTGCCTTCCCGCTCGCTCCCCAATTTGGTGCGACGGAATTAGTCACGCTCCTGTTACTGGTCGGGTTAACCTACGTAGTGGGGCCGGATATGTATTCCAGGCTTTTCTGTGCTAGGGATGTGAGGGCAGCCAGGGCGTCGGCATTGTGGGCTGCCTTACTTATCCTACCCTTTGCCTTCGCTATTACCTTGATTGGCATGGGGGCATCGGCTTTATTCCCTGAGATTTCGCCGGAGCAGGCCTTCCCCGCGGTTATAAGTAATCTATTACCCCCGCTTGTCGGTGGTATCGTCCTTGCTGCCTTGCTCTGTGCCGTTATGTCCTCGGCTGATACCTGTCTATTGAGTGCCGGCACTATATTGACTGTCGATATAATCGGGCACTTCAAGCCGTCACTTTCTGAGAAGAATACTGTGTCTCTCTCCCGGTGGGTGATAGTGGTTCTGGGCTTGGGTTCACTAATATTGGCCCTGGTTCTAAAGGGAGTAATAAGTGCCCTTCTTTTTGCTTATACAATATATACCTCCGGAGTAATTTTGCCCGTCCTGGCCGGCTTTTACAGGAATAGATTGAGGGTTACCCCAACGGGGGCTTTAGCCGCCATTATCGGTGGTGGTGCGGTTGCCCTTATCAGCAAGATATTTGGCATAAAGTATCTCGATTTGGGTGGCCTGCTGCTCAGTGGCCTGCTCCTCTTTATAGTGAGTTTCATTGATAATAGGCTGAAGAATAAGCGACTTGACGGTGGAGTGGGCATTTAGTAGAATTGCTGTTATCCGGGCGGTTAGCTCAGTTGGTTAGAGCACTGCGTTGACATCGCAGAGGTCACTGGT
>CAZNSC010000044.1:0-21185 GCA_964575695.1 uncultured Dehalococcoidales bacterium
CTTCTACCCCCTGGTAATCGGCAAAGTTGGTGGTGGCCCGGTAGAGGTAGCAATCGTTGCCGTTGCGGGTGACGATGCAGGAGTAGGAACCATTAGCGGCATCGGTAGACTGAGCACGGGTAGCGCCAGCCCCAGCTACACTCCAGCCGGTCGGCGGATCGCCCTGCTCGAAACTAGCATTGGCGATAAGATTGCCTACACATACATGCAGAGCCATTAGCCACGATACCCCAACTTCCTACGTGCTTTCTCAACAATCTGTTCGGCGACCAGCTCGGCGTCTCTGTCATCCCGTATGCTAAATGTGTTGCCGGTAACGAGCACGCTGACACCGCCAAGCCGGTCTATTGGTGATATCCGCTCGGGCCCAGATTCACCGGCTATCATGTACGGCTTCATATCGGATAGGCGACTAATCAGGCTGGGTTCTCGGATCAGACCGCCATGCTGGGCGGTAATGATGCCTCCACCTCCACCGCCACCCCCACCACCACTGGTGCCGCTACCCCCGCCGCCACCTCCGCCTCCACTACTCTCGTAAACGTCCCGGTGCACCGTGGTGATGGTAACAGTGCGATCCTTGAGCCCAGCTGTGGCCTCGTTGATATCGGTCACGTGTCGCTCGATTTTCTTCAGCTCTTCTTCAAGTTGGACATCCAGGGCCTTCTTCTCAGTCTCGATTTGGGCTAGGGTATTATCCAACTTGGACTTGGCTGTGTCCTCAGATGCCCGGCGCTCCTCCTCTAGCCTAATCAGTTCCTCCTCCAGCGCGGCAGCCAGACCATCTTTTTCGGACTGCAACCGGCCCAAGGTCTCATTAAGCATATCTTGCTCATGTGTCCTTTTCTCTTCCAATTCCGCTTGAAGGATATCCTTCTTGCTATTGGCCACTTTTCGGATATTGTCGATTTCGTCGCGTAGCTGGTCTATCTGGTCGTTGCGTTGTTGACGCCGCCTTTTCGTGGCTAGATCCTCTAGAAAGTCGTCGAGTTTCTCCTGTGCTTTAGCCCTGTCCTCATCGGTCTCTGCTTGGGCTACAGCCGCCTCAAGTTCCGCCTTCTTCTCGTTGTCGGCCAGCTCCTCGCGGGCCCTGTCCTCGGCTTCCTGCTGCCTCCGGATCCGGTCTATTTCCCAATTCAAAGCTTCGATATCGGCGGCGGCCTCTTCATCAATGAGTTTTATCCGGGCCGAGTATTCGGCGTCGATCATGGCTATGCGTTCGTCGTAGGCTCGGTGCTCGGCGTCCATCTCTTCGTCGAGCTGCTCCGCCCTCTCCTCCGATGCCCTTCGAGCCATATCCATCTTGGTCTCGGTATAGTCCTCGTCATAGCCTTCAAGGACACCGTAAGTCCTGCGCAGGTCGGAAATCTGGTCATCGTAGGCTTGCTGGGCGTCGGTACGTTGCTGCTCAAGTTCGGCCTTGCGGGCTGCCACACGATTATTCAGCTCCTCAAGCGCCGACTCGGAATACTCTTTTTCCTGCCTCAGCAACTCGGCATGAGCCTTTTCAGCGTCGGCAATACGCTGGTCAAGAGCCTTCGCCTCGGCCTCCTGGACTTCCTTGGCCTGCCTTATCTTGAATTCGGCTATCTCCGCATAATCTCCGAACTCCTTATTTATGGAATCAATCTCAGCCTGATGCTTTTCAGCCAGCCCTTCCTTTTCCTCGTTTAGAGCCTTGATTATCGTCTCGCTGGCCTTTACGGCCTCCTCCGCTCTCTTCTGAAAGGTCTCTTCATCGATCATCCCAGCCAGCTTGTCACGGGCTTCATCCACTTTGCTATTCAGGCCGGGGATGAACTTGGTGATCTTACTGAGTCCATCCAATATGCCGAGTGCTGCTTTGAGCATAGCTATCTTCATAATGGAGGCGGCGTTCACGAAGAAGTTCTTTACCTTATCCCAGTTCTGCCACAGGGCGATACCCCCAGCTATTGCTAAACTGATCCCCAGAGTTATGCCAGCCCACATGGCTATCGCCGCTATCCTAGTGCCGTGAAACGATAAGTTTAGCCCATGCAAAGCTATCCTGAACAGGTGAATAGCTTCTCTAATTGCATCAAATCCGATAAGTATTTTCGGCATTAGCCCGAGAAAAATGAGAAGGGCACCACCGGCTCCGACTACAGCTAGGATGGCTGCCGCCAAGTTGCCGTGCTCCTTTACCCACGAAGACAGGCCAGTGACCACTGGCTTGATTAGATTTAGTACCTTCTGCATAGCGGGTAGCATGGCCATCCCGAGATTGATGGAAGTTTCCTTTATTTGTGATTGTAGGACGCGGAGTTGGTTAGTCGGGCTGTCGAGGGTACGCCCTAGGTCTCCCTGAGCATTAGAGGTCTGTTGCATGATGGCGATATAACGTGCTTGAACCTTCTGTTGCTGGGTAAGCTCCTCCCCTTGCTTTGCGATGCCCTCAGTATAGGCCACGTTCTTCACAGTAGTCTCATCTACCAGGATACCTAATCTCTTAAGTGGTTCGGTTTCTCCAGATATACCTGCTCGAAGTTTATTAAAGGCCTCCTCAGGATCAAGATTATAGAAAGATGCCATATCGTAGGCAAGTTCCGTGAGTCCCTTGCTAAGAGTGGCGGATGCTTCGGAACTGAGTCCCATGCTGCTGGCCATCTGGTAGAGGGTGGCTACGTTCTCTCGTATCTCGTAGGAATTAAGTCCGAGGGCAGAGGAGAGCTCGTTAGACCATTGGCGGGTACTTTCGGCCATGCCCCCCATAGCTACCTCGAACAGGTTCTCGGACTCGACAGCGTCCATGGCCATCTTGATGGAGGCGCCGCTGACGGCCACTACGGAACCCACGATTGCCGCACCTGCGATCGCCATGCGCTTGCCCCATTTGTTGAAGGCTTGATCTACCTTGCTCTGAGCCTGGTTCATATCGGACTCGAAGGCCTTGGTATCCACGCCTAGCTTGAGCAAGGCATCGCCTATACTAATTGACACGCTTCTTCTCCCATCGGACGGCACCACCGAGACTGCCTAAATGACTGAGTAATATGCTGTCCGGTACTACTATGGCTCCCTCCATCCCGGGGTCGTATCCATCCCGGGGCGGTACCGCCTCACGTTTCTTCCGCTCTACTAGTTTGTCCAACATGAGTTCAAGCTGCTCCCTCGTCCAAGTCTCGGTTATTTCTTGCGGCGTGACATGCCACTCGGAGAGGAGGAACTCGAAAAGACTCCCGATGCTCCATTCGGATTCACGTTCACCTCCACTGCCCCTGTCGCTGCCGCTATCAGATGCAGGGTCATACCGAACAAAGGGCGTTCCAGCTTGACCACCTCCTCGAAGGCGGATACGAGCTCAGCGCTGGAGGCAACTTCTTCTATCTCATCACGGTTTAAGTCCCGTGCATATTCGAAGAACAGTTCTACCACCTGTACGGGGTTGTCTGCCATAACGTGATTAAAGGCTGCCTCGAATCCTTGTTGATCGTCGGTGGTGACTTGTGACACGGACAGGAAACTGCCGATCAGAGCGGCCACCTTCTTGACCCACGGTAAGGAATACTTAATCGGGAGCGGGTGGATGGGGTATTCCTTACCGCCGAGTATCACCTTCACTGGCGCCTGGACAATTTTGTCTTCCTCTGTGCGTTCCATCTTGCTCCTTTCATTTTGGTTCACTAACTATCTGTGATAGTGCAGATCGTGGCGCCGTCCGCATTTCGGAATGGTTTGAGGGTTATCGGCACCACCGTCTTCTCGCCCCTTCGGAATGGCATGCCTACCATCCCCGTCGGGTTGACGTAGGGCAGATAGATGGTGCGGGTACCCCCGGCCGGAGCCTCACCAACAATTCTGGCAGCTATCTCTTGCATTGTACCGCCACCGATAGTGACCACCGCGCCAGCCAGCGACCCACCGGCGATGGCGTGCTCGAGATTGGCCAGCGACGCCTCAGCGATGTTGACGATGACGCTTATTTCTTCCTTGGTAATCACCCGCTCGATCGGGAAGGTATCTTCCTCCACGTCGACATCGGCGATGGTGGGGTTGTACTCCATGCGCACCCCATCTTCGGTGTAACCGATCTCGGTGGTGATGGAACCCACCGCCGTACCCGCCGTGTCGTGGATGTACAGGGTGGCTACCCCAACGCAAACGTTTGATACTGTCTTGGCCATGTCTTATTTACCTCCTCTATTTGGGATTTGCTATACGGATAGCGATCAGGGTTGTCGTAGCGGCGGCGGTAGTGAATTTTAACTTCACCATCCCCGTCGAGTCGTTCCACAGGTCTGGAGCAAACGGCCCGTACGAGTAGATTTTCTTCGCCGTCACGGTACGGGTTAGGGTGGTCTCCTGCCTCCCGTACTTGTCAGCGATGCCCTCGAAGGTTATGGTGTCACCGGCGCCGGTCGCGAGCTGGTCAAGCACGAGTAGCATCGTCTTCCCATCGTTGGCAAACTCGAAGCCATCGCCTCCTTGGGTGTCTGCCCCGACCATCAGGGCAATCAACTCATCGCCATCCTTGTCTGATGCCAATACTGTTAGAGCTGTGTAAGCCATATGTTACCTCCTCTATTCCTCTCGGATTTGTATCTCGAAAAACGTCAACACCTTGAATCGACCTATGATGTCGACGTCGGCTAAATCCTGTCCCGCCACCTCCTCGCGACCGCTGAGCACTCGATAGGTAGTGCCATTTACGGTAGTCGTGGTGGACTGTACCCCCTGTAATCTGTCATAGACGGCCCGATATACTTGTCTGGCCTGTATCGCCGCCACGGAGGGATCATCATCTTCTGCCCAACAGTCAATCTGAACCGAGACCACTGCCAAATCGGGTATATGCGGGTTAGCAACGCCCCCACGGTTAGAGAATGTGATATTAGGCAAGGCGGCGTTCTCGGGAGCCCTCGGGCAGTAAATGCGGGTGGATACGAGCCCGAGGATAGTAGCGTCATCCAGCAAAAATTGCCTGATGACAGCATTGGTATCTATCATTTCAAATACCCCTTAACCTTGCCAGCCATCTTCTCCTTTGTGAAATGGCGATCCAGAGCCGGTTTCATATAGGGGCGGGCGGGCATCCTAGCCGTACCGGTCTCGATGTGGCCGCCGTATCCAGAAGATGAGTAGATGGCTCCTTCCAGTTTGGAATCATTCAAAACAGAACGGTCTTCACCCGTCCAAGTATCCCCGGAGTCTCTGCCCTCTGGGGATGCCTGCTGATGGCCCATACCTGATACCCCGAAATGGACAGAACGTCGATTGTTGCCCGTCTTTGCTGGCGACTTGTGAATAGCATCATTGGCTATCTCCATCACGGTATCCCGCATGGCTAGCCGAGTGGCCTCCAATACCGCCTTCTTGGCCTCGTCACCCTTCCAGTTCAGGTCTATAGATGCCGTCATCTTCATCGTACTGTCCTCAACATCGCCTCCACATGGTGCTTACCGAATCCGTCCGATGGGTGCTTTACCAACAATATCTGATAGGTAGTGGAGGAAATAATCACCCTGTCCTGCTCGGTAATGTCCACGTCATCAAGGAACAAGGTATGGTCGGAAATAACGACCTCTTGGCCTATCTGAATTTCCACACCGCCATTGTCGACCAGACGGCATGCCTCGTCGGCAAGGTGGGTAGCCCACGTCTTAGCCGGGTGGCCATAGGTGTTCTGGGCACCCTCGGTGTAGCGTTCGACGGTACAGGTATCAATGAGAAGTGATGTGTAGCTCAATCCTCTTCCTCCGTGATGGCGCTCCCACCAGTAAGATCGTAGCTGGAGATGTCGGCGGTCGGGATAGCACTTTCCTTGTCACGCAGCCTGGTTGCTAAGTCCAATAACTTCTTGACAATGGTTTGCTTATAGGAGTAGTCACCGATTTTCTCATCATCAGCATTCACGGCATACTTAGCCGCCCAAGCCTCACATGCCGCCGCCGCCGCCAGATTAATACTACCCTCGGTGTCATAGAACAGGGTGAGCTCCTCATCGGTGAACACATAGTCGGTAGTGTCCGTGTCTCCGATGGCGAGTCTTATCTTGCCAACGATGGTGGTAATATCATATGTAACCGTCATTAGAAACACTCCCTTATTCTGCGTGATAGCTCTTTGCGTGCTGCTGGCAAACGATGGGTAGTCATCCGGGCGATCCCCATACGAGCGGTATCCAGTGAACTAGTAGTGACCCTTAATAGCTGCCTGAGAAAAGTACAATAACTAGCCGTGACCTTCACCCCGATCACTACAGCGGCAGATTTTATATGGCTAACAACGTGAACGGCCGAGGCGGTAACCAGTACCCCGATGGATACTGCTGCGCTTCGGGTGTAGCCTACCAGCGCAGAGGCGGATACCAATATCCCCACGATCACTGAGGATGTTCTGGTATTCACCAAGGCTCTGGATGCGGATACCAGCACGCCTATCATCACTGAGGCACTTCGAGTAATTGCTGCAACCACGGAGGCTGTAACCAACACCCCCACGCTGGTTGTGGCCGATCTTGTTATCGCCCCTATCCGAGAAGATGATACTAATATACCTGTAACTACCGAGGCCGACCTGCTAATGGCCATAGACCTCGACGCAGAAACTAGGGCACCCACGATGACCGAACTGGACACAATCACCCCCCACGACCTAGATGCCGATGCTAATACGCCTACAATAACTGAGGCTGAGCGGGCAATTGCTACCAGCCTAGAGGCGATCGCCAGTACGCCCACAATCACGGATGACGACACGACTACACCCCACGACCGGGAAGCTGCCACCAGTATTCCCACCATTACCGAAGCCGAGCGGGTAGTGCCGAAGACTCTTGTTGCGGAGACGAGGTTACCAATGATAACGCTGGCAGAGGCGGTGACGTTCCATGAGCGGGAAGCTGACACCAAGTTACCGATCAGGACAGAGGCCGAGCGGGTTGCCGTTATTGCACGTGATGCTGTTACCAAGTCGCCGATAATGACGCTCGCGGACTTAGTGACGCCCCACGAGCGGGCTGCCGTTACCAAGTTACCCACGATCACACTCGCCGACACGGGAACGTTCCAAGACCTAGCGGCAGAGACGAAATTGCCAATGATGACCGAACCATCACGGTCTATGGCGATAGCACGGGAGGCTGACACCAAGCACCCTACCGATACCGAGGCCGACTCTTCATAAGCCACCATCTCCTGCAGGTCGAAGTTTCGGGAAACACCGGAAGCAAAAATGCTACCGCCAAGGAACCCTGCTGACTGTACCCCGTAGAGATAGCGATAGCTGGTAGTGCCTGGCGCATCCCCTGTCAAGGATAAGGTATCCTGTAAAGCACCACCATGAGAACCCGTCCTTATTTCACAGGTAATATCGGTATCGCTTCTAGCTACAGTACAATAGTAAAGTGTATTTTGTGCAGCAGATGTCCAGTTGTCGTAAGTGCTTTGGTATTCTCTTAGATAGACATAAGCTGCTGATGATGGCCTGCCCCTCATAAAAACGTACAGACCGGGGTTCGCGGGATAGTCCGACACGGCGTTCTGTAATGCCCAGAAGTAGAGGTACATATCCGTGTCTGAGGATACGAGATTTATTTCTACTAGATGCTCAAAGTCACCAAAATGGTCGGCCCCGTGGTCTTTGTAGACGTAATCAGCGTCATCGGAGCCTTCCTGGTCGGTGATGGTTATGACGTTTCCAGATACGCTATAACTCCCAGCGTCATCGTCCTCCGTGTAATCGTTCTCAAAGTCCTCATACGGGTCTATACCAGGTGTATCACCAAGTTTGTCAAGCTCAATGGCTTTGAGCTCATCAAGTAACGGTGAGGTTGCTAGCGTGGGCTCTACCCTCTCTGCTGCCCTATTACCAAAGAGGCTGACAAAAAGAGCATCATCAGGGTTAGGGCTATTCAAAGACAACCATTCCTTATCAGTATAAACGGCTCTCCTGATAGTGTCTCTGAGGTGGTTCTGCTCTCGGAGTAATGGACGCTGTTTCTCTCTAAACCGCTTGATATAAGTCAGCCACTTCTTCCTGTACTTTTCCGGGCTAGCAGCATATATATCGTGCTGGCGGTTATGCTCGAGCCGCATCTGTTCTAACAGAGGGTAGACAGCCTTGGTGAGTTTTTCCTTGCCTGTTGCTACCCCAGCAGGATATACAATTATGTCAGTCATGTGATAATCCCTCGCCTTAGTGCTATTGCCACAGCGTGAGCTGAACTAGCAGCATTTAGCTTTTGGAGTATTGATGTGACATGATTCTTGATAGTATATTCACTCCGACCTAAAACAGATACCATTTCTTTAGCACAAAGGCCTTGAGCCTTATAATTTAGAATTTCTATTTCTCTCGAGGTAAGTCTATTGGGTGGTGTGTGACTTTTATAGTGTCGCCCTTCCATAATTAACGTCATGGGCTATTGACCACCATCGTTAAAGAATAATTGCCACTGACTGCATCGGGGTTGGCATATACCGTCAGCCACCATCCGATGAATTCACTCGGTTCCAGGATGCCGAGGTCGGTGAGGCTGACTTCGGCTGTCCCCCATACATGGGTCGGCGGCGCCAGCGTCAGTGTTAATGGCTGTGTGGTCGAGGCGCCGTTGTTACGAGCCCAGAACTGATGGCTGATAGTATCCCCCGGATAAAAGCTGAACTGGAAACCGTGGCTTGGGGTGCTCATATCAGAAGACCCGTAGAACACAAGATTAGGCACGGAGGACTTTATCTCCACGGTGCCCGTCAGCTCAGCTACAGGCGTCAGGGCGTAGCTTACTGGTGTGCCTACGGCCAGCACTAACACGGCCAGCAAGAGCGGGAACCATCTCCACGCTATCAGCTTCTTTAGGTTCTTCATCCTGCTACTCCTTTATGACCCCAGCTTGAACTGCATTTTCATCTCCACGGTGAGAGTGTCCGTGTTCTCGGCCGCAATGGCAGCATTGAAGCAGCACTCGGCGTACACCACATCATCGTCATCATTTTCGATGGCGAAGCCACTGACTGACTGTGAGCCACTGGCCGTAAAAACGTGGTCAAGTTCGACGGTGTCGTCAGTGACGCTGGTCGTAGATGAGACCACACTGTCCGCATCGGCGAGACTGAATCCGTTAGCTGCCAGCTTGGTAGCGCCTCCGGGATTAGCGAAGGTACTGTCCTCCGAGGCGGTGCAAGCCCCCGTGAGGCCTACTACGGACTTGACGGCGCTGGCTGCTTCGCCAGCCACCAATCGGCCAAGTTCACCATAACCCAGCTTGGTTGGTTTTTGAGTCTGTGCCATGTCTTACATCCTAAAGAGTAACGGGTCCACATCGTACCTCCGGCATGCCGGACATTTCAGTTTGATATTGGCGTGAACAGCTTGCCAAATCGTCTGGGGTTGCGGCTCCCCAACACGGTATCTTGGGAGTACTTGGTTGTGAATCCTCTCAATTTCTCTACCGGCTGCCTCCGGTGTGCTGTAGCTTTGTTCATACGGCCACTTCTCGCCAGTCGCCGGGTCTATGCCAGCTCGCCTTATTTTCCATGAGTTCACCACCCGGTCGGCTACATAATAATGGGACTCCGCATAGGCTACCCGGCGGGCATGGTAGCTGGCCAGCAACGCGTAGAACACAGCATCTTTGAGATATTTCCATAGACAGCTAGGTCGCAGGCAGGTAGGTGGGTCAGGAGGGTTAATACTTGCCTGCCGTGAGATTAGTCTACCACCGCCAGTGCGGTGTGTGACCCCCCACTCAACACGTACCCCGGGTTTCGCACTCCCAGCCTTGGTGTGATCTGTGCTCCTGTTCATTGTTGCTCCTTTCGATTCCTTCCTTATTCCTTTATAGCCGCCAGTACGGCGTTATAGACCTTGCGATGTTTATTCACCTGCTCCTTCGTGGCCGATCCGTCGACCTGCCGCTTGATTATGGAGATTAGCTTGACTGCCACCTCCCGAACCTCGGGGTTAGCCCTGATGTTGTCCCATATCCCCTCGATCTCCAGCTTCTGGGGTGTCTTCTTCTCCACACCCATGAACTCATCCAGTAATGCGGATTCCTCCGCCTTACTGAGACCGCCGGTCTTTATCTTTTTGGTGAGGGCTTCCTTGTCAGCTTCACTTTTTATCATGGTTTCCCTCCTATATTCGCTTCTTCTCTACCTTCTTCTTTGGCTTCTTGTACTTGGACCACCAACGGATCCGCTTCGGGTCCGCACATTCTGGTACGTCGCATTTGTTCCCATGGCGATACTGGCAATCTATCTCTTTACAATAGTCCGGGTCGTAAGGCTCGTACTTGTCGCTCATAATACCCACCCTATATGTGTGCTACCGTCAGGTCGGCTACCACCGATTGGTCGTAGGCTATGTAGAGCCCCGTGGTTAGTTCCACGTCGTACAGGAATGTGATAGGCTGTACTGACACCGAGGTGGTTGGGTCGAGAGGTGCAGCACAGCTATTACCGTGCCGGTGGCATCCACGCCATCATAAACGGTGATGTCTCCAGCGGTGGTGAGTCCGTTGACCACAATAGAGTGGAGAGCGCCCGGCCCAGATTGCACTAGTGCCGTATCATCGACATGGGTATGCTTCCACGGGAAATCCGATCTAGATTGCATATTCACCTCCTACCGGCCACCGGGGGCGGGCGGAAAGGAGCAACCTCCCGCCCCCGGAGAACCGCTTCATTAAGCCGAGTATCCCATGTAGGTAGCCCTCCACCCACCGGTCGTGACGAGTTTATTGCCCCCGAAAACGTCCCTCACCCGGTAGAAGACGTTGTCGGTGCCGAAGTCGCCATCCATGGGCGATACCGGGCCCCCGCCGATGTTAACTTTGTCGCTGGCCTTCATGCAGATTTCGGGGGTCTCGTGGCCGCTCAGGTAGTCGTGCTCAATGGCAGCAATGTCCGCCGGGTCGGCGAACAGGTACCACGAGTTGGGGTAGGTATCCGCATTGATGATGGCCAGATACGGGTCTATCACCAGTATGAGCCCGTACTGGGCGATCACGTTCGCCATCGGGTAAGCTGTGGCCGCTCCACCGGCACTTTCCGTCCACATCTTCTGGGCACTGGAGAGTATCTGTCGCGCAGTGAACTCCAGTGCAGGTGGCACCACCAGGTACTTCGGCCGGTTCATGATGGGCTCACCGTTGTTGTCCAAGAACGCCTGCATGGCTTCCACGGCGTTCTCTAAATTGGCAATAGTGAGTGCCACATTGGCCGCATTAATCTGGTTGGCGGTGGCGTTGTCATAGATGTTGCCAGCCCCGTGGGTGCCAAGGTCGTTGGCATATAGGGTAGTGATGATCCGGTGTTCGGTGCGGACGGCTGCACGGGCAAACCGCTGCGGGGTATCCGTGAGCGCCCCCAGGTCGTCGTTGATGAGCGCCTCCCACGAGATGTCGAACTGCCGCCCATACTTCTTAACGTAGATGGTATCGCGGAGTTCATCGCGTTCACTGGCAAGGTATTCGCCCTTTTCAGCCACTTCGGCGAGATACTGGTCGCCGCCGGTGATGGCGAACCGGTAGCCGCCTATCTGCGGGTAGATGCGAGGCACTGTGCCCCGGCGGGTGAACAGCTTCCAAACCGGTTCTACGGCCTTGTAGGTTGCCAGCACTTGCCGCTGGAGCACATCACCAAACAGGTATGGGAAGTCTGACGTGGTGAGCGCCTCCCGAACCATGAACTGGTGTCGGTGGGATGCCAGCCCCTTGGCGTTGGTGAGCAGATTGAGGCATTCCATAATCTGGGCATCGGTATGAACGACACCCCGTTCTCGGTTAGTGAAATACCCCTCTGCCTCCCTTATGGTTTCTTCGAATAATGCTTCTTTTAGTGGTGGCATTTTATCCTCCTGATTCGATTATTGGTGTCTTATTGAGGATGCGGTCTATCAGCTCCACGTCAGCCCGGCTCTGGGCAGGGTAAGCCTCAGCGGCTTGTTTCACCCGCTCGAACTCCTCCTCTTCCAATAATATCTCCCCATCGGCCTGCTCGATCTTCATGGCCAGCACGTTCTGCTTGACCAGTGCAGCACCTTGCAACCTCAGACTGGGTAGGAACATGATATTGAGTATAGAGTCCTTAACAAGATAGGGCAGGGTCATCTCCTCGATACCCCCGCTTACCGGGTTCTGTACCTTCTGCGTGTACTGATAGTTTGTTAAATCTAGCTTCCTCATTTTTCTGCGCTCCTTTATTTTTTACTTTCCTAGGTAGCCGCATCGTAGAGCCTGATCCAGCCGATGCCTGACGCTCCCACGATATCTGCAAATGGCATGGCACCAATCATGGTACTGGTCTCAGCAGCAGTGGCTACGTAGCCTGCCGAGGTCGGGTTTGCGAATGCGAACAGGGCGGTGATCGCTCCGGCCGCAGCAGCCATGTTGACACGGAAGATGTGTAGGCTCGTACCGGGTGCGGAAGCGAGAATGCCCTGTATCTGCTGCATGACCACCCTCGCACTAGTTAAAGTAGCACCTGCGTCATAGATGCCGATTTCGTGGGCGACAGTCAGCGCAGCAGTAGCAGTAAACCCAGCGGCCAGTTCCATCCATGTTCCCCAGCCGTAGATTCCGCCCGTCTGGGTGCCGGTGACCTGCTGGTCGTGGTACTCAAGGCCAGTGGACTGGCCACCTGCGAAGATGGCGGTGGAATGGCGGCCATAGGTGTAGGCGCCGCTGGTCACCGTGTAGTAGTCACGCTTGGCATTGATGAGGCCGGGGAAGGTGTGAATCTTGACGGCGATGGCATTGGTGGCACCGCTAGTAACGATGCCGAGGGCGATGCCGAATGGCACCTGCGTGGCACCATTGCTGATCTTACTCAGCACAGCCGTGGTGGTGTTGATGTAGATGAGGTCACCACCGGCTACGGCGACATTACCGGCATCGTTGGCGGCCACCACGTCGAGGTTCCAGATACCCTCAGTGTCGATGGCGATGTAGTCGGTAGCGGCGGCAGCACTCTTGAAGGCCACGCCAACCACCATCGGCTTGCCTGTGGCTGAAACGACCGGGTCGGCCTTGTCCACCAGACCATCAGCGTGGGTCGGGTGTACGAGGTCACTCTCGAGCAGGGTTATGTGACGCCCTTCATAAGTGGACGATATCTCATCGCCCGGATCTTTGGCGTCAGCTACGGGGTAAACTCCATATGCTGGACTCATTGTTGTTCCTCCTTAGTTAGTGTTGTGTAGTTCTACTAGACGACCATATCCGCCTGCTTGGCGGCTTTAAGCTCGTCCAGTTCCTTCCCGTCGTCTACGACGGTTAAGGTGGTCTCTTCATCTTTTGCTTTCGGCATGTTTCCCTCCTTACCATGGCATTTGTGCTAGTATCCACCATATAAGCCAGAGCCAGTTCAGCGCCATCCAGTGGACCTTTACGGCGATAACCACAGTACCCGCTTCGCTTATCTGCTGGAGCGCATACCCGAATACCGCCTGCCCGTTCACCGGCGAGTCAGTTACGACCCCGCTGGTGTTTATGAATAGCGACTGTCCTACCGTCACGGCAGCCTCGGCTACTACCGATACCCTCCATATGCCCTCGGTGTCTATAGGTATGTTTTCGGAAGTAGATGTCGCCGACTTCAGTGCTATTCCCACGCCTTCCCAGAAGGCAACCGGCTGTCCTTTATCGACCAGCCCGTCGCCCGGGTCTGCATGGACGAGTAGCACTTCCTGTACGTAGACGTGTCTGCCCTCCCCGGTGCTTGATACCTCGTCACCGGCCTCAGCATAAGGATTGTAGTAGTAGTTGGTGGCTACCTCTGACGATTGCTCCGGCCATGGTCCTGCCATCTGTTATCTCCCGTTGGCGGCGATTTCGGCCTCCTGCTCGGACATTCCCGTCCGCATGAAAGCCTCCTTTAGTTCCTGCTTGGACTTCGCCGGGTCATCAGGCGGGTTCGGCCCCAGATTCTTAACCTTCCCGGCCTCAGTCAGGGTGGCGATATACTCCCGCTCGGATTTGATAGCATCCTCGACGCCATCCGTGGATTCAGCCTCCTTAAACCGCTCCAGTATCCGGGTCTTGGCGGCATCCGGCAGCTCAGCCTTATCCACGGCCTCCTTGATGGCGGCTTGGGCTTCGGCTTTGGCTTTTGCCTTGTCGGCCTCGGTAATCTGGTTCTTGAGATCATCCCTCTCGGTAGTGAGAGTAGTCACCTGACCCTCCAGTTCCTTAATCTTCGTTTCCTGTTCGCTCATTAGTTTTACCTCCTTGATTAGTTCATCACGGACACCGGCCTCGATAGCTTTCACGATATCGGGGCGACGTTCCCGCAAAGCGTCCTCATCGACCAAGTCCACATCAAGTTCAACACTGGTGGACTCAAACAGCTTCACAGAACCCCCTGCCCCGGCCTCCGTCACAAAATCAACAGAACGAGAAGCAACCAGCTTCTCAATGTAGGCAGTTTCCACGCCTTCTATCTTCTGACGCGACCCGGCGCCCACGGCGTTAATAGAGACACCGATTTTATCTAGTTGACCCTTGTCCCTCAGCATGGCCAGCTTGGATTCAAACCACGGTTCTACCACGGTGTAATCACCAACGAGGACACCATCCCCTCGCGGTCTGACATTCTCCAGCGTTGCCACCCAGTCACGCAGGGATCGCTCCGGCCTAGCCTTATCCTCGGCCTCCGTGGGGTGGTCGCAATACATCTTGTTGCCTTCAAAAATGCCGTAATCCCGGGCAAGCACCTCCGCCGGATAGAAGCGCGTCTTCGACTCGTTGAAGCCTGGCCTGATTATCTCCAGTTCCCCACGCCCCTTGGTAGTAACCTTGGCCTCAGTCATCGGGGTGTATTCAAGGACAAGGGCACGCACTTCCCCGCCAGCTTCCTTCACCCAACGGGGCATTTCATCTTCCGGTACATCAAGGGAGCGGTAGGCCGACCGTATCTTACGTTTCACAGCGGGCAAGTCTTCGGAGGGTATCTCCACCTTTTGCCCCCTGAAGCCGCCCGGTGAGAGGGCAGCGGCGGCCGCCCCCAACTGCTTACGAGTGACTTTCTTGGTGGGGTCTTCCCACATTCTCAGTTTCCAGGTGGAAGGCTTCTCTGAGTCGGGAACATAGGCATAAGCAGAGGCTGGAAAGTTCTGGCCGTCTTCCGTCTTGGTGGCCTCGACGGCCATTACCAACTTCTGGGCTTTGGCTAGTTCATTTAATGCCGCCTCCAACACATTGGCCGAATGGCTATCATCAAGCCCTGTCACCAAGTCGGATGCTTCCCTGATAATATCGGGTGGTACTGCCCTCACCCCGGCCATACTCACCAGCTCCGCATACTTTGTTTGCACCATTTCTAGCGTTAATTCCACGTTGGCCTCCCTATTCTCCCCAGTCTCTTTCGCCCGCATTTGCACCCCGCACTCTGGGCAGGACTGGGTATTGCATTTAACGTCTTCAGCGACGGTCATTTCATAATTGCATTTGGGGCAGTAGCAGATATGGTCACCATGAGGATGAGCTTCTTTAGCCACCCATTCACCATCCGAGTTCTGCTTGTATTCCTTTTTCACGGCTGCCCAAGCGGTAGCAGCGGCCTTCCCTTCGTCGTGGTACTGGTTGATAGCAGAGTTAAAGGCCTTCATCCAGATATCCTGAGCATGGGCAGGCATCTTCCGGACGGCATCTGGAAGTTCACTCCGCTTGTTATATGGCATAATCGCCTCCCTGAAATTAGGCAATAAAAAAAGAACCAGAGACCTTATATCTTAAGAACTTCATGGCTTCTTCATCATCACCGGGATTCGATTGCTAAAACCCAGACATTTGCCATCGGCATCAAGGTGGACATCCATACACTTGCAAAAGTGGCTATTACACCAGATGCATTCTTCATTATCACAGGATAATGTTACCTTGCCAATTAGGCAATTGCCGTTATCCCAATGCGGGCAATGTTTAGCCATACAGATATATCGCCCACCATGCTTTTCCCAAGTGCAAGTTCCCATTATTTTATCTTCTCCAGATAGACGACATAAATATAGTGCTTTTCTCCGTAACTATCAAATTATTTCTCGTTCTCTTTATAAGATTTCAGTATCCTAAAACCCAATTCCTTTAGAGTATTGAGATACCTCGAATAATCTATCGTGTCCTCATAGGCTTTCTTCCAGTCAGCAGGAGTCATTTTCTCTTTGAGACTTTCTCTGCTCATCATCACTGGAGCCAGAGCACACCGGCAAGTCGGATGTGCAGGGGGTCGCTCATGTCCGCTTGGGAACACTCCATCCAGCGGTACAATCACATCGGCATTCTGCTCGCATATCTCACAAGGCATGGTGACCACCCATTGCTTGCCAGTCACGCCCATATCCTTAGCGGCATCAAGGAAGCCCTGCTCAAGGGCATCGGCGGTCTCGGTGCGGGCGATAACCATCGAACGGTTGCGTGACATATCCCCGAATCTGGAACGTAGGTCACGAGCTAGACCTTGCACGCCTCTTTTATTCTCGATGCCATCAGAGACGACATGGGCGACAATCTTCCGGGTCTCTTCCTCCATACGGGTAACCATTGTGGCGCAATGAGTAGAAGCATAATCTATCGCCTGCTGTATCGGTGGCCCCTCATAGGTGATAGGTATTCCAGCTTTGGTCTTCCCCCATGATATCGTCTGGGTGCTACCAGCCATATAGGCGGCTATATGCCTGCCAGTAATATCGGCCAGGAATTGGGTACGGAAAGCAGATAATACCTGCTCAATCATACCTACGGCTTCATCCTCCCCGGCTTCCTTTATCCTGATCGATTCTTCCACCACATATCGGTTATAGACTGCTTCAAGGTCGTCATAGGGGAAGGCCTTAGATAAATCATGGAAATAGCGGACTAATATCCGCTCGAGAGACCGTTCCAGTTTGGCATTCTCATCCGCATCTGGATTGGCTGGGATAGATGCCTCCATGATATGAATGAGGCCATTCAGCCTGTTCAGCAGGTCAGTCGTCAAACCAGCACCTTCCCCGTACCATTACAGGTATCACATTTCCGTTGAATTAGTCCGTAATGGCGCTCAGTGAAGCCACGCCCATTACAGTCGGGGCAAGGCATGGTTTCTGGTTTCGGTGTTGGCGGTGCCTTCGGTTCAGTGATTCCCATCCTCATAGGCTCCTCTGGCGGATCGCCCAGTAGCGGATCGTTCTGCCTTGGGGGGACTTTCGGCTCAGTGGTGATTTCCTGCTTACCTTTAGACTTTTTCTTTGTGGCCATTTCCTCTGCTCCTTACTTCTTTTTCTATCATGCGAAGGGAACGAGCTACACGCCAGTCTAGGCTTTCGGCGGTGGTACCCTCCCCTTTCTCCAGTTTATCCAACACGTCACTCACATTGTTGATACCGAGGCTGAGCAGCGCCACCTGCTGCACATCACGGAGAGCAGCAAACTCCGGCATGGCGGTAATGATGGTGGCGATGGCCTGAGCGGCGGCAAACACATCCTCGGGGGCAATCGCCGGGAAGTCACGGTCTACATAAACTTCAGTGGGGTTCTTATTGCCCCTGTGACTCAGCACCACTTCATCTATATCCTGAAAAGCATCACTCCAGATGGCTTGGTAGGATTGGAACATCTTCATCATCGGCAGCTCTACCGTCTTGGCCGTCGCCAGATTACCGATGCTTATATCCCCAAAATACTGCTCAGGGATACCTACGGCCGCCGCTACCTGGAGCTTTATCATACGCCCGTCTTCATAGGCATTGCGGGCATCGGTCTCAGTTTTAATGGGCTGGCGGTCTACCCCAAGATTTTCAATCCACTCAGACCCGGCTGGTATTTCTTCCTCATGGGTTTTAGCCTTGATACTAGCCACAGCAGCAGAGCCGCCGGATACCTTAACCTTCCAGGCAAACCGTGCCCGTGCCAACATGATCGCCACCCGGCTGGCGAGAAACCGCCGGTACTGCTTGATCCAGTCGAGGGCAGGCAATAACAGTGGCATGCCCCGGTTACCGAGGTTGTCCCACGGCAGATGATAGACCACCACGTCGTTTACGGTTGGGGTGATCTCCCGGCTAGTATAATCCTGGCAGGGTTCCCCCTTGATATTCCGGTGTGACGGGTAGTAATCGGTGTGGGCACCACCCTTTGTATCGAACCATTCCCGTTTGAAATAGCGTTCATTGTCCCGATCATCTGGATCAGTGACTATCTCAGTAATCTCTAGTGGGTCTATCAGGCGCACGGTCACCTGATTGCCGAGGAAAATAGCGATGAATAGCTCCCCATCCACTAGCAGCCGAGTAGAACAACGCCTCTGCCCTCTAGCAGAAAGCACTGTTTGGTTGTCCTTGCTATACCAGTAACCTGAAAGCACCTTTTTGGCTGTCTCATCCTCGCAACTCCAGTTCATACCAGTGCCGAACGTGTAATCCGTCCAGAGTCTGATAGATTGCTTGGCGAGTGGGTCTTTGAGGTAGTACAGCCGGGACAGCTTTACGTAATCGGTGCGTGATAGCTCGGTAATAATGGTGTTGACGCCGGTGGTTCCACCTCGAATCCAGCCCGCATCTTCGACCTCCAGCTCATCCTCAACTGTCTGGGTGGCCTCTTGTATCAGGCGGGTCAACTCAGGCAAGTCATGGCGAACAACAGGCGAGCTCTTAGCACTGGATAGCAACTCTCCACTCGGCCCGTATATCTTCATCTCAAATCAATCCCCTTTACCAGTTGCATGGAATCGAATACCTCCACACCCTCCTCGGGTTCAGGTTCTATCATCAGTTCGGTGAGTGCCCAGACGAGAGCATCAAGACGGTCCGGTGATTTTGCATCCGTAGGCACCCACTCACATAGCTGATCTTCCAGCTCGGCAAAGTTGCCGACGTGATGCACCCGACCCTGTTCATAGAGTGCCGATACTGGCTCGGCCCTGGTATATTTACCACGGGAGGCGTGCACGGCCTTGAACGGAACGCCCGGCCCCTTGGTCTTGACGGTATAACCAACCATTTCGCCGCCGTTATTGACCTCGCCTACTACAAGGTTAGCCTTATGGACGTGATAGCCGGATACCACTGAGGATGCCCACTCATCGGGGGTGCCCTGTAATGTACGATCATCCAGTACATAGCCATGGAGCACACTGCCCACTTTGGCTATCCCGGCCACGATGATACCAGTTTCGGCGGAACCCTCCTCACTGGATACCTCCGGATCTACCCCAACGGCGATTCTCATTAGTGGTGGGTGATCAACAACCCGGGTAGCGTCCAACTGAGCACGGTTCCAGAGTGCCTCAGGATTATCTCCGAGAATCTCGCCGGCTAATTCCTGTCGCCCAAGTCGCGTACCCTCATATTTCGACAGGATGCGCTTAAGAAACGGTGGTGCCAAGTTGACCCGGTTCTCCAAGGTATGTCCCCGGGTGACGGCTGTTAATGGGTCAGCCACCAGCTCTTTTATCAACTTTATCGGTCGTGGGGTGGTGTCACCACGGCTTGAGGGCAACTTCCTGCCCTAAGCCCCATCTCAAAGTTATCCCACGTATTCTTCAGCCGCTTGAACTTGGCAGGCTCGTCCATCCACCCCTTGGCATGCTGAGGGCCACGCAACTGGTCTGGTTCATCACCTGAGTAAATTATGGCCTGTACGCCATTCGGCCACGTTAGCCTGCGCTTGGACGGCTCATATTCCGGCTTAAACCATGGTGGCGATATTTTCAGGATAGAACTATCGCCAACCTCGACCATAATATCCCTAGCATCAGCTGCAGAGGCTCCTACCAACGCAATCGGAGTGTGCCCCTCGGATGCCCATTTCCGTACCATCTCAGCTCCCACCCGTGTCTTGCCAAAGCCCCTACCAGAGAGTAGTAGCCAGATATACCAGTCCCAAGCTGGGGGTGACTGAGAGGGCCGTGCCCAGAATTCCCAATCATAAAGCAGGGTTTCGGCTTCACTAAGGCTGAGGCTCTGTATCGCCTTGGCCCTCTCCTGTTCGGGCAACAATGCGATCGAGTAAGCTAATGAGTTTCCCCTTAGCATCGTGTTCATGCTTTATCGGCCCTCCGCCCTCCCCGGTATATTCTTGGCGTTCAATATAACCCCTCTGCTTGCCCTGAGTTTTGAGATAGAAGCAGATAGCCCATGCCTCGCCCTTGCTGACTGCCGCATAGAGTTTCCCCTCGGCGATGTCCAGCATGGATTCCTTGGCATCCTGAACGGCCTCTTTAACACTGGGATACTCGGCGGCATACCGGCAGACCGTCCGATAACCAATCCCAGTCTTCTCTGCTGTAAGGGTCAAAAGCCCTTTAGTCTGATAGAGAGCAGTTATAATTCTAGCCGCCGTCTGCTCTCTTTTTTTACCGTTGCCGTTTTTGCCGTTAGTAACCAAGTTTCACCGCCAGTTTTTTCTTACAAGTTTTGCTCTTTTCTGGTCTACTTCTTATTCTGGTCTACTTCTAGGAGTAAGGAACGTTATAACATTGGTTGTATTAAAATTGTGCTAAACTTACTTGACAAATTACAACAGATGTTATAACATTTATTACAACCAATGTTACTAATTTAAGGAGGATTCAGCTATGTCAAGGCAGAGAAGAAAGTCGTGGGTTAAACTCTGGGTTACTGGTTGGTTACATGGTTCAATTCGCTGGCAAATGACGTCAGAGGAACGCGGAGTTTGGGCGGATTTGATGGCAATTGCTGGCGAATGTGGTCAAGATGGTGCCATAATTGACCGGGATGGACGCCCTTTTCCGCGAGAATTTATCGCCAATCAGCTCAATATTAAGCAGACTTTGTTAGACCGTGTTATTGCTAAATGCAAACATGAGGGACGGATTGAGGACAATGCGGGAGAGGGTATCAAGTTGGCCAATTGGTCTCATTATCAGTCTGAGTATGATCGTCAGAAACCTTATCAAGAAAAGTATCGTCAATTTAAGAAGGGTCATATTGATATGGGAAAACTTTACGATGCTGTCCAGGGTGCTAGCTCAGTCCATGAACTGAACCAGATTGCCCACCGGGTACATGATGTCAGGGAAGAGATGGGGGACTTTAAAGACGATCCTGACTTTCCTGACCCTCCGATACTTCAAGAATAGTGCTTTCTTCTATGATCTCTTGAGCTGCCGCCACACCGTCAAGCTGTTCTCTCTTCCGGGCATTCTCGGCACTGTTCAGGATCTCGTCATAGGCCAGGGGCGCCGATGGCGACGGCGTGTTCTCTATCCTCTGTGTCGGCCGGCCTATGT
>CAZNSC010000045.1:0-20878 GCA_964575695.1 uncultured Dehalococcoidales bacterium
TTGACAAAATTGGCGATCTCCTTTGCCCTGGGACGCAAGCGGGAAACAAACAAATCGACGGTAACGTGCCCCTTGGCAAACTGGGTATAACCCCAGCCAAAGAAGACCATCAGCGCCATGAACACCTGCCCCCGCTCCATGGTGCCTATGATGGGCTTATTAAACAGATACCTGCCGATAACATCAGCGGCGCCCTGCACCATCAAAATGAATAACAGGACGACGCCTATAAGGTTAAGTACATCAGTGGTCCGCCTGATGCCTCTTTCCAGTGCCTGAACTTTTGTGTCGGACAAAGGGCTCCCTTATTCTTCGCTAACAGCTACGGTGCGTATCCGTGGAAGGGCTTCTTTACTCCCAGCCCTTGAAGGATGCTATAGAAGTCATCAACCATCTGCTTCCGCGGCAGCCCTTTTGCCTCCCCGTCAGCTATCCACTTCTGCCAGAGGGGCGCCATTACCTCATCTATCTTCGCCTCATCAGCCGCAGTCACCTCATATACCACCCCACCAGCGTTTGCTAGCAGCTTCTTGCTGTCTTCACCGAACGCCTCATGTTCCTGGCCGGTGAGGGCGCAATACTTGGGGCTGATCTCGTCCACGATGGCCTTGATATCGGGCGGGAAGCTATCATAAGTCGCCTTGTTCATAACGAAGGCAAACATCATGCCGCCAACACCTATCGGCCAGACACTCCCGGTAACCGTCTCCGTTCTAAATGATTTGATGAAACTCCAGGTGACAAAGGCGCCGTCTATCACTCCCTTGTCCATGGAAACATAAATCTCAGGCGCCGGCATGCCGACGGGAACCGACCCAAGAGCCTTAATGATTTCAGTGTGCGTCGCACCTGAAGCCCTCATCTTCTTCCCCTTCATATCGTCAAAGCTCTTGACGGTTACTCCCTTACGCATCTCGTAGTGATAAGGATTTGTGGTGGCAAGCCATAGTACCTTTACATCCTTAAAGTCCTGGTCAAAGTAACCCTTCTCGTAAAGTTGCCACACGGCCTTGGCCATGGTTTCTTCCAATGCCTCAGACCCAATCGGCTGCTCGACTACTTCTGCCATGGGGAAGCGTCCCGGAGTATATGGTATGCCAACAAGACTCATGTCAGCAACACCAGTAGCTGCCAGGTCATAGTGTTCCGGGGGCGCACCCATCACCGAGCCGTAGGCGATTTCGCCGGTAACCCTGCCTCCGCTCTTTTCCTCCAGTTCCTTGAGCCAGGCCCTCAACGGGTACATGTTTGTCCCCTCCGGGGACTCCCAGCTGGCAATGATAAGTTTTATCTGCGCTGCCGGCGGGGTTGGAGTCGGGGTTGGGGTTGGGGTAGGAGTCGGGGATGGTGACGTCGTTGGGGCCGGCTTAGGCCCGCATGCCGGCAGCAGTGTTACGAGCAGGGTTAAAACCATTACGATGATTACGGCTATTCCTACTTTCTGCCACTGTCTCCTCACTATTTTCCCTCCTTCTTAGTGTAGACCCGTATGCCTCAACCATTACAGCTAACTTAAAACATATAGAACCACCCCCCTTATCTGTTTGTCATGAATAAGACTCTGTCTGTGGTACAGATACCACCTCAAACATAACACCCCCCCTGGACTATGTCAAGGGGGCTGACCACTTCCTGAGCCTTTCTACTGGATGAGGACTCCTCTATTCCTTTCTGACACCACAGTTAGGCAAAACATAACACCATACCCACACTTTGTCAAGACCATGGCCTCACTCAGATTGTTTACCAGCCCCTCACCCTTAGTCCCTCTCCCCTTGCGAAGGGGAGAGGGAAGAGAATTCTTTAAAGGGGCTTTGCCCCTTTAAGTCCCCTTGTCAAACGACCGCTGGCACCATTGATGCCAGCGAAAGCCCGAGCCGACAGCTCCAAATACGGCACCCGCATCCATAGAATCCCCTCCTAATGAACTCTCCGGTCAAAGCCCTTCCAGTATCTCTCCCGGAGCACGTTCTTGGCGATCTTCTCGAGCCCGGTCCTGGGAAAGCGGTCGTGAAACTCAACCGACTTGGGACATTTGAAGCCACCCAGACGCTGCTTGCAATGGGCGATGATTTCTGCCTCAGTGGCCGCCGCCCCCTCCTTCAGGACGACCAGCGCCTTGACCATCTCCCCCCACTTCTCGTCAGGGACGCCGATCACCGCGACCTCTTTCACCGCCGGGTGCTCATAGATCACGTCCTCAACATCTTTAGAATAAACGTTCTCTCCCCCGGTCTTTATCATGTCCTTTCTTCGGTCTACAAAATAGACATAGCCCTTTTCGTCCATTCTGACGACGTCCCCGGTGTGGTGCCAACCGCCGCGGGACGCCTCCGCCGTCTCCTCCGGCAGCTTCCAGTAACCTTTCATTATGCTCTCACTCCGGGCACATAACTCGCCAGCCGTGCCCACAGGCACCTCATTATCCTGCTCGTCAACTATCCTCAACTCAAAATCATAGGCCACCCTGCCCGCGGCACCCAGCGTTTCCGGGTCATTCTTCAACTGCTCCTCCACCAGGGCCTCTACTATGTTCCCCGCCTCCGTCTGGCCGCCTCCATAGTGAACGCGACAGCCCACAAGTTCGACCAGTTTCCTGAGCTGCGGTGCCGCCAGTGGCGCCCCGCCACAGGTGATCAAATCAAGGCTGCTCAGGTCATATCTCTTTAGATCGGGATGATATAAGACAAAGTTGATGATGGACGCTATCCACATCGAATAATTGACTTTCTCTTTCTCAACCGTCTTCAGTATGAGGTCGACATCGACCCGCCTCAGGATCACCAGGGTATTGCCCAACATAAAATTGAAAAACAGGGGCCAGATGCTGGCGACGTGAAACAAAGGAGTGACCAGCATGCCAACACCACGGGGCACCTCATCCTGGACAATCCAGCTGTTACAGGCACAGTGCATATTGCGGTGGGTCAACATTGCCCCCTTCGGCCTCCCCGTGGTGCCGCCGGTGTAGCCCAGACAAAAAAGATCCTCCATCCCCACCTCGGCCTCAGGGGCTTTTTCCGGGGCTGAGCTCGTTAGCTCATCATAATCCAGCATGCCCTCGGCTTTGCCGCCAATGCAGATACGATTCCGGACGGTCCTTAATTCAGAAATATAAGGGGCTAACCGGTCAACAAGCTCCCGGCCAACAAGCAGGGTGTCTGCCTCAGCATGGTTGACAAGAAAGGCAATCTCGGAGCCAGCCAGCCGGTAGTTCAGGGGGGTGGCCACAGCCCCTATCTTGCCCACGGCAAGGTATATCTCGGGGTATTCAAAGCAATTCTCGCTGAGAACCGCCACCCGGTCACCTTTCTTGACTCCCAAGTCCAGCAGGGCATTGGCCAGGCGGTAGACCCGTCCCTGAAGCTCTCTAAACGAGCACCGCCGGTCTTCAAAGATGACCGCCGTTTTATCGGGGTATAGCCGGGCATTCTTTTCAACACAGGCCGGTATAATCATTTCTTTCCCTTAAAGATTCTGGAAATGCACTGTGAAAAAAAGAGATGGTGTCCCCACTCTCATTATACAGGCTCGGTCAAGAGAGGTTATCCGTTAAGAGAGAACACCATCTTGCGCCCGCTCACCTCAGAATGCACCAGTTCCTTTTCCTCAAGGTATTTCAGATGGGAAATGGCCTCGCCAGTGGCAAACCATTTCTGAAGGACAGGAAACTGATGCCACGATTTATAGCCTATGTCCCAGTGCATTTGAGCCGCAATCTGATAGGCGGTCTGCCCACCCTTTTCCAGGATGGAGATAATCTCATCGGCTCTTGCCTCGTGGTGCTCCTTGAGCTGTTGAATCCGCGCTCGGCAGTCGGTGAATAGCGCCCGGTGCCCGGGCAAGACAAGGGCAACGTCAAGAGCATAGACCCGGTCCAGGCTGGCTAAGTATTGGCGTAGCGGATTTGCCATGTTTGACCATATGGCAATATTCGGAGTAATATCAATGAGAATATGGTCTCCAGAGACAAGAACCTTCCACTTAGGCTCGTAAAGGCACAGATGACCTGGAGAATGCCCCGGGGTCTTGATGCACCGGAATGAATAATCCCCGATGGTTAGGGTGTCACCATCCTGCAAGATAGAGAAGGCGATGTCGCCCTTAAGGCCGTACCGGTAAGCCGGGTGGGCACTTGTCGCCTTTTCCACTTCGTCCTCGGGAAAGTCGCTCAGCCTCGCCAGGGCCTCGTTTTCCCGCAGGTTGATATTGCGTATGGGGGGGGTCACACCAGAGGCTTCGGGCTCATTGAAGTAGATTGACGAAGTGTCAGTGGCAAGGGTCGCCACCATGCCTGAATGGTCGGCGTGCCAGTGGGTAATAAAAAAGTCTGTCTTATTCAAGTCCACGCCAAGTTTTCTCAAACTGGACTGTAGCTCGTCCAGACACTCCTGCCGATTCATCCCGGAGTCAATAAGCAAGAACTGCCCGGGGGCTTTCACCAGGTAGCAGTTGACCGCCCGCAACGGGTTTTGCGGTACCGGAACTTCAATTCTGTATATGTTGGTCAAAACTTCTTCAATCATTGTCCCTCAATCCAAAGATAGTCAGAATGGTGGCTTTCATCGGCCAGGCCGCTTTCACTGCCGTGCTTTGCGTTGTCCCGCCCATCCCCATTGAGTACGCCTCACACCAACCCCTTCTTTTTGAAGTAAGTGGCGAAGCCGCGGACATTCATCGTCAGGTCATGCCCCTCCAGCTTTACACCGTAGTGGCTCAAGACATACTCCCTAACATGGCGAACCACCGCTTCATCTGTCTTCTCCGCACGCAAAGCACGAAGCACGGCATCAGCAATCATCTTTGTGCTTTCAACAACAACAGAAATCAGCTTGTCCGGGTCATTACCGATGCCGTCGTGGGAGTAGAAAAGGAGACGTGGCTTCAATTGTCTCAGTCGCTCCATGTCGCTAAGGTAGGCATCGAGGTCAAGGCTTGGCGGTGCCGCCGCCGGCAGCGGCAGAGAGCCCGTATTGTAAACCAAGCCCAGGGCCTCACCGCAAAACAACCCTCTGACCTTGGTGTCGAAGATGGCGATATGGTGGGAAGCGTGTCCGGGGGTATGGATGATCTCCAGTTCCCGACTGCCCACCAACAGCCTCTCTCCGTCCTGGACAATCTTCACCTGGGACTCGGGGACGGGAAGAATGGCGCCATAAATGGTCTCAAAGTCATCACCGAAGGCCAACCTGGTGCCCCGGATCAGTTGCGAAGGTTCAATGATGTGTCGCGCCCCCTGCTGGTTAACGACTACCTTAGCCTCCGGAAAAAGCTGACACAGTTCCCCTGCCGCACCACCGTGATCCAGGTGGATATGGGTGGGGATGATATACTCCAGGTCGCTCAGTCCCAGGTGACTGATGGCGGCCTGAATAGCGGGCACGAGGGCAGACGGTCCCGGCTCGATCAGGACACCCCGGGTCTCCTTGATAAAGTAGGCCGAGAAGGGAGTAGACGCCCCGGGTATCTGTGCTCGTAGCCGATAGATTCCCTCGGCGACCTCATCAATATGCATCGTCGTCTTTATCTTTCATGTCACAGTTTCGTGGTGATGGCGAGGCAGGCTCCCTGGAAGGATTTCACTGCTGACAACCAAATCCAATAGAATTGTATAACTTCTTTACATGACTTGTAAAGACAAACTCAACAGGAGGCTGCGATAGGGAGCCTCAGGGTTCTTACGAGCCGCCGGTTGGATAGTGCCGCGGTCAACGACACGGTAGAAAAGACTTGAAACCATGCCCCGAAGAGGATAATATGTTTGGAGGCTCTGGAGGTAAAGAAAATAATGCATAAGTACCTGCAATCCACACCTGTTATTGACTGTGCTCACAGCTCAATAAGAGAGAAAGCCCAGGGCTTGACCCAGGGGCAGGAAGATACAGTAGAGAAGGTCAAGGCCCTGTTCTACTTTGTCCGGGACGAGATCAAATACAACCCCTACCTACCCAAATACCTTCCTGAGCACTTTCGGGCGAGTAACACCCTGTCCCGGGGAGAGGGGTACTGCGTTCAAAAGGCGGTGCTCCTCGTTGCCTTAGCCCGAGCCACAGGGGTCCCGGCCCGTCTCGGATTCGCCAAAATCAGAAATCACCTGCTTCCGGAGAAAATGATAAAGTGGCTGGGAACCAATGTGTTTTCGTGGCACGGCTTCGCCGAGCTGCATATCGAGGGAAGATGGGTCAAGGCTACCCCTGCCTTTGATTTAAGAATGTGCCAGGAGAACCGCCTCATTCCCGTAGACTTTGATGGTAAAAACGACGCCACCTTTCACCGCTATAATAAAGACGGGAAGTTGCACATTGAATACCTGATGCAATACGGTCACTATGAAGACGTCCCGGTAGACGTGATTCGTGAGGAGACGGTTCAAAGGTTTGGCGCTGAGTATGTCCCGCCACCGGAGTGATGCCACGACAGGCCTGGCCGTCATCCACCCCGGTCATGCCATCAGGGCGAGCGCAGTGCCCGATTTGCCAGGCGGTCAGCCTCAACATTCTGGCTGCGCGGTACATGAGTGATTGTGAACACCTCCAGCCGCCCGGTTAACCGTTTAACCTCCTGAAACAGGGACTTGAGCCCGGCATTCTTTACCCGGTAACGACCGCTAATCTGCCTCACAATCAACTCCGAATCTAGTCTTATGTCAGCCTTTCTGGCACCTGACCTTAGGGCTTCTTTGAGGGCAGCTATAACCGCCCGGTATTCAGCCTGGTTATTGGTGGCGATACCAATGGGCTGCGATATCTGGGCAATAACCCCGCCCTGCTCATCCCTGATTACGGCACCGATACCAGCCGGGCCCGGGTTGCCCCGCGAGGCACCATCGGCACTGATCGTCACCCGTTCTGCTTTCATCACCCTCTCTCGCACGCCTAGGCAAAAAACAGGATGCGCCCACAGTTACTGCAGCGCACCAGACGGTCACCCCTTGCCTGCTGCAACTGGGCAGTAGATAGAGTTATGCCACAGCCACGGCAGGTTCCCCCGTCAACCCTGGCTACAGCCCGGCCTTTCTGTCCCCTGACCTCGTCATAGAGGCTGACCACAGCGGAATCAATGCCGGCTACCGCTAGCTGCCGTCTTTGCTTGAGGTCAGCAGTTATCGCTTTGTGCCGCTCCGCCTCAGCTAACAGCCGCTGCTGCTCGCTCTGCCACTCCGCCTCCAGCCCTTCGAGGTCGCTACCCAGAGCCGCCAGCCTCGTCTCCACCTGCGAAACCTGCTCCATAATCTCCAGCGCCTTATCCTCCATCCGGCTTCGTCGGCTTTTTAAGCCGTCAGCCTCGTGCTGGAGGTTGGCTAGCTCCTTGGGATTGGCCACCCGACCGCTGTATAGCTTCTCTTCCAGTGCCGCCAGTTTGGTCGTAAGGTCATCTATCTCCCACTCCGCAGAAAGCTGCTGCCGCCTCAGTTCCTCAAGGCGCTGGCCCTCCCGGGTGAACTCCTGCCGGGCCGTGAGCACCGCCGGGCTGTCTCCAAGCTGACCAAGTATCCGTGCCAGAGCCTGCTCGTTGGCTTCAAGCTCAAGGTCTATCTCCTGCAGCTGGTAGAGTTGCCGGGCAATACTCACGTCCAAGCCCCCCAAAATGCGACCTGAGGCTATTGTATAACGGCTCATACCACAATATCAATTTTGAGAGGACTCCATAACCTCACCTACTGTAAGCACCCACAAAAAGTGACAAGACCTTGTAGCCTATATAGAACATATGTGCTAATATATTAGAGAAACGCACGGGGGGAAGACATGAGGCTACTCAGATTAGCCGTAGAAACCGAGAGGTGGGACCTGGCAGCCCATACCCTAGTCCTAGCCACCGCCCGCGTCTTGAGTAATGGAGACCGACCACATGTCAGCAGAAGCAAAGAGAAAAAGGGGCGCCCCAAGAGGCAACCAAAACGCTAGGAAGCACGGCTTCTACTCCAAGGTACTCGATGAGGCGGAGCACCTTGAGCTAGCGGCTGGTGTTGACGGCATTGATGATGAGATCGCCCTGCTCCGGGTCAAGATAAAGTCCATCCTTGAGCATGACCCGGAGAATATCAGGCTTATCATGCGCGCCACCAATACCCTGGAAAGACTGGTCAGAACGAGATATAACATCACCAAGGAACAGAAGAAGGGACTGAAGGAGGCGATAGGTAATGTCCTCAGAGATGTCGCCCTCCCCCTCGGCATCGGCATCGGAGCCACCATCAATAAATAGGCTGCGCCCTTATCAGCGGGAGGTGGCTCTAGCCATCCTTGACAGCGTTTTCGGCAGGAAGGGGGTCACCTTCTCGGTCGAAATTGCCCGACAGGGGGGTAAGAATGAGCTGTCAGCGCAGCTTGAGCTGCTACTGCTAACCCTGTACATGACGGAACCGCAGAACATGATAAAGTGCTCACCGACCTTCAAGCCGCAGACAGTTATCTCAATGACGCGGCTCAAGGACAGGCTGAATGATGCCGGCTTTGGCGGCATCTGGAGCGCCGAACTGGGCTACATCATCAGGCTGGGGAATGCCCGGGCGATATTTCTCTCCGCCGATGAGTCAGCCAATGTGGTCGGTAATACCGCCCACATCCTGCTGGAAATAGACGAATCCCAGGATGTCAGTAAGGACAAATACACCAAGGAGTTCAAGCCGATGGGGGCAACTACCAATGTGACCACCGTCCACTACGGCACCACCTGGGACGATTCCACCCTGCTTGAGGAGGTAAAGCAGACGAACCTGGAGCTGGAGAGAAAGGACGGCGTCAAGCGCCACTTCCGCTACGACTGGCAGGAGGTAGCCAAGTATAACCCCGACTACCTGGCTTATGTTGAGGCGGAGCGGGAGCGCCTCGGTGAGAACCACCCCCTGTTCTTAACCCAGTATTGCCTGCTGCCAACCCACAGTGGCGGGGGTTACCTGAGCCCGCAGCAACGGGCTCAACTGAGCGGCACGCACCCCCGAAAGCACCGGGTTGAGGAAGGCAGACTTTATGTCGCCGGTATTGACCTTGCCGGAGAGGCTGAAGCCGAGGGAGACCACCTGAGAGCCGCCAGGCCACGGCAGGATTCGACTGTGGTCACTATCGGCGAGCTGGACTTTTCCACCCGTGATGAGCTTCAAAAACAGCCCCGGGTCAGGATTGTAGAGCACTACTGGTGGACAGGCAGGAAGCATAGCGAACTCTATGCACAACTGGTTGATATTCTCAAGGTGGTCTGGCACTGCCGCAAGGTAGCGGTTGACGCCACCGGAGTTGGGCAGCCAGTGAGTTCCTTCCTCCGGGCGGCGCTGGGCTCAAGGGTATCCGGGTTCACCTTCACCACCCAGTCAAAGTCACAGCTAGGCTTTAACCTGCTGGCGGCGATAAACTCGGGCAGGTTAAAGATGTATGCCGGAGACGGGTCAACCGAGTACCAAGAGTTCTGGCTCGAGATGGAGCGGGCGCGGAGCCTTTATCGGCAAAATAAGACGATGAATTTCTATGTTGACCCCGCCCAGGGGCATGATGACTTCCTGATGAGCCTGGCACTGCTGGTTGAAGCCGCCGACCAGTATTCGCCGCGAGGGGCGAAGGGAAGCGTACAAAGTGTCTAGGGAGAGAGTACCAATCCCTCCCCCTTAATCCCCCTCCCTTATGAAGGGAGGGGGATTGTTATATAAGAGAGGCTTCGCCTCTCTTTGACTCTCCTTTGTCGGGGTGTTTAAGAGGAGCGATAGCCCCTCTTTTGAAAACAATTTCCCCCTCTCCTTAATAGGGAGGAGAGGGGGGACAAAGGGGGCAAGGTCACCGCCAAATATCTTAAAAGTAGGAGGTCCTCCTGCCCGCCAAGTAACCGATGAGGAGTAGCACAATCCCGGCAATCGCCATCAAGACATATAGAACCCATCCGCTCAGGTCGAAGGTAAAGCCAACATAGAACGTCCCCGGGGTTGTCCAATTGCTGGCATTGCTGGCGCCATCTACCGCCCTCACCCGCCAGTAGTAGGGGGCATCCTGCTTGGTTGACTTGAGCTTCTCCTCTTTGGTAAGAGTGTATTCCGAATCGGTAATGCCCGTCTTCTCCAGCACTATCTCAGAGAAGTCCTCATTTCCTATCTGGAGGGTATAGGTTACCCCGCTGGGGTCGGTAACATCACCCCAGTCAAAGTGAACTGGTGACTTTGCCTTAACGCCGTCAAGTGGCAGCTCCGGCTTAGGTATTGGTGGCGCCTGTGACTCCATGGTGAAGGTGGCGGTTATCGTGCTGGAACCGTCAGTGGCCGTTATCACGTGCGCCCCGCCTTTGCTCCTGGGTACGGTAAAGGTAGCCGAGAACTTGCCATTGGCATCAGCCACCGGGGTGGCCACCGGATCCGGCTCCGGAGCGTAGGTGATAGTCACTGTGGAATTGGGCCTGAAGCCGGCACCGTTAATGGTAACCTTGCTACCCACGTTACCTGAGGTCAGGCTGAGGTCGATACCAGCGGCTATGGTGAAGTTTGCCGTATCTCTGTTCCTGTCCTCATCCCTCGCCTCTAAATTATAGGTGCCGGGACTCTTTGACGGCACCGTAAGGGTAACCTTGAAACTGCCGTAACTATCGGTCCCGCCTGTCGCCACCTCGTCACCATCAAGCTCGATGCTAACCTCAACCTCGTCACCAAAGCCAGTACCTTCAACGGCCACTTTATCGCTAGGCGCGGCTTTGGTCGGGTCAACGGTCATCTCCGGTTCCACGGTAAACTCGGCTTCGTTCTCAGAGCCAGTCTCATCAGTTACCGTGATAGTGTGTTTGCCTGCCGTGCTCTCAGGGATGAGAATGGTGGAGATAAAAGCCCCACTGCTGTCGGTCTCGCCGTCACCGCTGTCGATGTCTATCTCCTCACCATCGTACTCTACCGTGATGTATTCCCGGCCATTAAAGTCCTTACCGTCAATGTCAACCTCGGTACCTACCGTGCCCTTGGTGGGGCTGAGCGCAATCTCAGCGGCAATGACGGTGAACTCGTTCACGGTCTGTATGTCATCACCACCATTGTCATAGGATGTATAGACATAGTAGTCGCCGCCGTGCACATCCTCATCATCCGGGCCCGTGGTGAGCCGGCTGGGCACGGTGAAATAGGTATCGATTTCACCATTATCATCAGTGGATGTTGACTTCACCCTGTGATAGGTATCAAGGTCACTAATGTCGTCGCCCTCATCGGCTTCCTGCGGGGAGAAGAAGATATAAACATAGTATTCAGTTGTGGTAGTGGTTTCATGGAAACCATCGCCGGTGACATCAATCCTGTCGCCGATTTCCCCGCTCTCCGGGTCCAGCTCGACATCCTCTGCCGCCAGTGCGGGCGCCGGCAGGACTGCTACCAGCAGGGACAGAATGGTGACAACCGCCCCAATGCGCAGCAACTTGCTAAAACTCTTCATCTATGACCTCCTCCATTTATTTCCGTCCTTTATGAAGAAGACTCTTTATCGCTAATGCGCTAACCCTTCCATAATTCCCCCCTCTTAAAGAAGTCTCTTTCGGGCACCCCTCTTGGGGATATAGGTTCCGGCAAAGTTATCAAGAGTGTCCTTGGTAATCAGCCAAGTGTTATGAATCTTTATCGCTGGTAAGTCCCCCTGTCGGCACAGCCGCTTTACCGTCTCAGGATGGATCTTAAGGCGGCGGCTTACCTCTATCACATTAAAATAGTCATCAAAAGGTGCCATCACGCTAACTGGTATTACTTTATCAAAGCAATAATAACATCAACACCAACTTTTGTCAAGCCACCCTCCTGAGGTGTTTCACCAGACCTTTTCTCCGCAGCTTCCCATCACACCCGCACTTGGCCTGGCACCCGTAGGCCTGTCCCTTCATCTCTAACAGGCGGTGACAGCACCTCGATTATTAAGTTCCTGTTTCGCCCCATCGCCCATAAATAATAGTACCATGTGAATATTAAAATCTTGTTAAGATTTGGCGGGGGATAGCGGACCCCATACAATCTTCGCACCTAATTATTATAACGAAGAAAGTTGCTCCCAGTTAGCACCCCACAGAACTACTTTTTACTTCTCTTCTCTTTATTTCTCGACTCCACCAAAGGGCCTCCCCGGACGACAAGATAACGGCTATCAACGAAGTTTATAACTCAATTATTAAAATGCGACAAAATGCTGTTGACTATATTAGAACATATGTGCTAGTCTGGCACTGTAGTTCTTTTCTGAGGGACAGGTCATGGAGATGAGTGATATTGAGCTGGATTTACCGCCGGAGTACTGCCGCTACCAGGATGAAGGTTGCGAGCTGGCCGGTTCCTGCCTTCGCTGCCCGCTTCCTAAATGTATCTACGACCAGCCGCGAGGCAGACAGCACTGGTTGAAGAGAGCCCGGGACAGGGAAATAGTCAGGTTGTTCGCTACTGAGGGCAAGGGGGTAAAGGAGCTGGCGCTGGAGTTTGGGATTAGCCAGCGGACTGTCCAGCGGGCACTGAAGAAGACCTTGAATAACGGAGGACTACCGAGAAATGAATGAAGTCTCAACACCAATGCAGCTGGTTCGCCGCGACCTCGACCGTTTGCGGAGCTATAAGGAGTTCCTTGACTTCTATAACGGCCAGCACTGGGAAGGCAGAGCCCCGAGAGGAGAGAAGCGATTAACCTTCAATTATGCCAAAGTGTTCATCGATAAGGTTACCTCTTATCTTATGTCGGGCATTACCTTCGCCGTTGATCCGTTAGAAGATACGGAGGAAGCCAAGCAGAAGGCCCGGCGAGCGGAGCAGGCCTTATACCAGGTGTACGAGCAGAATAACCTAGAGCAGCTTGACTACGATACCGAAATAGACTGCGCCATCCTCGGTGATGCCGGCTACAAGGTTACCTGGGATGCTGAAGCCAGGAGGGTCAGGGTCACCGCCCCCGATATTCAAGGCACTTATGCCTGGTGGCTGGGAGATGATACCTCAAGGGTATGGAGAGTGGCTTCCAGGTACAGCCTCTCTGCCGAGGAAACCGAGCTGCTGTACCAGGTAAGACCCAAGGGCAAGACGGCCGTCATTGTTGAGCTGTGGACGGATACCGATTTTGAGCTCTACCTGGATAACGCCTTGCTTGAACAGAAGCCCAATCCCTACGGTTTCATCCCCTTTGTCATCTATCCCAACCTCAGAGAGCCAAAGAAATTCTGGGGCATATCTGACTTGCACCAGATTATACAGTCACAGCGGGAGCTTAACCGGGCAATGAGCCAGCTATCAAGAATCCTCGAACTCTCGGGGAACCCCATAGCTGTACTGGAGAATGTCGAAGAGTCAGAGGATATCGCTGTGAGACCCGGGGCAGTGTGGAACATACCCGAGGACGCCAAGGCCTACCTGCTTGACCTGCTCCAGGGTGGCGGCGTCCGGCTGCACATAGACTATATAAACCTGCTGTACCGGACACTGCACGACATATCAGAGTCCCCCCGGGCTGCCTTTGGCGGCACCGAGAGAGACCTATCCGGGATAGCCCTGGAGATTGAGCTTCAGCCGCTGCTGCAGAAGGTGAGGAGAAAGAGAATTATCCGCTCCGCAGCCTATAACCAGAGAAACGAGCTCATATTGAAGCTCATCGAGAAATACCAGGGCGAGCACTTTGGCAATAACCACCTTCGCGTGGTGTGGGCTCCGGTGCTCCCCGAGGACCTAGCCCGACTGGTTTCCAATGAGCAAATACTGGTTCAGACCGGCATCCACTCCCGGAGGCGGGCCATGGACGAGATCGGGGTTAAAGACCCGGAGTATGAATTCAGGCAGTGGCTTGAGGAGCGGGAGGCAATCCTAAGAATGAACAAAGAGCTTAACGCCCGGTCAACGAGGACAGATAGAGGGAGGGCTTCAGCCGCGGAGACTGGAGGCGTTGAGGAATAGTCAGCAGGAGGTTCTGCACCCCGACCTGCCAGCTGTCCCGGGGGTGCCCACCAGAAGATGAACACCTGCTGGAGAATCTATCTAGAGGAGGCTGAGAATTGGTCGATAATAACGAGCCAAATGAGAACCCTGGCGCGGAGGAGCTAGCGCCAAGCAGGGTTGCTGAGCTGGAGAAGCTGGTGATGGACAAGGGCGAGGAACTGAGCCTGGCTAATACCCGCATTACCGAGCTCGAGCAGACGGCGGCCAATCTGGAAAGCGAGCTGGCTACCCTGAAGCAGTCCCGCCTTGAGTCAGAGCAAAAACTGGCTGAGGCAAGCTCTGCACTGCACCAGGCGATATCGAGCTACAAGGCTCAGATAGTCGAGTCAAATCCGGTCGTGCCCCCGGAACTGATAACCGGAGACACTATTGAGGCTATCGATAACTCCTTGAAATCGGCTAGGGAGCTTATCACTAAGGTAAGGGGAGAACTTGAGACAGAAATAAAAATGGTCAGGATTCCCGCCGGGGCACCGCCGCGGGCACCCCTCGACCTGTCGGCTCTATCCCCCCGAGAAAAGATTGAATACGGAATAGGAGGTAAAAGGTAAATGGCGCTAACAGTAGCTGAAGCATCCAAACTATCAAACGATATGCTGCTTCAAGGCGTGGTGGAGACTATCGTTAAGGACTCGCCCGTCCTCCAGCAGCTCTCGTTCGTTGAGATTGCCGGTAACGGACTGACCTATAACCAGGAAAAGACCCTGCCCGCCATTGACTTCTACGATGTTGGCGATACCTGGGCCGAGTCCACGCCGACCTTCGAGCAGAAAACAGCCAACCTGAAGATTATGGGCGGCGATGCCGACGTCGATAACTTCCTCAAGACCACCCGAAGCGATATCCAGGACCTGGAGGCGGCGGTGGTTGAGCTCAAGGCAAAGGCACTCCGCGATAAGTTTGAGGAGACCTTTATCTATGGTGATGCCACGGCCAGCCCCAAACAGTTTGACGGTCTGATGAAGCTGATTGATACCGGCACCGCCAGCGACCAGGTAATAGCTATGGGGGATACCGGAGCCACCCTGACCCTGGCTAAGCTGGACGAACTCATTGACGCGGTAAAGGGGGGCAAACCCGACCTGCTGCTTATGAGCCGCCGCTCCAGGCGTAAGATTAACGCCCTTGTCCGAGCTGCCGGCGGTATGATGGAGACCGACCGGGATAAGTGGGGTAACTTCGTCCAGTTCTGGGATGGTATTCCGATTGGCGTCAATGACTGGATACTGGATACCCACGTCCTCAGCGGGGGTGTCGAGACGGCAACCACCGGCGGCACCTGCTCCACAATCTACGTCTTTCAGATAGGCACCGGGGCGCTGTGTGGCTTGACCAGCGCCGGTCATCTCCAAGTGGAACCCATCGGCTCACTGGAAACAAAGGATGCCAGCCGGGTCAGGATCAAATGGTACGTCTCTCTGGCTCTTTTTAGCTCCATCAAGGCAGCGGCCCTCATCGGCGTCCAAGACTAAGACAAAACTCGGGAGAGGGGCTTTGAACCCCTCTCCCCTAAGAAGGAGGTAGATTATGGCACTGGCAGTAGTGGAGCACACTGAATATCCGTTCGCCAAGGGCGATCTGACTTCAAACGGCATCCAGTGGTCTGACGAGCAGGACACCACCATGGCAGACGTCGATGTTGAGGTGGAAAGCATCACCATCAAGCCGCCAGCCTTGGGGGAGCTGATCGAGGTCGAATTTGGCTTGACCGCCGCCTTCCGGGCAATCTCCTCAGCCACGGCCGACCTTACCTATAAATGGCAGGCAAGGAACAAGGGTGGAACCTGGGTCGACCTTCACAGCGCCGTTACCAAGACCGATATCGGCACCACCTACGTTGAGGAGACACGCAGTGGCCGCTTCAAAACGGCGGCCAATCTTGACTCTCTGCCTTTTGAGGTAAGACTGATAATCCAGTGCAACGAGGCTAACCAGGGCAGGGCCAAGATAAAGAACGCAAGCTGCGTCAGGGTGAAGTACGCCACCTCGTGAGGTGAGCAATGACGATCCTAGCTGATTTGGAGTGTGGTAGAGATGAAATACAGAGTGAGACTTGACTTGAGCTTTGACAGCGAAACCGATGCCCAGGCATTGATGGTCTATGCCAGAGGGCTAAGTGGTAAGGCTACCAGCATCAACGAGGGTGAGGACAACGAGGAAATTGCTTTCTGCGATTTTGAGATTTGCCGCCACGATGAAGGCTTACCCTGTGAGAAGCTGGAGAGAGTAGAGATCAGAAAATTGCCACCAAAATAAAGGGGGAGTATGAGGGCGAACCCCCTCATTAAAACACTTCCCCCTCCCCTTTTGAGGAGAGGGGGCAAGGGGGTGAGGTAGGTATGAATCTAACTGATATGAGAACCATAGTCCGGCGTGACCTCCACGACGAGGACGCCAATAACTACCGGTGGACGAATGACGAGCTGGACAGGCACATTGCTCACGCCGTCAAGGACTTCTCTGAGGCCATCCCCTATGAACAGAAGGCTACCAAGGCCACCACTTCAGGCTCGAGGGAGATTGATATATCCACCATAACCAGCCGGGTCACGGTGGAAGCGGTTGAGTACCCGGTGGACGAGTTCCCCAAGAGATACCAGAGGTTTGCAGTGTGGGGGGATGCCTTGACCCTGCTGGGTGATGAGGTGCCTGACGGCTCTAATGCCTATATCTACTATGGCAAGCTCCACACCCTCGATGCCGCAACCTCGACTATCCCCCAGCAGTTCGAGGACTTAATCGCCACTGGCGCCGGTGGCTATGCCGCCGTTGAGTGGGCAGCCTACGCCATTAACCGGGTCAATGTTGGTGGCACGACGACCCCTGAGGACTTCCTCACCTGGGGCAGAGAAAAGCTGAGTTTTTTCAAGAGCGAGCTCAAGCGGCTGGGGAGAAGAAACCGGGTCCGGGCTCGCTCACTCTACAGGCCATATCACCCATCGGTATCCAAGTCCACCGACTACGGACCGTAATTAACCGGGTGTCTTGAGATGGGTAAAGCCCCTCACTAAAGGAGAGGGAGATTAAGGAGGCAAGGTGGATATGACTGTGAAAAAGGGACTACACAAAACTAAGGACGGCCTGCCCAGAGAGGCGTTCGCCATCGTTGGCAACCCCGAAGATGCCGATACCTGGAAGCTTCCTCACCACAAAAGGAGTATCTTTAGAGCTCTCCGCAATAGGCTTGACATCGAAAAGACAGTTGACTGGGCTCAGATGCCGGCGGCGGTGGCTGCCCTCTCCCCGGGTGGTTACCGTGGACAGAGGGTAGACGCCAGCCCTGAAGAGATACTAAGTGCAGCCAAGCACCTGGCTGGCCACTACCGTAAGGCAGAAAAGCCGTTACCGGATACACTGGCAGCACTCGTGTAGACAAAAAGCCCTCCTCTGTACTCCGAAATGATGAATGAGAGTCAAAGAAGGGCAAAGCCGCTATTCAAATAAGTCGTATCTCCAGGAAGCTCGAAGGGGCTTCGCCCCTTCGAAGACCATCCCTCCCCCTTCCCCTTATCAAGGGGAAGGGGGATAAAGGGGGATAGGATTTACTAAAGAAGACCAAGGGGGTGAGGTTGAAAGACTGGATAGAGTTTATAAAGAGCATAGTCAGGCCGTTTATCATCATCTGGGGATTCATCGTCTACGGCGTCTGCGTTATGACCGAGGTCGAAGTCCCGGCGTTGCTGGCCGGGTTAATCTCCGTGGTCATCATCGAGTACTTCGGCGAGAGAGCTGTCGCCAGGTTTAAGGAGAAATGAATGAGGCAACTTAGCTCAACATTACTTGCCGCCCAGGAGGCGTCCTCTCATACTCCCTACGTCAAGGTAGAAGCCAGAAACACCATCGCCGGGGTGGTTCGGCTGGACTGGGAAAGACTATACACCGGCTCTGAGGACGATTACTTTCACGCGCTCACCATGCCCGGCGATGGCTCGCTAATCAGGGTCAGGATAACACCGCCGGCTGACGGCAGGAAGCTCTACCGGCAGCGGGTGGCTGACCCCGACCCGGAATCTGACTTCAGCCAGTGGGTTTATACTAGCCAGTATAATGCTGTTATCGTCGCTTGCTGCTCTCTCGGAGCGGAGGTGTCTATATTCTGGATTAAAAGCGACCGCAAGATTTACCAGCTGGAGAGCACCGACTGCGGGGTCAACTGGGGGAGCCCCCAGCTCCTGGGCTACACCCCGACCACGGCGATAAACGGCATCGCTGCCGCCTATAAGCCCAACGGGGACATCGCCCTGTTCTTTGCCGACCAGGCCACCCTCTATGTAATGAAGCGCCTAAGCGGTAGCTGGGGCGATGAGGTTGCCTGGGACAAGTCAACGGGTGACCTGTCAGGGATAGCCGGCGTTTACAGTGGCGACTGGAACCTTTTTGTCACCGGCAAGGATGCCAACGGTAACTTCAAGCTGTGGAGTCTGGTCTATGGTGATGGCGGCGAGGTTGCCTCCGGCACCTGGTCAGCGCTAAAGGAGTTTGCCTCAGCCCCCTCTGACGGCAGCTTTGAATATCACCGGGCGTTTATGGACAAGCCGGATGTCTATCGCTGCTTCTTCGTGGAGAAGTTCACCGGCACCGAAGGCTACAACCGCCCTTTCTGGTCGCATTCAGTGTTGGATGCCAGTTTTATTGATAACCTGTGGCGTGAGCCGGTGCCCTTTAATCTGGCAAGCGACTATGGCATGGCCATTGCCCATCACGGCGACTACTGCTGGCTATCCACCCCCTGCGGGGTGTGGCGGGCCAAGATAACCCAAGAGAGCCTCGATTTAACCCCTGATGTGCTGTCGCTACGAGAGGAAATCTCGCCTAGTGGCGGTAAACTAGTTGTTGAGCTCAGGAATGATGATGGGCGGTATGCCTCACCGGGGCAAGGAGACCTGTCGGTTCTGGATATTGGCCGCCAGCTACAGTTCAGCCCCGGCTATCGCACCACCACCGGCAATGAAGCAAGCTCAGGGCCAGCCTATTCTATTGATGCCCGGGAACACACCAGCCGTAGGGGCAAAGCCAGCCTGGTTCTCCATGCCGCCGGTGCCTGGAGCTTGGTTGAAAGCTGGAGAGCCCGGCACCAGTTCCGCTGGAACAAGGAAACAGATGAGTCATCTGTTAAAGACATTCTCGCCTTTGTGCTGGCCAGAGCGGGCTTAAGGCTTGAGGTCAAATCTCAGTCATCGGTGATAACCAGCTTCTATCCCGATTTCACCATCCACCCCAATAACCAGGGGGAGACAGTTCTTACCAGACTGCTGTCATTCGTCCCTGATTTGCTGTTTGTTGAAGGCAACAAAGCGTATATTGCAAATCCGCTAAGCACGGATGACTCGACTTACTCCTATGGCTCCGCCCATCCCATATCTGAGGGCAGGTACCGGGTGGGCTCCTGGCAACTTAACCGGGTTCAGGTGGAGGGCTACGACCCGGTAAGTGAGGCGCCGATAGTTGCTGACTCCTTTGCCTGGGATGAAATCGGCAGGTCTTATGACCGGCTGAGGCAGCTTGAAGACAGGAACCTAGACACTGTCACCAAGGCTCAGGAGCGGGGGCAGGCGTACCTCAGGGAATCGGAGATAGAATCCGCCGGTGGCATGATCCGCATCCCGGTCAATTGCGGTCAGCAGCTCTACGATGTTATCGACATAACCGATATCCAGGCGGGGCTCGATGCCGAAAAGAGGCGGGTGATCGGGCTAACCCTGGTCTATAATCCTCGCCGCGGCGAATATGAACACAATGTATCGCTGGGAGCAGTATGAAAGAGGAGGTATGAAGGGAGATGCGTCTGAGGAAAGCAGTGCTGAAAAGCTTCAATTCCGGCGACTATACGGCTACCATCCAGCTTGCCGGCAGCTATAAGGTCTACCTGGAAGACATTGCCGTCGCCCGCAACCTGCCGGCCGCCGAGATGGCCCTGGGCAGGAAGATAGCTGTCGTATTCTTTGACGACCATAATCCCAAAGAGGCGGTGGTGATAGCCGTTTACACTTAGACACCGCTTGTCAGCGGCTCGCTGTTATCCCTTCATGCGCTCGACCGGGCTGTTCCTCGGTTGCCCGTGCCCGCGTTCTCTCCATGGTCCTTTACTTCAAATAATAGGTTGCCTCTTCAAGGGGGGTGGCTTCGCCCGCCTTATAGACGGCAACAGAGACCTCCCTCTCTCTATCCCGGTAAATATGATGAATATATTTGAAAAGCTCTCCCGGTCTTAGCCGGATGCTTTCAGTGCACAGCTCCTCATCGACGAGGACGTTGATAGTGTAGCTCGCGTCCTGTGCCTCGTGGTTGAAGATATGAAGTTCGATAATCCACTGGTCTTCCCTCTCCAGGAGCTGTGCCCGCTGCACCTCAATGTATTCCCCACCCACCACCATGGGCCGGAACACAGTAAAGGCAATGAGCACCCCCAGGATAACCAGCGCGAGGATGTAGATGATTTTAAGCCTTGACATACGCCAGCCCCCCCTTCCTCATCCCGCAGTAAATGCCAAAGCAGAGCCCGGCAACCACGATGGCAGTGACCGCCGCGGGGAACTCAGGGATGGCAGATGAGTAAACATAGAAGTCATCATCGGTGATATAGTCCGGGTCAGCGACAGCGTCATCACAGTTGTCGGGGAGGTCATCTGCCTGCCGGAGAACTACGGCATGCCACCACCCCTCTGACGCCACCTCCTCGTAGCTGGGAAAGTAGCATTCGCTCCAATCCAGCGTGCCCCCGCCCCAGCTGGTGTAGTTGTCGGTCTCTCTCAGGTTGCCACCCCCGTCGTAGTAGCCCACCTTTGTCGTGCCACCGGGGAAGCCCTCACCCCTCATGTACACATGGTTGGCGCCGCCGCTGAAGGTGTTTTCCTGAACCCACTGGCTGCTGTATGACTCCCAGTTCTTCTCCTCACCCCCCACACCCGCACCCGGCTCGGGGGACGTGTATTTACAGATAAAACAATAGTCAACGAGGAGTTGATC
>CAZNSC010000046.1:0-12467 GCA_964575695.1 uncultured Dehalococcoidales bacterium
ACCCTGCTGCTTTCTCGGCGGCAGGCAACACCATTCATATGGGAGATCGGCTGAAAGCTATGACTCACACAGCTTCCCCCCTTATTTTCACCACACTGTACTCAGGGTCTAGCTTACTTAGTTGGTCTCGAATTGCCTGGCGCAGTTCAACGCTTGGGTCAATACAGTACTTCTTAAATTCCTCAGGCGACGCCTTGAGATCTGGGAAAAGCAGCTTGAGGTAGCCAGCCGCCAATCGCTGAATTGCTTTCTTGTCGCGCATGTCGTCGGTGCCGTGAAGTTTTAAGTGAGCAGCAACATACTCATCATAACCGGGTCTTTCACGCAAGGCGTGGAGCACCTCCCCGAAGAAATCAGCTTTGAAGCCAATACCCCTGGCTGGCATATCAGCCGTGAAACGCGGTAATTCCCATCCAGGCAGAATGCCATGCAAACGGTCGATGAAGGCTGTCTCCTGGAGGAAACCGGGAAGATTGTAAAACAAGACAGGTTCGCTAGGCTTTCCTCGGGAGTCTATAGGGATATTGCCAAGCAACACAAATCCCGCGTCAGCCGTGGCCATCTTGTTACCTCGTGTATAACGCCCCGACTCCAGGTAATCTTTGAGGATTCCAACCACTTCTCCTGGTTTGTCGAATGAAATAGTCTGAGCTTCGTCAAAGACAACAACATCATATTGAGTCAACAAGCCTGGCGTTTGAGAGGCCAAGTTATAGAATAGTACCGGTGCAGTCACTTTACCACCGCTCACTACCCTCACGTGGCGGGACAGATTCTGAAAGATGAAGGACTTGCCTGTGCCTTTTGGAGCAAGTTCGATAAGATTTACCCTTCTTTGCACCATAGGCAAAAGGCGAGTTAGCAAGAAGTGTTGTTGTCGGGGTGTATAAGCCTTTGGGTTTGAGCTCATCGCGTTCACAAGCAACTCTCGCCATTCAAAGAGAGTGAATTCAGATCTTGTCTCACAGTAGTAATCAAGGTCCAACCTGGCAACTTGCATCGGTTTGAACTCTTTGAGCCACACCTGACCAACTGAGGTAGGGGCATCTGGATCAGGTGGATAGTATACTAGTTTACCCGCTCCCCAAATCCCTCCGCCAAGCAAATTAGGATATTGTTCCAATAGATAACTATCAATAAATCCCTTCTCATCAATACAAGGAATGCTAACTCTGCGCGTATTGGTCTTTAAATCAACAAACACACTGAAGTGATCGAGTATCGTTAATGTCTCTCCTTGAGCCAAGTGGTGCTTGATCTCTTCTTTTTGATCCTTGCGTGGTAAGTGGCTTCGAATGAATTGTTGGATATTATCCTGGACATCCTCGGTCAGGTCGTCATCAGGGCAGAATCGGTCCAGGATCCATTCAGCTACAAAAGTTGGTATGCTCCGGCTTAGCATTCCTGAGTCAAGAAACAGGCCCTTATCAATACAAACTTCGCCAAAGATATTCTTAGCCTTGTCTTCAAGGGTACTTCGTCCATTGGTGTCGCTTGTCATGAGAACATTGCTCCAAAATCATCGTCGAGATCCGTCTTGAACAGTTGGCGGACCTTGATCCTCAGTTTCGCCGGATGCGAGCGCAGCTCTCCACCAGCGACGAATCGAACAGTGAGATTGACGAAAACGGTATCTTGATCTACTTTCATTTTGGCAGGAAGTTGGAAATCAATGGCTTCTGTTACTGCCTCCATCTGTGGCTCAACATTGGTAAGTGGGAAAGTCAGGCCATAATCGGAAAGAGAAATCTCCAAACTCTCTATGGGCATCCGATACGGATTGCGGACACGTATTGCCAGTTTCCCGGGCCTGCCAGGACGCAAAGGATCAGTGGCTTGCTCGTAAATCGGTTGAAGGCGCTCAAACTCGCTCTCCCCTAGTTCGCAGACGAGCATTGGCACGATGGTTTCTTCCGGTGTTAGCCCGCCGTGGGTGAATCCCCGAGGCCGACTGTCTATGTAGCGCCAGCCGCGTGCCACAGCATAGTTGCGATGCAAGTGAAATTCACCTTTGTCCAAATAGAACCATTCAACATCGTTGAGGGCGTCGGACCGTGAAGTGCTGATGAACCGACGATGTTGCTCATAAACGGCGTCTTTCGTCGCTGAGAGAGGCACGGGTAGTTTTTCGCTTTGATGATGCAGGTAAATTGAGCCGTGGTCCGTTGAAATAACCAACAATGCTGGATCTCTTTGCTCTAGCTGAGTCATAGCAGTGGATAGCCTCGCTGCCATTCTCGCCAGCGCTACTTCGATTTCTGCCTCTCGCTCAAAATCTTTGGAAGCGGGCGTATGCCAGAGACTATCAAGCCGGGTATAAACATAGATGAACAGTTCGGCCTGATACTGATGAATATTCTCGAGGTCTTGAGGATTCTCCAAGACAACAACCCGCTTATCAGTACGGCTTTGCCAGGCTTCTAGAAGGGCCTCTGTCTCCGATACTTTCTCTGGAATTTGATTAGGAAGACGACCCGCCAGCGCAGACTTGCGGGAAGCGAATGTTTCACTGGGGAGCATAGCAATTTGCCTAATCATCTCTCTGACTTTGAAACCACGCTCGTGAAGCTGCTTCACCAGCAGGGGACGGCAGAAAAATGGGAGGCTGTCTACCAATACCCACAGGACGATTTTGTTCTCTCTAAGTAACCTGCCGATATGTAAGTGAGAACCATAGACAAATCTTTCGGGGAACTTTCTTAACAACTTTGTGTACGAGTTGTACAACCAGGTCTCATAGGCGTGATTCATTGCTTCAATCTCATCGTCAACCTGACCATTCTTCATCATCCAATAACGGTATGGCAAGTAAGAATCGGCTGCCCATTTTAGCCACCTGGCCACGTTCAACTTCCATTTCGGATCAGGCTGCCTGGGCTTTTCAGGAGGCAATTGGCTTGTCAGGGCATCTATCCTGGCGTCGGTTTGGGACAAATTGATGAATTTATGGCGGACTTGTTCCAGAAGAACCGGCGTACATAAGCCCAAGTTGCGTTGCATACACTCAAGCAGAGCGTCGCGCTCGCCCTCGAACAGGCCCGTCATTTCGCCCAGAACGGTTGAAATTTTTTGGTGAAAGGCTTTTTGGTCTTCAGTGGCTGGTGTCTGAACCCTCGTAATGTGTTCAGCGACGGGTGCTGGTTTTTCTAACGAGGCGACGTCGGTTTCTCTTGAAACGGCTTCTAATTGCCTGATAAATTCTTGGCACAAACCAATAAACGTAGGACACTGCTTTGGTAGTAGGACGCTGTGCATCAATGCGTTGCGATAGCTGCGCACTTGTTCAAAAAGCCCAAAGGCGATTTGTTTATCGGAAAACCAGGTATGAAATATCTCATCCCAAAAGTATTGAACAATGGACACTAGCTCGCTGAAATCGGCAAAAGCTAGCAGATTCTTTTCACGCTCAGGCCCAAGATCGCTTTCAGAGGCGTCCTGGATTCTCTCTCCGATGCGTTCCCTTATAGACTCAGGGATTTGTCTGTTCCATTGCGTGCCAAAACGTGTGCTGAGGGCTTCGCCTGTCATTTGACGCAAAGTGCGCTCTAATTTCGTGAAGGATCGAAATGCCTCTAGCAGTTGCTCCTCATGTTCCTCAATCATCGAAGCGTCCCTTTAGTTGAGTGTTCCAGTATGTCTGGACCCTGGAATTCAATTTGCTGCGAATGGGTTGCGGCAATTGGGTGGGCATCTCGATCAACTCCGCCAGGTCCTCTAATTTCCGAGAGTACCATCCTTCAGCTGCCAGCCATTGTTCCCTGAGTCCGCGATCATAGGATACAAGCGCCCGCCAAGTAATCAAAACATAGGCATTTTTACGAGGGTCCTCAAAAAAGTGGGCATAGGCACTGCGCAATTTGCCCGAGGCTGCATCTATCCAGGCTTGAGCAATATACTCCGCCCTTGGCGAGAGAGTTGGGTCTATGGTATTTTCAATGTACCAGCTAACCAATTGTGAGAAGTGTTCTTGCGAGGGTTTCTCTGTGGTCCACACCTCGCCCAGTTTGTGCCAGATGATCCATTTCCACACATCGCTTACGTAATCAGTTGGGTCAGGTAGATCAAAAAGCCCTAACTCAATAATCAGCTCTGGCTCCGTTGCCAGATCCGTAGGCAAGGCATTGATAGACAGTTTACGTTTGAGACGTTCGGTTGGGGCATCGTTGATGTGGATGACATCACTGTAGTAGTCAAATAGATCCCAAAACCAGCCATCGCAGACACGAGTCACGACAAAGACCTCCAGCTCCTCTTCCTGAGCTAGTGCCTCGTGAATGTGCCGCCGGATGATCGGATAATGTGCCGGTTCCCTTACTACCAAGCTCTCATCATCCAGTTGCTCAGTTGGCAAGACACCTGTGTGGATTTTGATCATTGTTCCAATTCATCCAACAATTCTCTCAAGACCTGCCTTTGTAGGTCCTCTGACAGTCCCAGATTGGTCAGCACCGCTCTGATGTGCACTTTGGCCGTTTTGACAGGACCGGGTGCTGCGGCACCATCGCCTCTCTCCCTACCTGGAGGAGGAGATTGAGGTTGCCAAGACTCAATCTCCTTTTTAGTCAGTTCAATTTTGGTCAGGAACAAATCAGAGATCGTCGTCTCTGTCCAGCTTGTATAAGCGCCGAGTCCCATTGCATCAGGTAGGTCTTTTAGCATTCGCTGATCAATGGGTCCTTCGGCTTCGATGGCCTTTTTCAGATGCCCCGTATCACCGCCAAAGGTGTGTAGCCGTTGGCTCTCGGACAGCTTGGAATTATACCAACTCCTGGTGGCCATCGCTAAGTCGTCGCGGGTGCTTCCTTCGGCCTCGAACCTTGTCACTAACTCTTGAATCAGAATCCGCGCCTGGGTCTCCGCATGGTTCACCAACTCAACGCAGCATTTCTCAAATCTACTGACCAGCTCTTCTACCTCATCTTCGGCGGGAACTGGAGGAGATGTCAAAGTTAGACCTAAAGCAGCAGGCAGGCGGCTGCGGAATAGCTCTTTGGCGTCCTGCAGGGCAGGTGAATTATCCAGCAGATCAACCAGTTCGCTCGTGTTTTCACCTTGATATGACTTGGCGCTGGTAGTAATGGGAGGCAAAGCGGTGAACCAACTGAGAAGCGCGTCACGTCCACGCTCCCAAATCCCCATTTCTCCAGCTTTTTCTTCACCTTGGGCAACTGATTCGATGATGCGATTAACGTAGTCTCTTTCGGTAGGGCGAACTTCATAATAAGCCAAAACATAATCATCGGGATTGGCAACGATTGAGGTGATAATTGGTGCGTCTAGGTTTATTTTTTCAAGCTTGTTAGGATCTCGTTTCTGATAGTTACCAAAAATGACAAACTCATCAAGTCGGTTTCTAAAGAAAGCAGCAAGCAAAACCTCAATTAGCTGATGGCTTAAGCCATAAGGTGGACGCAGCAATTTGCGGACAACATCTCCCAATTTGACCCGTTCCTGCATCAGTTCTTCACGAAGCGACCGCCAGACCTCTTTTAGCTCAGCCCCATCAGGCAACTCATCACGAACCTCAAATGCTTCGTGTGACCCTCTGTCATCTTTTTTCTCCAACACCTCTGTGTCTTTCAAACATTTGCGGAAGATGCTGACTTGGGCACCCCCTCCTCTTTTCTGAATTTCCAGATAGCCCCTATACTCCAGCAATCTCGTCATTACGGCATGGCGATCACTTTTTTTACTATCCCTTCCTTTCAAGATATTGGAAATAACGGCATCTTTCACAGCCGGGGTTTTGGAAAAGCGGGTTTCTAGTAGATTTGAGAGGTACTCTTCCTCTCCACCTTTTTCCATGCTGGCCGTTGAATCACCATTACAATACCACACCAGCTTATCTGCTTGTAGCAAGCTGTCCAATCTCTTGTCCACAATGTCTTGCTCGTCTTCGATCATCTGCTCTAGCTCTTCAACATCAGCCTCGTCTCTATTAGGCTCAGTAAAAATTCTTTCTTTAACCCGTTTGGCGGCTGCGATATCGAGCAGGATTTCAGTCAACGGCACAGGCTCTTTAGGAATGGCAATGACAAATTGCGGATGCTGACACGCTTCCATCGCCGCGTATCTTTTGGCTTGCTCTATCTCCTCAGAGTCTTCCGCCACGATGTACAGGATCAGGGCATCTCCCTCATATCTCTTACGGTCAGGTTCGTACCAGCCCTCAATCCTGTCAAAAAACCCTTTGGGGTTGGACAAGCTTCTAGGAATTGCCAGCTCCCTAACAGCAGCGCGTGTGACAAAATGCCTCTTTTCATAAGCACTGGCCCGGATAGAAGATAGTTTGGCTTTAGTGATCTCCATATCTGTCAAAGTGTCCAGAGAATTGAATGTAGAGCGGAGTTCTTCTTTTTCTTCCCGAATGGCTTCCTGTAGATCGAACTCTCCCCTACGTCGTCGCAACTCAAAGAAACCACTAACGCGCCGTCGGATGATTTTTTTCTCTGATAGTTCAATCAATAGCTTTCTGACTTCGGCCTCATCCGAAGACGGCAAATGCAGAGCTGCTATCAGATTTTCTTCTGTCGGCTGGAGGTTTTCTGGGCCTACAATTTCAAAAACGGCTAACGTGTTGATGAGGCCTTGAGCTAGAGGGCTTTCACCTACTAGTGAAAGGGTCTCCTGCCTGGCTCGCATAACTTGCTTATACTGTGTTTTGCTTTCCGCGGCAGGCCCAAAATAAGCAATGAGTCTGTTAGACATAAAAAGACTCAGCCGTTTATCTTGGTTTAACAGCGGCTCGTTATCTACAAAGTGCTTCAATCCACTCTCGCTAGGGTCGTTGAAGAAAGTAAAAAGGGTGCGTTCACGCTGTCCAACCCTCTGGGCCAACCAAGGTAAGCAGTAAGTCGCAAAGGGGTGGAGTGGAAAGCAACCAACCGTCAGCGTGTTCTGGAGCCAATCTTGCTCCTGGTCACTGTAGAGGCCAGCGTTTTGCAAATCATCTATCAACAATGACAGATCTGGGTGTTTACTCATCTCTTGCCAGGCATTTCTTTGACGGTCAGTGTCTACCCGGCGAACGATGATAGTGCTTATCATTTCTACGTTTTCGTGACGGGCGGCAACGTTTTCCAAAGAATGCTCATTCCCAATAAACCGCCCTGATATCTTCTCCCACTCCTTCTGGCTACGAAACCCTGATGCATACTCGGCCAGCGTTTGATGCGCAATGATCACAAAATGACACTGATTTTCGCCACTACGCTTGCAGTATTCGGCAAATTCCTGGATGCTCAGGCTCTCGAAACTTTTAGGGTCTTGAGCTAATTTGGTTAAAAACGGTCCAAGTTCGTCGCAAATCACCCAAACACCTTCCCATTCCCCCGTGCCGCGCAGATATTCGATAGTCTGCGCGTAAAGCAAGGTAGGGTCAGCGCTGGCATCAGGCTGAAAAACTGCACCATAGGTCACGGTTCCATAGACTTTTCGGAAGACATCATAGGCGCCATCCGAACATTCGCTCAATTTGCCCTTCAATATTTCGGGCGTCATCCTGTGAGCAACAAGCGCTTTACGCAGTTTTTCAAAAGGATTATCTTGAGGGTCTTTAGAACCTTCTTGCTGCCATCGCTCGATGACGTTTATCGCCGCCTCATAGTGGGACTTGGGACGGAAATCAATGCCTTCTTGTTCCAGGGCCTGATGTAAAGCTACCAACAAGGCACGATTAAAGCCAGTCGAATAAAGGTAAGTGTCGGGAACAACGATGAGATATTTCTTACTAGCATCTAGCTGCCGTTGGACAAGCTGAGAGATCCTCTCATCCTTTTCGCGCACTTTGTCTAGTACGACGTTGGCTTCTGGTCGCTTGCGCAACAGAGCAGCGAGAACCAGCCCAAAGTGAGATTTTCCGCTGCCATACGTTCCGGTGAAGAGATGTACCCTCTTAGTAGAAGTTGGCATCAAGCCGGGGAGTATTGCTGCCATCGTCCGCCGACTCGCCTCATTGGGCACATAGCATTCCGTTTTATGTGCATTGTCAAAGTCGCGCTTTATATTGACTTCGGTAAGATCGGCTGACGAAATGGACACCAAGTCACGGATTTGCGTTTGAGACATCATGGCCCTCTCCGGAGTACGCTCATAGGTGCAGTATTCTCTCGATCGGGAATGCCGCTTCTTCTATCTGTTTTTTCAGATACGTTACCAGGACAACCGGTTTTCGTGGCTCGGTCTGGCTAACCATCTGAAAAAACTGTACCGCTTGTGCCCGGCCAAAGGTAGCCAACAGTGGTTCGATTTGATCAATTATCAGAAAATGCACTTCCACTTGGTTGGCCTCATGCAGTATCCATTCCGTAAGGTTATCTGGCCCATAAGCTCCCAAAGTGGGAGAGAAATCGGGCATGGTTGTTCGTGGCATCAAATCGGCGGCGAGGTTAATGTAACAAGCCGGGAGTCGTTCGCTGACAGCTTGGGCGATTTTAGATTTACCTGAAGAGATTTCGCCGCAGGCGATTGCCAGCCGATATCTTTGAAGCTTCAGGTTCTCAGCAAGATCGATAAATCGCGATAATGTCTCGGCTTGCTTGCGTTTGTTCATGATAGCTCTCGGTAATACTCTGCTAACAAAGATAAAGGCTCACCCACTTGGGTGAAGGTGATATTATCAAGGTCAGCGACTTGGGTGATGCCTAGCACTCCTCTCGCTTCCAATTGCTTCAGCTTCTCTAATAACGGTTCTCGTCGAAGTAAGAATATCTTGCCAACCTGCCCATCTAGGATCAGTAGATTTTTGATCGAAATCGTTTGCGTTTGCACTCCTGCTGCTCGCCGGTCGTACAACGCAAAACCCAAAATCAACGCCGGGACCTTTTCGATGGCCGTCACTTGGTATTGGTCATCCCTGCCCTCTAGCCTGGTCAAGTATTCCAGACTTTGTAAGGCATGATACTCTTCAGTAGTGTAGGCATTCAAAAACAGGCTTAGGTCCGCTCTCAAGCGGGTATTGCCGCGCCCGATACCTTCCTCATCAATAGCCTGGACGAATTCATCGCGGGTAAATTGCCTGTGATAGGGAACAAACTGATTGCTGGCAAAATACCAGACTTCGGCGTCGTTGTTGGAACACAACGAGTAGTGAAAGATACATAGGGTTCCCAAATCTTGTAGATACTTATCGTTCTCCAGAACCAACTTTCCAAGAGGCGTTAACCGACGCCTTTGCTGCAATCCCAGATATCCCATTAGTTTGTTTAACCCATCTATTTTGGGTCTGTTTAAGCCAACGGCTTGACCGACTTGGTCGGGTTTCACACCCGGTCGTTCGCGATAGAATTGCAGCAGTCTGGAAATCAGGTCCAAATCCATGGGGAAGGTTTTTGAAAGGCCTATCGCCATTGAAAACTCCCGTGTCGGCCAGTGTTCATTAGCCGCCACCAACACTTAAAAGTCATCAAACAATCTTTTCTTGAGGTCTTCCAGGAAGGGGTCATCTATGTCATCCTCTTCTCCTTCATCCGGTTCTTCTAACCAACTGACCAGACCGAATTTATTGTCAGGGTACGGACGGAAACGAGGGTTTGTGCTCAACATGAACTTGATACTATCAGGGGATGCCTCACGCTCCGCGTTGATGACATGAAAGATCTCTTCAAATGTCAGGGGCACCCTGCGCCGTTCTAATAGTTCTTCGGCGATGTCAACGTAGAACCTGTTTCGCTTTAATCCCCATTCGACCAGGCCGTACGTGCCGCGATTAACCCAGACAAACAGGTGAGGATTATGGCGCATTTGCGAAAGAATGTTTCTGGCTGAAGTACGTTGCGAGGGCGGCAACATCTCATTGGTGATTTTGGCAATCTCAGTAAAGTGAGAAGGCTTGGCTAGCTTGCGCAATGCCATAATCATCTCATTTTTACGTCGTTTCCTCCACCGTGCGAGTCCCCACTCATTATCTTCGGTCGTCTCGAAACGGTCGTCTGTCGAAAGACAAGCCTCGATGAATTTCGTAGTTAATTCTTCTTTATCTTGGCATTGTGCATACCACTCTGTTTGAGTAAGGCGTTCTATAAGATCCGGTTGAGGCAAGGGAGCATAAACTGTCTGCAAGGTTTTCTCTAACTGGTGACTAACCGACACGACATAGTGTCGTGAAACATCCTTCAATCTCCACCTTTTGTTCTTTTTCATCTCGACAAAGTGGGCAGGCTTTAATGAGAGCAACAGTGAGACTGCCCCATCAATATCTACCTCGCCAATGTCCATCAAATCCTCGATGTATTCACCAATCTGCGCAACTGTCATTAATCCGCCACGCGCTTTCATCTCATCCTCAATTGAGATAAAAAGAGCGCGAATCAAATTATCTGCTGTGCCTCGCTTCAGCTTGCCAGTTGCCTTTTGTTCCATTTGGCGTATTCGTTCTCTGGTAAGGCCAATGCGATCTCCAACCTCCTGCAAGGTTCTTCGGCCGCCCCCATCAAGGCCAAATCTTAGCCTCATCACTCTTCGATGTTTCTCATTTGGTAGTTGACTGAGGAGATTCTCGACGATTCTCTCCAACGTTGTCTCTTTGAACCGGGTGAGATACAAAGGACTAATCCCCTGATTGGCTATTTCATCATCCCAACTACTTTGGGTGGGTAGCCATGCGAAATACTCCTTCAAATTCTTACCAAGTATGTCTATATGTTCTTTAGCGTGAGCGCCAAGAGCCACATTCAACGCCGTTTTGCTTTGACAAGCGGCAATGTCAACTGTTGCGATTCCTAGGGATCTTAGCCCTTCCTCAAGGGAGGCTGGCAGCGCAAGACGAGATATGTTGATCTGATCAAGGGGGATCTGCATTCGCTTCAGGTACTGATAGTCACTTTGGCTAACTAATGGCTGTCTAGCCCAACGAGTTGAGAGCGAAATTCCAGTAGCAGATAGCCCACTGCTGACCTGTTGCGCTTCGCCGTAAGTTAGCTTAGCTTTAAGAATCAAATCTTCAAATGTATATTGACCCAAGTCCTCAGGCTCTTTGACTTCAAAAGCCGTCAGCTTATCGATGATCGAGTTTTGAAGAACACTCTTAAACCCCATCAGTTTGTCTTCTTCCACACATGGTTCAATATTGATTCCGTCCAGCTTATCTCTCAGGGCAGCGAGAAGCTCACCTAAAGCATAAGGACCGAATTGACTTACAGAGAGAACATCCGCAAAAGTTAGCCTCACTATCTGTTGGAGGTCCGTTATACCAACATTGAGCAATCGATTTGCTGTTCGTATGCTTAGTCCAAGCTGTCTTACTTCATAGGGTGGTGATCCCTGAATAGATAGACGCTGACACCGAATGGCGCCTCTGAGTTTAAAGTTCTTTAGTATTTCTTTCCAGGACTCGATTGAAATCCCCTCTAACTTTACGCACTGATGCAATCGAGTCCGTAAGAGATCGCCTGTAGTATAAATACCAGCGCCGTTTAGTTGTTTCGTTACAGAGTCATCTCCAATGACTACGGAGAGATCTTGATTTGTTTGTCGAAGTTCGACCACTAGCAAATGATCTCTATCGAGGGGGGCAGTCCGTGATTGCGCTTCTGCCGTGGCTTGGATAGGGGCTCTTTCCTCTCTGGAAGTCGCTACACTCTGCTCTGTTAACACACGTTGGTCAGACGAGAATTGAAGTCTTTCTTTGACGGCTTGGATTTCGCCCGAAGTCTTCTGACCGACATTTTTGATATTTCTAATTTCGAATTCAGAAGCGCCTAGCAAAGCGTCAACTGTTTTTATGCCGCCTCGCATTAGTGCATTACGAGCACGAGCGGATAAGGGAAGAGCTTCTATAGAATCAAGTAAGGAGAGCCTCTGTCCACCATCTAGAATCACGATTGAGTAGAGTAACTTATCACTCGCCCCGCTCTGTTTCGCGTTTTCGGAACCTGGTTCAAGCTTGTGGCTCATGCTAGGGACCAGAAGTTATACTATTTGTTTAATGCTGCGCAAGGCATCAACGAGCATGTCTACATCCTCTGGTGGATTAAAAAAGCTCGGGCTTACTCTTATCGTTCCCCCACAGTTTATTGTCCCCAGCCAATGATGAGTCACGGGTGCGCAATGTAGGCCTGCCCTGACGGCGATCCTCTTAGCACCTAGCATACTTTCGATGGCTTGTGGACGAATGCCATCAATGGTAAAGGACAAGATGCCAGTCCAGAGTTCATCATTGTCAGGCACGTATAGAGTAATGCCAGACATCTCATTCAGAGCATCACGCAATTGGAGTGCCATATTGCGAGTGTGACTTACAATAGTCTCACGTCCGGTTTCTTGTAGCCAGCCCAATGCTGCTCGTAGTCCGGCAATAGCGTGAATGTTTTGACTGCCTGCTTCATAAGTCGAGGGCAGGGCATCGGGCATTTCAAGACTTTCAGAGTTGGTGCCGGTGCCGCCAAATAGCAATGGCGCAGGGCGCCACTCTGTAGCTAAGACCAAACCCGCAACACCGTAAGGTCCGTATAGCGATTTGTGACTGGAGA
>CAZNSC010000046.1:12477-20692 GCA_964575695.1 uncultured Dehalococcoidales bacterium
CAACCAAACCCTGGTCGAGATTGAGGGGGTATAACCCTGCGGCCTGTGCTCCATCAACAATGTTGACACAATGTTTTCCAACTACTTTGCGAGACAGGCCGAGAATCCCCTTGACTGGGGGCATGACTCCGCAAACATTGCTGGCTTGGGTTACGCAAACCATTGCTGGGGGATCAACTCGAAACATGGCTTCCAGCCGGTCTAGTTGATAAGTAAATGTTTGAGGATGGAAGGGGATCTGTCGCACCTCGATGCCAAGAGTTTGCCGTAAGTGCTCCAATGGGCGTAGCACCGAGTTATGTTCAAATGGGGTAATATAGACAACATCACCATCGCGCAGCCGGGCACCTAAAATTGCCAAGTTGAGGGCAAAGGTAGCCGAGGAGGTGAATATAACTCGTTCTGGGGATGAGATTCCTAACCAGTCGGCCACAAGAGATCTGGTTTCAATTATCAATTCAGCGCACTTGCGAGCTAGAGGGTTAGCTCCCCGTCCGGCGTTGCCGCCAAATCGGCGGTAGAATTCTTCAGCCGAATCGTAGACACATTCCGGTTTGGGAAAGGTTGTGGCCGCATTGTCGAGATAGATTAAGTTACGGTTTTGACTTGCTACGCTCATATAACATAGTCCGCGTCATCGCGTAGGGGCCTGGCCCAAGGTAGTTTCAATAGATACCATGGGATCCAGGCATAACTTCCGTTGAACTGCAGCTTCCTAATATGAGCGATTACAGTGTATTTAGACCGATCTAGCGGTTTAGCAGCTCAGGATGGCCTTTATCACTCAAACCATAAACGTCTTATAGTTTAGCGGAAATAGTCTTGAGCCTGATTTGAACTTCATAAAAGGAGTGCTCTAGACTTGCCGGAAGTTTGGGATTGGTTGCACGCAGTAAATTATCTGATTTAACCGCTTCCCGCTTTGTGAAACCTTCCGTTGTCAGCACTTGATGGGTCAAGAGGGGGCTCACCCATATTCTATAGGCAGTTCGCTACGCTTTCAATATGCTTTCCGTACTAGATTTCAAACTTGACTATGTGTCCTTCTTCCCGAGCACGTGTTGCAGGAATTCTAATGCAATCTTCCGTTTCTCATCGAGGGAAAGTGGCCGACCGGCGATAGAGAGCGTAGATTTGAGATTTTCCAATATGCGTTGGCCTTGCTTGGACAAACCTGCTTCTCGCAGGCGATAACTGAGACTGTCTCCATCCCCAGCCCCCATTCGTATCGTTACCTCAACGACGTCTTCAGCCTTCTCGGCCAGTATCCTCAATTCCTGTTCAACCCGCTCTTTGGCAGTTAGCAATGCCTTGTAGAAGCTGGCCTCGCTCTGGTCATTCCAATCACGCGGAGAAGTTCCTACAATCTCTCTGGCGAGCGTGTCCCAGAAATTCCCGTTATCCATCTCACTTTGAGCTATAGTTGCCAGACTCTGGGCTGCAATATCGCCAAATTGAAACCCCTTTAGGGCTTGTCCTGACTGCTCCACCAACCCTTGGGCCCAATAGCGCAAGGCCGATTGCCCGTCCCACAGCTCCCCATGGGCATCTGGGGCGAAATTCTCCAGGGCAAAACGGTCAAGTCCGTGAAGCAGCTCTGTGTAGGCAGTGTTTAACTCACCCATCATTTCAAACAATCGATCTTCCATTACACTCTCATCAACACAGCCCCCTTCGGCTGCCGACTCATCACCTCCCAGCAAGAGTTCAGGTAGATCGCCGAAAAGAACCTGGGCCGGTTCTCGCATAGCCTGAGCAATTAGCTGTCTGAAACGGCGGGTATCTTCCGACACGTGCTTTACCGTAGACTGGGCAAAACGAGGCAAGCTGTTCAGCCAACGTACCATCCCTAGGCTCAAATAACGCAGCGGCTGGCGCTTGCGTTCTTCCGGCATGACGCGCTCCCCAAAATGCTTCTCTAACAAACCCCAAACCGCAGCTTGAAGTGGTGTTTCCGGGCCCAGTTCCAGGGTATAACGGTTGGGATGCTGACACAGATGGGTGAAAGTTGTACCGTCCAAGGGTAACACCGGGCGCCTATTGTAACGTACTGTAGCAACGTGCAAATGCGTTCGTAGCGCTAAGCTCAGTAACAGTGGCAAGATTCCTGGGCGGAGACCAAAGGGTTCCCACTGAAGCTGATCGATCAGTTGAGAGAAGTCTTGCTCCTCAATTCTGGCTGCCTCAAAAAACATCTGCATCGCTTCCCAAACCTTTAATGCCTTAGAATCAGTTGGTGCACCCAATTCCCATTGGGCGTCTTCTCCTGTCTGGCGCAAAAAGCCTGGCTGGATCAGCATCGTCCTGACAATCAGCCAATCGGGACCATATCCACTAAGTCCCAGGCTTTCGTCAACAGGGTTGGTAAGCAGAGCATCAATCACTTTATCCGCCGCTCTGGTTTGCTGGTTAGTTGGATGGCTTACATTCAAGCTCTCATTATTGAAGACGGGTGTCTGGGAGAATGCAGCCTCGCAGATTTCTGAAAGGAACCTGGTCACTCGTCCATTGCTATTCAGAGAGTATTGTTCCCACTTTCTGCCTTGCCAGTACCACTCGGCTTTTTCCTGCCTGGGATCAATGAGCGGAGACAAGACTCTTGCCACACGCAACCGAGCATCATCAATGTAAAAGGCAAGCTCCTTCTCGAGGCGGCTATCCTGCGATTTAAAGGCCAAGTCGCTATTTAGTTCAATGAGGGCAAATAGCTCTCGCAGCGGCTCATATACCCGAAGTGGTTCACAGGGTAATACGAACACTATTCTTCGATTAGCGACTTCTGTCGCTACAGCGCGTGCCTGCTGCAGCGCATCCGCGTCCATAGCAAGTACATGAACAATTATGCCATCAGCGTAGTCCTCTTGTCTTAGAACCGAATCCCAACCATCACTATGTAGTTCATGCGGCATACGATACCAATTGTGGAAGAAGCGCACCATCCCACGCCGCTGGTTATAGCGGCGAGCTACGTAGGGTCTAATTGGCAGGTAATCTTCCAACAACCGACGTAGTTGTAAGGGAGAAGGGGGATGATCCTCCAGCTTTCTACGGATATTCTCCTCAATGTCCACCGTGCTGCCGGCGCTCAACTCCCAGCTATCGGAGGATTTTGCATACAGCACTGCTTTGCGTCGCGCCAGGTAGTGAAGTGCTTGTCTAACTACCTCTCGATCTTCACCCACCGCAAACATCAGGTGATCCGTGGTCGGCAGATCAGCTTGGGACTCTTGGACGGCTTGCATAATTGCCAGTGATTTAATAAGGCGCCTGGCCAAGCTATCGTCCTGAGATATCTTGCCGAGAGCATGGTCGACGGAAGCCCATATATGGTGTACACCTCCGGGAGCGGTATCTGCCTTCATCGCCTCAGCGAAATAGTCGAACAACACCTCCAATCTAGCCCAGGAAGGGGCTTCATCTAACTTAGTTTTTTCGAGATAGGCTCTCAGACCATCTGATTCATCAGAGGCGATGAAGGTAAACAGTGTTCGCTCATTTTGAGCGACTTGCGCAGAGATTCGCGGCAAGCAATAGATCGCAAGAGGATGAAGTGGAAAGGCACCTTCGACAATCCTTTGACGGACTTGAGTTGCGTCCAGAGATGGGAAGAGCTGATGCTCCTCAACCTGCCCTGCCAACTCTGCCAAAGCAACCTGGTAAGTGGTCAAATAAGTCTTCCAGTCAGACTCATTGACAGTGATCAGCGCCTCGGAAATGAGACGATACGCCACCTCGTCGTGCGTTGAGACATCTATCTCCTGAAAACGTCCAGCAATACGTGCCCATTCCTTTTCAACGCTGTCCGAAAATCCCCAGGCGTAACCGCTCAACACTTTGTGTGTAATCAGCGTTAGGTGAGCACCAGGTTCCTGGTTACAAAACTCGGCAAGATCTTGCAAAATGGCTATTTCTGGCCCGAAAACCTCGCCGACATGGGCTTCCAGATAGCGACCAAATTCGTCCCATAGAATGATAATCCCCTCATACGGAGTTACTGCCTTTAACACGGTCAGAGCTTCAGAATATGCCTCAACAATGGATTGTCGGTAGTGATTATCAAACGTCGCACCTGCTGTTAGCTTGGGGTACAGGCGTAGGAAAAGGGAATAAGCCTCAGGCTGAGAATAGGTGAGGCCTTCTTTCAATGTGGGTATGGTATAATTCTCGGCTTCTAGGAGAAGGCCTAGATGGGCGTAAGTGTCAGGGTAATCAACCTGCCACATTTCAATCGTCTCCAGGGCAGCTCGATAGTGGGTCCGCGGGCGGTGGTCTCCAAGACTTAATTGCCACATTCCCTTTGTCAAAGCGTGACTCAGGGCCGGCGCCAGTGGTCCTTCATCGCCGTAGAGGACAATTGGCAGTAGAGGAGGCCCATCCGCTAGATGCTTCTCGACCAGATCGGCAGTATCAGGAGAATCTTGGCGAAGACGAGCCAGGACCGGCTGCAAAGCACCTTGCAGGTTCTCGTCTTTGGAGAAAATGGCGGCTATCACGGCACCTAGCAACGACTTTCCTGATCCATACGGACCATGTAACACGATTGCACGCTGAGTGGCAGTAGGCTGAGTTGCTCGCATCAGGGTGGATAGGGCCTGAGCTGCATTGGGGGTAGGAATATACCCTGCTAGGTAGTCAGGAGCCTTCAAATCATACTTGAGGTTAATAGCGCGTCGGAAGTAAGGAGAAGGTTGACGGACTGTGGAAAGTGACGGACTATCAACTTTGATCTGCGCTTTCACAGGCGTTCCTCGTAATAGCAAGATAACACATTTGCAGGTGAGGTATCAGCGTAAGATAGGTTTATAAGGTCCAGGCCACCTGTTCGAGCAAAGTCAATGCCATGTTCGGGGTACTGGCTCTTGAGCTGGCCAAGTAGCTCAATCAAGGCCGATGTGGTCAGGTTGAATATCCGCCCAACACTCATTGGCTTATGCAGGGCCTGGGTCAGGTTGATTTGGAATACCTCTCTTGGCACACCGGGAGATTCTTGAAGTAAGACATATAGGAAAATCAAGGGGTGAACCCGTTCACTGGATGTAGATAAAAGACGGTAACTTTCCATCTGTTCATGGGTTAACAAATGTAGCTCAGTCAGCGGGCAAGCCAGTAAATTCTCAGGGCTTTCCTTGCGATCACTCTCAAAATAGGTCTTGATGAAAGTGGAGAGCTCTCTCTGAAGTGTTTTATCGCTAACATTCTCTCGGCTTTCATCTGATGTGATAGCCCATTGTCTCAATTGTTCGAAGAATTGTTGAGGAGTGAATCTGGTCTGCCCAAAGTGATTAAAGTACCAATACCAGGTTGTCGCCAGGTCAGGTTGGCAAACCAGGTGATAGTGAATAAGCCAGAGGGTACCTGTGTCCTCCAGGTAACGATCATGCTGCCAAACTAATTCACCAAACTCGGTGAATCTGTGCTCGCGCCTGCCACCGCGATTAGTAAGCTCCTGGGTCAGGCCACTGGCCTTCATCCAGAAACGCAAAGCGCGTACCATGTTTCGTCCAATACCCAGCAACTGAGGTGAGTCCCGCTGGGTAAAAATGGTAGGATTAGGGGGGATCTTCTCTTCTGGTATCCCCCTGATCGCAGACATCCCTTTGTAAAGCCAGCCATCGCGAATATAAAAACCTTGGTGAGCACCAAATGACATGGATGGACTCCGTGTCTGTGAATGCTATAAAAACAACTCGATGCGTTGGCCACGTTCAGCCGGCTTGTCTTCCTGGACTGAGTCTGCCGAGGGATGCGGAGTGTTCTTGAAGGCCTGTTCCTCAGCAGGTAGTGTGGCATGGAGGGCGTCGGCTACGAGGCAACCTCGTGAGCCGAAGTGGGTGACACATTCCAAACAGCCGGTACAAACATCCTGGTCAATCTCGTAGATGCGCTGGTCAGGCTTGATGGTGACAGCCCCGTGCGGGCACACGGCAGAACAAGCGGTGCACTGAATACAAGTTTGAAATTTTGTCGCCTGATAGCGCAAGTAGTGCTTGGCTTGCTCAAAGTCTTTGGGGTCTAAAACCGTAAATCGTAGCGTAGTTTCTCCCTCAATTGCCTGGACAGTGATACCTAACCAATCCTGAGAGGGTCGTCCCTCCAAATAGATTTCTCCCAACTCTGGGCGACTTTGGTTTCGATTGATTTTGCCCAGGGGCTTCAGAAACTCCTCAAGCTCAGCACTAACGGGTCGCTCGACCTCAATTTGGACCGTGTTGTCCAAATCGCCACACGGTCGCACTTCTAACCCTGTGAACTGATTGGGCAGACCCTGGCCACCGAAGCGCCTGGTCCAGGCTCGGTCATTCACATATTCTTCCGGATCCGGTTTACCAATTTTGCGGGCAAAATCTATTAACTGGATACGCCACCTTGAAGTGTCCTCAGGGAAGAAAATGCTTGCCAGTATATCGGACCATTCCGAATTGAGCGGACAGAGCCAGCAGCCGACGCGGGAGTAACCCAGGCGGTATGATTTATTAAACAGGAGGTTATGGCTTAGGATATAGAGCCAGACGTCGAACTCTGACCAATCAAGGATAGGTGAGGCTGTGACCTGCTGGCCGATTTTAGCGCCAGCAGTAACTCCGTGATATTCGTCGTCCTTATCTATGGCAATAACCTGACCATGTCCATTGCCGTCGAGATCACCCTGAACGTGGTCGTACTTGCTGCGTCTAACAGATTCGGCCCGGCGTACACCATAAAAGGTCAAGACTTTACGGTTGCTGAAGGTTTGTAACAGGTTGTTGATCGGCCCAGCCTTGAAAATAGTACAGCACCAACGTATGGAACGGCTGGGTGGCCCAATGTCTTCAACCATCTGGTGGAAATCGTGTTCGGGCTTCGCTTCGAAGAAGGGTATTAGTGGATTCTGCTCCCGGAATTCACGAACATAGTGGTAAGTGTTCTCATCTTCAAGGGTGGTATCACCGAAGACGTGAAGAATATCGGCTCGACTGAGGGCTCGACGCACAACCTCCGAAGCGACCGTAGAGTCCTTACCCCCGCTGAAGGAAACCATATAGAGCCATCGTGACTCTGGAAAGCGCTTGACCACCTTCTTGACGAACTTGTCCGCTTTTTTTTCAAGGGCATTCAAGTAATCCTGAGTGTATCCAAGCGTTAAAGCCTCCCGGTAATCCTTGACCAGTTGTTCATCAAGCGCGTCATAATGGTCACTATCACTGATGTAATTCGCAATGGCTGGAAGATCGGCTTTGACTTGTTCGGCATTGGGCAGGGAGGCAGATTGCCCACTAATGAAATAGGACTTACTTTTACTGCTCTTCCACACTGCGGCATCAACCAGGTGACCGTATCCGTAGAACTGCAAGATTCTCCGCTCGCGAGCAAAGACCGGACGAACGTCGGTAGTTAGATAGCGTAGTTTGTGGCCACATGCGGGGCAGTAGTGTAGCTCTTTCGTCTTAATCGGATGATTACAGTTATCGCACCAGTAAATTCCGGGTTTCATCTTTCCCTCTATCCACCACTCGTACTGAATGGATTATACCCCAAATTCGCAAATTACTGAAACCTGAATGACTATGCTGTCTGAGCGGCAGCTAAAGTTGTCGAAATGTATATCACTACTGCGCAACAACTGGCGGAGCATTACAGCAAGTCTTCTGACCTGATCACCGTGGAAGAATTGCGCCGGTACTTCATCTATTTCAAGAATGTCGAGCAGTGTTCACGCAGTACTTTATTCCAACTTTTGCAGCTCTTATGGTTCCAGGCGCGTGATTCCATCCACCTGATCCAAGTCTCGATCATAGCTATAGACTTCAGTCACTTTTTGTCGCTCCATTTGAGCCACCAGCAGGGCTTCTTCAAAATCAATCGGGTAGGTGGCATAAAGATCAAGGGCGCGAAGATACATCCGGCGGGGGGCCAGCTTAAGCCCCGGAAGCGACAGAAGGGGACGAAGCAGCCCCCGGATCTGCTCGCGAGGGAGATTGTAAAGCTGTTTTGAGGAAAGTACGTAGACGACTTCGGCGATGACCGCCTCTGAAGTGGTCAGCTTGATTTCATTCCGCTCCGCGCGCAGGAAAAGGTCAAAGCAGGCCTGGGCTTTCTCAGGGTCATCGCGGGTGAGATGGCGGATAAAGATGTTGGCGTCAATGAATTGCATGGTCAGTCTGTCATATTATATTACTTTGTCCGTGTTTCTTTCCGTCCGTGAGTCGAAAAATGTTGACAACACCCGCAATTTGTT
>CAZNSC010000047.1:0-20667 GCA_964575695.1 uncultured Dehalococcoidales bacterium
GCACTACGCCGACATGGTGGCTGCTGAAGGTGGCATGTACGTAATCTTTAACTCCACTGTCTACCCCAGCACCTATCATGAGATTCCCGATGTGGTACGCTGGGGGCAGGCTAATATTGACGGGGTGCACGGTCTGGTCTTTATAACCTATCGCACCGGAATTACAGAGACCAACACTGCTTACGACGTTACTGGCCAGGAGGTAGACTTAAGCCGACTCAGTTACACCAAGCATCGTTTTGATGATGATTTTATCACCTCGCCCGACGTATATCAGATCATTAAAGACAACTGCTCTGGATATGAGGCTTCGGGTTATCTGGGTGGAACCATTGTGCACACTTCTTTCAAGTGGCTGATGGGAGCAGTGATCGGTTCCAAGAAACAGATATATGGTTCGATTGGCAAAAAGACGATGGAAATATCCCAGACAGGTCATCATTTCTTTAGAGGCACCTACTTGGCCTACCTGTCAGGTGCCAGAGTTGGCCCCAAGGTGTTCCTGGCAGCCGCCTGCGATGGCACTCTACGTAAGGCTTGGCGTAACTGGTTGGTAGATATCATACGGCATCCGTGGCGGCTTTTTGGGAGTCTATACGTTCAGAGTATTGGCATCATTCAAGCTCCAGACTTATTGCCTGACGGTCGTGCTGACATGTGTGATAGCTGCCCTGATATGACGATCTACGATGACAAGTTAGTCAACTCCTGTCGCATGGACGAATATCGGCTGTTCGGTGGATTTCTCTCAATCGTCGAGCGATCGCGGGTTACAAAGGTGTAAAAGTAGTCGAAATGAAGTATATTCGACGGTCTGCCTGCATCATTTACTTGAGAGTATTAAATCTGCCTTATAGTGTATAATCAAGTAGTAGACCTTAAGTGGAGTCCACTGACGGATGAAAAGAGCCTAAAAATACTCGATTTTACATAGATAAAAAAGATAATCCCCGACGACCGCCTCCTCAAGCTCTTGAGTAAAACGGTCGACTTCAATCCGGTTTTAAAGTGGTCTACTGGGTCTGCTATGGGAGACCACCGGGAAAGGCTATCTTCAGATTTTATCCTCTTGATAGAAAATCGATTTTTCTGTCCATTACTTAAATAAACACTCTATACATAGCCCTCAGCTTTAGCTCATCCGCTCTTTGTTCTCTTCTTATATCTTTTGTCTTGCGGTTGAAGTTCTTCTATCTTTCTATCGAGCGACTCCAAAAACAACTCATTTCTATCAAATAGATTCCTGCTCTTTGCGATGCTCTTCCTGAAGTTATCTATCTGTGCTAGAAAGGTTCTGATGCCCTCAACAGATGGGGATAGGTCAGACAGACCGCAGCCCATTTTCTGAAGGTAGTAGGCATTAATCATCTGCTCAAAATCCCCTTTAGTCGGCAGTGAGTAGATGGGCTTGCCAAGATAGAGTGCTTCACTGATCAGACTGTGCCCGCCATTGGTTACCACTGCTTCTGATTCTGCCAGGTCTTGCAGGAAAAGAGCATCCTGAAACTGCCTGAATTCAATGTTCCTGGATTTTGATTCTATCTCCTGAAAGCCATATGCTAGGAAATGGGTTGTTCCAAGCTGTTTCATAATGGTCAGTATTGCTCTACCCTGTTCGGGTGTTCTAACATAAACAAGCACATGATCCTTAAGTTGTGTCTTTTGCTCGGTCACTTCTTGTCGTAGTATCGGTGGTACCATCGTGACATTTCTGTTCGGTTCTTCGATTAGCAGGTGGTGGAAGAAGCAGGTGATAAAGAAGTGATGGGCTGCATTATTGATGCAGGAGCAAAAAGCTCGAGCTATCCTGTATTCTTTTAGCCAAGACCGGGGATACTCCAGCCTGAAGTGAGTGATAACGTGCTGGTTATCTATACTGATGAGCGGGATGCCGCCCAACACAGCCAGTGAAGAGACAAATGGCTCGAAGTCGCTTATCACTGTGTCTGGCTTGTATTCGCGTGTTATCTTGTTCAACACCTTTAGGAGCATGGGGCTTTTAATCAGAAATCTTTCCAGGTTCTTTACTACTGTTCTAGGGATGTCTACCTCTCCCTTTCCATTGGCTATCCGGAAACAGGGTATTTTCTCAACATGAAAATAGAGGCTTAGATGCTCGTAGCCCACACCGGAAGAAACCAGCAATAGCTGATGACCCTGTTTGATCAGATGTTCAGCAGCTACTTTGCTTCTTGAACTGTGACCTCTACCGTCCCCAGAGACCCCGAATAGTATTCTTGCCATTCGATCGCCCCCAGTAATTTTAGCATTACGTTGCACGTCTTACCACATCTGTGGGGGGGCGCTGATTCGGGACTGGCAACAGGCCAGCCGTACTAATTATTTTCTACATTACGCCCCCGATTACTTATGTTATGATTATTAGACTACATCAGCAAATGGAACATCAAGTGCCGATTGCCATACTCGGAGCTTGCGTTTTCCGCTTAATTACTCTATTCTGAATAAAGTTCGAGCTAGGAGTCCGGTTACAGAAATTGGTAATCCAAGCCGGTGCTGTATGGAAAACCGGGCCAATTCGTAAAAGTCTACATCGGGCCCGGCCCGGATGAGCACATAAAAAGAGAAAATCGGCATATTCGGGATTCCTCTTTGCCTCTTGCCGAGTTTATTAAGCCCGGCGTTTGGGTATGCCAACAGTAAGGTTGCGATATAAAGCCCTTCACCAGGGTTTGCGACCAGACAGTATATGGTTTGGCCTAAGTCTCAGCTGGATTATGCAGGAAATAGCCGGATAATATTCCCGATAGATACAGAAATATCAGTTTATCTAAATATGAAACAATAATTCTACACTACTATGAACGAATGGTTTAATGTATTAGTTAGCAGTGTCCTAAATGCGATTGACTACGGGAATACGGCTGCCTTACTGGGGCTGGGTGCCCTGGCCGCCTTAACTGATATCGGTTTGCCAGTTCCTTTTGTGCTGGAGACACTGTTATTTACCACCAGCTTTCAGTTGGGTCCATTTTCCAGGCAGGTATTGTTGATTGCACTGACACTTCTCATGGGCAGACAGTTGGGGGCTGCGGTGCTATATGTCTTAGCTAGGGTGCTAGGTAATGTCTTGATAAGATGGCTGGGAAGGCATTTCCACCAAATTCCCGGTAACCTAGCTAAGATTGAAGCCAGACTAAACAAGCGGGCTTTCCTAGGAGTAATGACGGCAAGACTTGCTCCAGGGTTGCTGCAATTATCATCGGTAGCTGCCGGACTTATCAAGGTACGTTATTTCCATGTATTTCTCGGAGTCGCTCTGGCCTCGCTGGTATACGATGGAATACTTGTCACACTGGGCTTCCTCGCCGCAAAAGGACTAACCCGGGTTGGTGTTGGTTTCTCGATATGGGTGGTTGTTGGTTTCCTAGCTTTAATCTCTCTGGCGTGGCTTATTTTTGGTCTTTTGTCAAGAAGGAGAAGTCACACACTTTGAGAGAAATACTCTCTCTATTAAGCAAAATGACTTCCTAGGCATGAACCCCATTCAGGCCGTTAGAAGTTGACCCGAACAATAGCGTGTTTGTCTGGCAATTTAGATGGCCAAGAGACTTGTTGCCGCATGGTACCAGAGATGCCAGCAGGCTGCCGAACGGCAATACGTTAATCACAGGAACAACAGTAATAGTAGAAGTCACCAATAACGGAGAAATCATTTGGCAACTCACCCTAAAAGCTGCGTTCCCGCAGGCGGAGACGGGGCTGTTCGATTTCTTCCCTCGAGCCTGAAATTTCGCTACTGAAGTAAGACAAATCAAATCCCTTCTCCCTGCAGTATTGCTTAAACTCAGCAAACTCGTTTTCAGGTAAAACAAAATGTTTTGACATCTCGTCTGCTTCGTTCCAAGAGTGGCATCCCTTATGTTTTACTCGTCGGATAAGTCTCAATTTCTCAGGTGGGTTTCTGACATGTACTACTGCGAACGCAAAACGGATTGCCAACCTTAATCACAATCATCATAGGCTGTAAATACCAGCGACGCATTATGCCCACCAAACCCGAAGGAGTTGACCAGCACCGTCCTGACCTTCTTCTCTCGCGCTACATTAGGCACATAGTCAAGGTCGCACTCCGGGTCGCGATTCTGCAGATTAATCGTTGGTGGAATAACGCTATGTTGTATCGTCTGCACCGCTGACGCAGCGCTTATCGCGCCAGAAGCCCCTATCAGATGCCCCAGCATGGATTTGTTAGCATTGATGGGCACTTTATAAGCATAATCAGCAAAGAGAGACTTGATGGCCCTGGTCTCAGTGACATCGTTGAGCCTGGTGCTTGTCCCATGAGCGTTGATGCAGTCTATGTCTTCGGGCTTGAGGTGTGCCTGCCGGAGCGCCAGGCGCATTGCTTGCTCAATGCTCTCACCGTTTTCGCCAGGTTCGGTGAAATGGTGGGCATCAGCGGTAGCTCCGTAGCCTACTATCTCAGCCAGGATTAGAGCCCCCCGTTTGAGAGCGAACTCCAAGCTTTCTAGAACCAGTACAGCGGCACCTTCGCCCATGACAAAACCGTCACGCCCGGCATCAAAAGGACGGGATGCCTTCTTAGGGTCGTTATTCCTAGTGGAGAGGGCCTTCATATTGGCAAAGGCAGCTATAGCAATAGGAGTGATAACCGCCTCGCTTCCGCCGGCGACCATTGCCTGGGCGCAACCCTGCTTGATGATGGTGAAGGAGTCGCCGATGGCGTGAGCACCACTAGCACAGGCTGAAGCCACACAGTAGTTAGGCCCCTTGGCACCGAGGCGAATCGACACCTGCCCTGAAGCCATGTCGGGAATCATAATGGGGACGAGGAAGGGACTCACGCGAGTAGGCCCCTCGTTCAACAAGACCTTGGATTGTTGAGAGAGGGTGATTAACCCTCCCATACCGCTGCCGATAATTACCCCCACCTCGTAGCTGTTTGAACTATCAATCTTTAATCGAGCATTTTCCACCGCCTCGAGGCTGGCAACGATGGCAAACTGGGCAAAACGTTCGGTACGTCTTGCGTTCTTGCGCTCCATATACTGGAGTGGGTCAAAACCCTTGACCTCCGCGGCAATCTTTACGTCAAAATCTTCAGCGTCAAAAAGTGTGATGTAGTCTACATCGGTTTTCCCGGCGATAAGTCCCAACCAGGTTGTGGGTGCATCCAGCCCCAGTGGACTTACGACACCCGCTCCAGTAACAACGACTCTATTATTCATTGCCAATCTATTATCACCTAACTGCCTGAACTCATGCGGCAAGTCCCATGCCGTAGAAGACAGATCCACCAACTACTAACCCTATCAAAAACCGGTAACTATTTGGCTCGTCTCATTGCTACGAAGACGGCATCGGGCCCACAATGGGCTCCGAGTGCTGATCCTATCTGTTCTACGTATACTCTTTCCTCAGGGAAAACCGAAGCCAATCGTTGTCTCAATGCTACGGCAGAGTCGTGATCCGTACTGTATGCGATACTCAAATCGAGAACTTCAGGGGCGTCTCCTACAAACGTATAAAGTCTTTCGATACCATGCTCTTTTGTCCTTACTATACCTTCAGATACAATCTCGCCGTCTCTAAACGTAAGCAAAGGTTTTATTCTAAATATGCTGGACAACTCCATAACGTGCTTGGTTGCGCGCCCACCTCTAGCTACATACTTGAGTGTGTCAAAGAATCCAAGCATGCTTATCCGGCCGATTGCCATTTTGGTTTCAGCAATGATATTTGCTATGCTCTCCCCCGCATTGGCAAGTCTTGCTGCATTAAGAACTATTAATCCTAAACCGATAGATGCAAAGCGTGAGTCAATAACCTCAATGTCACATCTTGCTTTGATCATCTTTTTACCCTTTTGAGCAGAATCATACATTCTACTTATCTTCGAAGATATGTGTATACTCACAATACCATCCGCCTTACTCTGACAAATCGAATATACTTGAGCAAAATCTTTGGGAGCCGCCTCTTTTGTCTCGGGATGCAGAGGTGAATCGGCTAACTTCCTATAGAATCCTGATTTGTTAATATCCACACCGTCCCGGTAGACTTCTTTCCCGAATCTAACATATCCAGGCACTATTTCAATACCTAACTTCTTAGCCAATTCAGGAGATAAATCCGAAGTACTATCCGTTATTATTTTTACCCGCATGAACATGACCTCCCAGACTTCATAGCAAATCTCTCATCTCTTCTCATTTCGCTGATTATCAAATACTCGAGCTTTTATTTCAGTCGGCTCATTGAACATGTACACATCTTAGCATTACTATCTGTTGATATCAATCAGGGTCACCGATGGTATAAGACCTGACAACGACGATATTTCTTGGGAACACCATATCGCGAAACATCGCTTGTTTGATATCAAACAAAAGCTTGGCACTGAGGCACTACTCCACGCATTTGCCATGTCCCCATCCGTGCTCTTTCATATACTGAGCAACGTGTTTCTTCTCCTCTGCTGTCGTTATCTCCATGAGTTCACCGCATATGGAGCACTTGTAGGTTACTGTATACTTAATCTGGGCCATCAGATATCCTTTGGTACAGGCATTTTTAGTTGAGGGAGTCTGTAGCCCTACGGCTTCCTTAAGTACATCGGCCACACTCTTGTCGCTCATCATTTTGAGGTTTCCCAGCTTCTGCTTTAGATCGGGGGTGAGCCGAATGCTGATTATCGGGTGAGTCTTGTCATACTTTACCTTAGCTGGTGGTGGATATGTCTTTTTGGCCATTTTTTCTCCCTTCTATATATTACCCAGGATTCAGCTTCAATATTTATACATTTCCATGGTGTAAACGATACTAGTAAACGACAGTGGTAAACGATACGGGAAAAACGATGACTCCTGGGTACCGATTACTCACTGTATAACGCCACTGAAGGTGATATTTCTGGATTATAGCCCGGGAATCCGGGCTATGGTGAGTCACAAATGGTGATTGCAGGTGAAACGCCTGTTTTTAATACATATGTATATTACCTTATTTTATAGGTTACTTGACATCAATAATTAAGTATATTACAGTAAGGTAGAATAGATGTCAAGGAGGTAAATTGTGAGAGAAGTCCCTTTTAGCATACCGGTTTCCGGTGTAGTCCGCATAGATGGTGACATGGTGACCATCACCGTGAATAGAGCTGATACCACTGTCTTTCTCGGACCTGAAGTAAGATTGGGGGGGCGCATCTCCCTTGAGTCAGGGCAGACCATGTTCGATATTATCCTAGACACAGCTCGGGAGGTTGTCCAGCAGAAAGGGATTAATCGGTTCTCAGCACCTGATCTATATTACGAAGCATTGATGAAGTATCCCGAGCTTAAGAGGAATAGCTTTATGTCCCGGGTAATTGCGTGTACGCCTAACCACCGTTCATATAAGCATTACACTTCGAAGAGAGACTACTTTTCTCGTATCGGCCCAGGCCTTTTCGAATTGAACGATCAATATAAGGAAGACAGCACTGCTGATAGGGAGCGAACCCTGTTTAACCAGTAGAAAATCCAATTTCACCTGCAACCAGCGGTGAGTACGCACCGCGGTCGGGACAAAGTCACGCAAGAGCCTGGGAAAAGCTGTCGAAAAGCATGAAGAGCGAGCACATTGCCGGGAGTGCATTCGGGGAAGAGAAACAAAACGTGAGGGAGGGATACCAATGATAAAAGCCACGTGGCCATCCAAAAGAGCATCACAGCACACTACGCTAGAGATGATCGGTCTAACCAGGAGCAGCAGCGAGGAGATAGCGGAGGGCTACGATCCGTCCATACAAAAGAGCGAGCTTGTCGCTGATGCCCGGAGCCAGGGGTATAGACTGGGGAGCATCCGCGATATCGTTGAACCGGCTACCATCGATCTGGAAGAAAGGGGCCTATTCAACGAAGTCATGGCCCAAGCGGTAAGACTTAAGAAGGAGAACCGGTGCGATGGCATCAGCTTCTCGAGGTGCGATAGACTGAGCCGCCGCTTTGACGCCGCCCTGCAGATTGCCCTCGACTGCAAGAAGAATGGCCTCGCTCTGCGCTTCGTCCGCGAGAACCAGTGGCTGCGGCCGGACGATGAACCGATACAATTCGTCATCTTCGTCCTGCAGGCCTTTGGTGTCCATACCCAGACCGGAATTTCAATCGCCAATATGAACGCCGGACGGCTCCGGGCAGCGGCTGAGGGGAAACTGCCGGCCGGAGTTGGCAACGGGATGCTCGGTTACACTCTAGTCAACAAGAAGTTCACGCCTAACTCATTCATAGCTATTGTCGATGAAATACTGGATAGGGCTTTGCGTGGGGACAGCATTAATCGGATAACAAGGGAACTGCAGGCGAGAGATGTGAGGGCAACAGCCGGGACCGTGATAACCCGTTCTACGGTGGCCGTTGTTCTCCGCAATGCCAGACGGTATGCCGGGATATGAGACTGGAAGAGGCCTGCAGGAACAAATCAGCCAGCTTCAGCAGAAAAGGCGACAATACTCCTGGCAGCAGGCTGAGGGCTTAATAACCGGGGAAGAACTCTTAGCGGCACATAGACAAATCAGCTCCGAAGAGAGTATATTGAATACACAGCTGCGCAGACTGGAGGATTTTAGAGGCGAGCCCGCGCCGCCGGACATGGCCAAATTCAAGAAGCTGGCCGAATACTGGACAGGGGTAGTAGCCTATGAGCTGGACCATGCCCCAGATGATGTGAGAACTAGATTCGCTGAGCTTTTCGACCTATACGCGACCATCCGTCCTGATAAGTCTCGGGGTGGTTATCACTTTGATTTGTCGGCCAACATCCCTCTTGAAATGGAAGGCGCTAAGCCTGGTGCATATGACATGGTGTTTAATCCTTCGAGAGGGGGATAAAGGGGGTGAGGTTGATACATTTATTCCTTGTCAGCCAGCACCAATATTGCTATACTTGATTTGGCTGACTGCTAGCGGTAGGCGAGTTATGAATTACGAGACGATTATCGGGCTGGAGGTTCATGCCCAGCTGCTGACCAAGAGTAAGATGTACTGCCAGTGTAGCGCTGATTATGCCAACGCTCCACCCAACTCTCATGTCTGTCCGGTGTGCCTGGGCGCGCCCGGGGTTCTGCCGGTAATAAATCAGCAGGCGGTGAAATACACAATAATGACAGCCCTCGCTCTGAACTGCACGATAGCGGAATATACCAAGTTTGACCGCAAGAACTACCCTTATCCTGACCTGATGAAAGGCTATCAGATCTCACAGTATGATGCTCCGCTCAGTCACCATGGCTGGCTGACTATCGAAGTTGACGGTAAGAAGAAAAGGGCTGACATAACTCGTGTTCACCTTGAGGAAGATGTCGCCAAGCTATTACACCGTACCGATGCCAGCGGTGAGTCCTACAGTCTGGTAGATGTTAATCGCTCTGGAGTGCCACTGATGGAGATTGTCGGTGAGCCCGACCTGCGTTCCCCGGAGGAAGCCCGGCAGTATCTGATAAAGCTGCGCAGCATCCTTCAGTACCTCGGGGTATCCACAGGGAATATGGAGGAGGGAAGCTTCCGGTGTGACGCTAATATCAGCATCCGCCCCGAGAACAGCTCCAATCCCCTGGCTAAGGTAGAGGTCAAGAACATGAATAGCTTCAGGGCGGTCTACCGGGCGCTGGAGTATGAGGCGAAACGCCAAAGGAAGCTGGCTGAGGAAGACAAACGGCTTGCTCAGGAAACCAGGGGCTGGGTGGAAAACATAGGAAAAACCGTTCCCCAGCGCAGCAAGGAATATGCCCATGACTACCGCTACTTCCCCGAGCCCGACCTCCCGCCACTGGCGCTAAGCCGGCAGTGGGTGGAGGAAATAAGAGCACAGCTTCCTGAGCTCCCTGAAGCCAGGCGCAACCGATTTGTCGCCGAATATAACCTGCCCCTGTATGATGCCAACCTGCTTACCAGCTCCGTATTGACGGCTGACTACTTTGAAGCTTGTATGAGAAGAGCCCCCCATAGCTGGTCACCAAAAAAGAGTGCCAAGCCGGTGGCTAACTGGATACTTGGTGAGTTCAGTCGTTTGCTTAATGCCACCAATACTGAAATAAATAAAAGTAAAATTAGTCCAGTCGCGCTCTTTGATCTGGTGCAGTTGATACACGAAGGTAGTATCAGCGGCACCAGTGCTAAGCTGGTGTTTGAGGGAATGTTCCAAACCGGGAAGGAGGCGTCTGAGATTATTCAGGAGCAGGGACTTAGCCAGATCAGTGATAGTGAGGAGCTTGAAAAAGCAGTTGTTGAGGCGATAAACAACAACAGTCAGGCGGTAGCTGACTATAAAGCCGGGAAGACGCAAGCCCTGAAGTTTCTTGTTGGTCAGGTGATGAAGGCAACCAGAGGTCAGGCTAATCCGGACCTGGTAAACGGACTATTGAAAAAAAAGCTTGGGGAAGGGTGAAATGCAGACCTACTTAAATATAGTACAAATAGTGCTGTCACTGGCGTTGATATTTGCCGTTCTACTGCAAGTCCGGGGGGGAGGATTGGGTGGTATCTTTGGCCAGCCGGATAGTGTCTATCGCACGAGGCGCGGGGTGGAAAAGACCTTGTTTCAGCTTACCATCGCCCTGGCCGTATTGTTCATTATTGTCTCTATGATAGCGTTCCGTTCCGGTTTATAACCGGCACCGGTTAGGTTTTATGGATAAGATAATAACCCTGACCACCGATTTTGGCCTGACTGACGGCTACGTCGCAGCGATGAAGGGGGTGATACTCGGTATCAACCCTGAGGCAAAGCTGGTTGACATCTGCCATAACATTAAGCCCCAGAACGTCTTTCAGGCCGCCTTTGTGCTGAGCACAGCCTACCCCTTCTTCCCCCAGAAAACAATTCACCTGGTAGTGGTTGACCCCGAGGTGGGCACCGAGCGAAGGGCCATTATCCTGAGGACACCTCAGGGCGACTTTGTTGCCCCGGATAACGGCGTCGTGAGCTATGCCATCCGCCAGTTTTCCAGCCGACCCGAGGTGAACAGCAGCACAGTTGAGCAAGTAGAGCTCGGCCCGGAGCTGGAAGCCGTGGCCCTCACCGAGCCGCGCTTCTGGCGGTCACCGGTCAGCTCAACCTTCCACGGACGTGACATCTTCGCCCCGGTGGCTGCCCTGCTCTCCCTGGGCTTCCCCCCGATAAACTTTGGGGAGGAGGTAACCTCGGCTAACATGCTACCACTTCCCCAACCACATCAGGCACTGGACGGCTCACTTTTAGGGAATATCCTCCATATTGATAACTTCGGCAATCTGATTACCAGTATTAAGGGCAGTGACCTGCCACAGACAAAAGAGCCGTTAACTGTCGAGGTTGGCAATCACGTCATCTCCGGGCTAAGCCGTACCTATGCCGACGGGAGAGGACTGCTCGCTCTCATCGGCAGCAGTGGATACCTGGAAATATCCCTGAGGGGGGGCAATGCCAGTGCCTTTGTTGACGCTGAGATAGGCAGCAAAGTAAGATTGAAGCAGCTATCAGGAGGCAACCAATGAATTGTCCTGTCTGTCACAAAGAGGCGAAAGCCCACATCTATTATTGTGCTAGATGTGCGGTCTACGTGCACGCAAAGTGCTGGACGAAGCATGTGGCGGCGGCTCATGGGGAAGAGGAGTAAGCCAGTTGAAGGTGAAGATATGGTTTTTAGAGACCAGGCCACAGTTCTTGCTTCTTTCCGTGGTGCTGGCGTTTCTCGGCGCCAGCATCGCCTGGTACCAAGGTTTCTTTCATCTCGGTCATGCTCTGCTCGCCTTCGTTGGGTTGCTACTAGCCCACATCAGCGTCAATGTGCTCAACGACTATTTTGACTACCGGAGCGGGGTCGACCTGGAAACCAAAAGAACGCCCTTCAGCGGGGGTAGCGGCATCCTCCCGGCGGCACTGCTCACGCCGAGACAGGTCTTCTGGCTGGGACTGGTTGCTTTTCTGCTGACGATACCCATCGGTCTATACTTTGTGATAGTTGCCGGTTGGCTACTGCTGCCCCTGCTCATAATAGCCGCGATATGCGTTCTCATTTATACGCCGGTCATACTCAAACTGAGATGGCCGGAGTGGTCTCCCGGGCTGGGGCTGGGGACTCTACCGGTTCTGGGGGCCTACTTTGTTCAGACCGGTGAATACACCCTGCCCGCAATCATTGCCGCCATACCCTCCGGCTTTCTGGTACATAACCTGCTCCTCCTGAATGAATTCCCCGATGTCAAGGCAGATAAGAAAGCCAATAGAAAGACCCTGCCCATCACCATGGGAGAAACAAGAGCGGGCATAGTGTATTCTGCGGTAACTGTAGCCGTCTATCTGTGGATAGTGGGTGGTGTCATCGCCGGGCAAATGCCGCTGTTCTCCCTTATAGCCCTGCTCACGATACCATTCGCCGTAAAGGCGATTCAAGGTGCCCTAAAGCCGCAAGAGATGGCAAAGCTGATGCCGGCGATGGCAAATAATGTTCTGGTGGTTCTGTTAACCCAGTTGCTGCTGGGCATCGGCTATATTCTGGCCGGGGTCTTCTAGGCCAGAATCATGTCCTTGACTATTCCAGATTTTCACCAGGGGATAAACATATCGGTTGACCGGCTCTTGCTATATGTGCCGGGCGTGCCAGGAGAAGAACATGACCAGCTATGCCGACAAGACGATACAAACTAGACCTCTCTATGATATGTTTACTGCGGTGCCACGGCGCTACGACCTGATTAACCACCTTATAACCTGGGGGCTCGATGAGCGGTGGCGCCGGGAGGCAGCCAGAGAGTGCTTAACTTCACGACCAAAGAAGATGCTTGACCTGTGCTGTGGTACCGGTGACCTGGCGATCAATTTAGCCCGCCTAGCGGAGAATGATGTGGCAATCGTCGGGGTTGATTACAGCCCGCCCATGCTTGAGATTGCCACCAGAAAAGCGGAACCGCTAACCGGGAGGAAGGTCTCATTCACCCACGGTGATGCCGCCAATCTCCCCTTTCCTGATGGCTACTTTGACTCCGTCGGTATTTCTTTTGCCTTCCGCAACCTGACCTACAAGAATCCGCTGGCGCAGCGCCACATCGCCGAGGTACTGAGAGTGCTCAGTACCGGCGGGCGATTCGTCATTGTGGAGACCAGTCAACCGAGAGCAAAGCTAGTCCGGGGACTGTATCACCTGTATCTGCACTGGTTCGTCTTCAGGCTAGGCCACCTGCTCTCCGGTAATAGGGGGGCCTATCATTACCTGGCCGAGTCGGCAGCTCGGTTTTACACTTCAGAAGAACTCAAAGCGATGCTGGTCGCTGCCGGTTTCCGTGAAGTATCCTGCCACCCGCTCTTTTGGGGGGCCATCGGCATTCATGTCGCCATTAAGTGAGTGTATTTATCAAACTCATCCTTTACCCGGTTAGATTTCCTAGCGGGGTTTATCCCCCTCTCCTTTTCAAGGAGAGGGGGAAAAGAAGAAAGAGGGGCTGACGCCCCTCTTATACGCCCCGTTAAGTTAGTCTCATTCAAAGGGGGAGGAGATTTAAGAGAGGGACTTCGCCCCCTCTCATGCACCTTAGGGAGAGCAAAACAGCTTTAGTTATAGGGTGTTAAAGAGGGACTTCGTCCCTCTTGAGAAAATTCTTCCCCCTTCCCTTGATAAGGGAAGGGGGTCAGGGGGATAGGTTACTTAAAAATCTCACCGAGTAAGATGGGCACCAGTGCGATAGATTTAGGGAAAGGAGCTGGCCTGGATGGCTCAAGCTGACCTGGTTTTGCTACATGCGCCGAGTGTGTATGACTTTCGGCAGAAGACGATACTCTTCGGACCGGTCAGTGACCTGATCCCCTCGTCCAACGTATTCGAGATGTATCCCATCGGCTTCGCCAGCATTGCTGACTACCTGGAGCGCGCCGGCTACCGGGTGCGTATTGCCAACCTCGCCGTGCGCATGTTGAATAACAGGAAGTTCGACGCTGAGGCATTTATCAAGCGCCTGAGAGCACCCGTATTCGGCATTGACCTGCACTGGCTCGTCCACGCCCACGGTGCCATCGAAGTGGCCAAGCTGGTGAAGCAGCACCATCCTGAGGCCAAGGTCGTATTTGGCGGGCTCTCTGCCTCTTACTATTATCAGGAGCTCATGCAATACCCGGAGATAGACTATGTGGTGAGAGGTGATTCAGCCGAGGAACCCCTGCGTCAGTTGATGGATTGCCTGAAAGCGGGAACCCAGCCGGAGGCGGTGCCCAATCTCGTCTGGCGGGATAGCCAGGGCAGGACGCAGGAAAACCCCTTCTCCCATGTTCCGGCAGACCTGAACGAGGTAATGGTCAGCCATTATGCTAACACGGTGCGCTCGGTGCTCAGATACCGCGACCTGGCCAGCTACGCCCCCTTTCACAACTGGGTTGACTACCCGATCACGGCGGCGTTTACCTGCCGCGGCTGCACCCGTAATTGTGTCTTCTGCGGCGGCTCGGCTGCCGCCTTCAACCGGTTCTATCACCGGGCGGAGACGGCTTTCCGCTCCCCCCAGTCTGTAGCTGAAGATGCCCGGCAGATCGAGCGCTTCAGCAGTGGCCCCATTTTCATCCTCGGTGACCTGCGGCAGCCGGGAGATAACTACGCCGACGAGCTTCTCCGCCTGCTGCGGAAGAATGGGACGAAGAACCAGTTCATCCTGGAGCTATTTTCCCCAGCGTCGAGGGAGCTGGTGCACCAGATAGGCCTGTCCTGCCCCAAGTTCTGCCTTCAGATTTCCCCCGAGTCCCACGACCCTGAGGTGAGACGGGCGACAGGAAAGCACTATTCCAATGAAGACCTGGAGCAAACGCTGGGCGACGCCCTCGATGCTGGCTGCGGACGGCTGGACCTTTTCTTCATGATCGGGTTGCCGAAACAGACTCCACAATCGGTAATGGGGACTGTTGACTACTGCGACCACCTGCTCCAGAAGTTCAGGGGAGACAGGCGGTTATCCCTGTTCATCGCCCCGCTGGCACCCTTTCTTGACCCGGGCAGCCTCGGCTTCGAACAACCGGAGCGCTATGGCTACCGCATCCTGTTCCGGACGCTTGAGGAACACCGCCAGGCACTGCTGGCTCCGATCTGGAAATACTCCTTGAACTACGAAACCGAGTGGATGACCCGCCACCAGATAGCGGAAACCACCTACGAAGCCATTCTGCGCCTTATCCGTCTGAAAGCCAAATACGGGAATATCCCCCCAAAACTGGCTGCGACCGGAGAAAAGCACATTGAAGAGGCCTGGGAGATGATGCACCGTATTGATGCGCTGATGGCTGGCGGCAACCTGGAGGAGGAGCTGCCCCGGTTAAAGCCAGTAGTGGATAAGATAAACGCTCACCCCGTGAGCGACAAGATAGAACTGGAGCTACCGGTGGGATGGATCAAACTGAAGCCCTGGCGTGCCCTGTGGTCGTGGGCAACCAGGCGGTGGTGATAGCGACGGCAAAGAATAAGTAATGCCATCCGGGCACAGTGCCCTTGATGGCATTGAGGGGGGGCGGTGACTATTCCAGCACCACTCCAGTTCCGTAGGCGAGCACCTCGGCGGCGTTCTGCATTATCATTGAGGTGGCAAACCTCATACTGACGATAGCATCTGCCCCCTGCTTCTGGGCATCCTCTACCATCCTCTGGATGGCCTCTTCCCTGGCTTCGGCCATCATCTTGGTGTATTCAGTTATCTCGCCACCGACCATACCCCGGAGCCCGGCCATAATATCCTTGCCCAGATGCCTTGCCCGGATCGTGCTACCCCTGACCAGACCCACAGTTCTGGCGATTCTTTTACCTTCTACCTGTCCTGAGGTGGTAATAATCATTTCTCTACCTCCTTGAAGTCCCCGGTCTTTGCCTTGGCCAGCCGGTCTCTGATGGCCACCCAAATAAGTAACAACACCCCCACCCCGATAGCGCCCACCGCTATCCGGATAAGCAGTGGGATATCAGCCGCCATAAAGAAGCCTTTAACACCCCAGCCAATCAAAGCCAGTATACCCAGACCAATCAGGATAAAAGCTATATTCTGCATATTCTTCACCTCACCCCCTTTATACCCGTCTCCTTCAAAAGAGAAGGGGACTCTATTTATATAAGAGAGGCTTCCTCTATTTGCCTCCTCAGAAGAGAAGAGGTGGAGCTAGAGTTTGAACTCTTCGTGATGCCCAAAGCTCCTCTCGTTATCAATGAAGCGGACTCTTGTCGGCGTTAGTTTGTAGAACCGGGCAGAGAATGTTGTCGGCAAGCCGGGCACAAGTGGCAGCCGGCTGAGGAGCCTGTCCAGGTAGCCGGCTATCCTGGGGAAGGGTGATGACATTAGCTTTAGATATGCCGCCGTGAACGAGTATTTTTCAACATATGCGGCAACAGCCTTCGTCATTTCATCCTCAGTGGCAACCAGTTCGGCTTTGCCCTCCATCTGAATCCCCTTGATCTTCCTCCAGTCATGATAGTCCTCGTTCACAGTCACGGCGACCACCGGGTTCTCAACAATATCTTCTGAGTGACGGCTATCGGGGTCAGACAGGAAGTAGAGGGTGAAGCCATCACTGGCATAGAACACGGAAGCCGCCCAGGGGGTCTCGCCCCTGGCGGTAGCTATGGTCATAGTATAGTGCTCCTTCAAATACCCGAGCACCGTTTCTTTTATATCTTTTACCAACCCCTCACCCTTTATCCCTCTCCCCTTGATAAGGGGAGAGGGAATTTTTATATTAAGAGAGGCTTCGCCTCTCTTCAACACTCTTTTAGATGGCTACCTCTTACGCTTCCAGACTGTGCCCTTTGGCGTATCCTCAAGAACGATGCCCAGTTCAGCCAGCCTTGCCCGTATTTCATCGGCAAGCTGGAATTGCTTGGCTTCACGGAACTGCTCGCGCAGCGAAATATTAGCCCCAATATTTGAAGCGACTGCCTTAGAGAAAATAATTGGCTCTATTGGTGCAGTCTTTATCTGCTCAGCTAGATATCCACTAGTGGTGATTAAATCATCAATTATATTCTGCGGAATCTGACTGCTAACTGAAGCCCGCTTAGCCAGTTGCACATTCTCTTCGCTAGCTTTAATAAGGTTAGCCGCCTGCTCATGTGTCATAGGTGATTGCTCCTCGGGTTCTGGAAGAATTAAGCCTAATAAACCAGCTAGCTCTTTAAATATATTACGGTGCTCAACGACTTTATCTTCATGACCAAGATTGACAGCGCGGTTAATCTCTTGAGCTAAATCAAAAAGGATAGCTATTGCCTGTGCCGTGTTGAAATCATCATCCATAGCTGAAATAAAGCGTTTACGGTAATCTTCAGCAGGTGTAATGTCATCAGTCTTAATGCCCTGAGCCTCTAACATAGAACGGTTCATTTCAGCATAGGGTTCGCTTAATTTCCACTTAGCATCGCTAAAAGCTCTGAGTGCTACTCCCGTAGCGTCTAAGGTTGTTTCATCATAGGTAAGTGGGCTGCGGTAGTGAGAATGCAGGACAAAGATGCGGATGGCATCGGCGCTGTACTTCCCCAGCGCCTCTTTGATGGTTATCAGGTTGCCCAGGGACTTGCTCATCTTCTCTTCCCCGAGCTGCAAAAGCCCGTTATGCAGCCAGTACCTGACAAACGGTTTTGTGCCGGTGAAGCTCTCTGACTGGGCAATCTCATTCTCGTGGTGGGGGAAGATCAAGTCCTGCCCCCCGCCATGAATATCCAGGGTTTCCCCGAGGTATTTAAGAGACATGGCACTGCACTCGATGTGCCACCCCGGCCTGCCCTTACCCCACAGGCTATCCCACGACGGCTCGCCGGGTTTTGACGCCTTCCAGAGGGTAAAGTCCATCGGGTGCTCCTTGTCTTCACCCGCCTCAATACGGGCTCCAGCCATCATCGACTCAAGATTGCGGTGAGCCAGCTTGCCATAATCAGCAAAACTCCTCACCCGGAAATAGACGCTGCCTTGTGCCTCGTAGGCATACCCACGATTTACTAACCCTTCGATTACCTCGATAATCTTGGGTATCTCCTCGGTAGCCCTGGGATAGACATCCGCGCGACCAATATTCAGGGCATCCATATCCTCAAAGAAACTGTCAGTGTATTCATCGGCAAGCTCCCTGGCAGAAACGCCGCGCTGGTTAGCCCGCTCTATTATCTTGTCGTCAATGTCAGTGATATTCTGGACATACTTGACCCGGTACTTCTTAAAATCCTTAAGGTAGCGCCGGATAACATCAAAAGCAATATAGCTCATAGCATGACCGATGTGGGCGTCATCGTAGGGAGTAACCCCACAGACATACATCCTGACCTCATCGCCCTGAGGCAGGAATTCTTCTTTCTGTCCGGACAGGGTATTGAATACCTTCACCATCTCTCCTCTCAACTCCGGCTGGAGACTCCTTCAATTACGGCGACAGCCAGCGCCGCCATCCCCTCCCCCCGGCCAATAAAACCCAGGCCATCGGAAGTGCTTGCTTTGACACTCACCTGACCGATCGCTATGCCCAGGGTCTGGCTGAGCTTCTGCCGCATCCTATCAATAAACTCCCCCAGCCGTGGCTTTTCGGCGACGATGGTCGCATCAACACTGCCAACCCGCCAGCCATGTTCCGCAAGCTCATCCACCACCCTCTTCAGCAAAGACAGGCTGGAAATATCCTTATACTGCGGCTCACCAGGCGGGAAATGACTGCCAATGTCCCCCAGCGCTGCCGCTCCGAGCAGGGCATCAATAATGGCATGGGCAAGCACATCGGCATCGCTCCAGCCGCTAAGCCCCCTATCAAACGGGACATTTATTCCCCCCAGCACCAGCCCTCGCCCGGTCACCAGGGAATGGACATCGTAGCCAATGCCGACACGCAGACTACTGCTTTCCATACTTCTGCCACAAGACCTGAGCTAACGCCAGGTCATCAGGAGTGGTTATCTTTATGTTATCATAAGAACCCGGGTAGAGCTTAACCCTGTATCCCAACCCCTCTACCAAGGAGGCATCGTCGGTAACCTCGGCGGCTATCTGGCGGTAGGCCTCGTTAATAATATCATAACGGAATACCTGTGGCGTCTGCGCCGCCCACAGGTTATCGCGCGAGGGCGTCTCCCGGACTATCCGGTCATCCCCGGCAACCTTAATAGTATCGGTAACCGGGACCGCCGCCACCGCCGCCCCGGTTTCCCCGGCCTCCGCCAGCCCGCTCTCGATTAGCGCTCCGGTTACCAGCGGTCGGGCACCGTCATGGATTACCACCCAGCCGCAGTCCTCGAGCCGTTTTAGGCCGGCGGCGACCGAGTCCTGACGCCGCCTGCCCCCGGGGCAGACTCCTGTTACCTTAGACCAGCCCTCCCCGATGACAAGCTGCCGGCACCGCTCGATATTGTCTTTGGCCACGACAACCACTATCTGCCCCACCGACCGACACTGGTGAAAGACGTCAATCACCCGGCCTAAAACGGGCTTTCCGCCCAGCAAAGCGAACATCTTGTCCACCCCACCCATCCGCTCCCCCCTGCCCGCCGCCACAATAATAGCACCTACTTTATGTGTAATCATCCTGCTTTACTGGTCAGACGTGCGAAAGCCAATTTTCTTTGGCTTTTCCGAAGTAATGATTTCAAAGTAGCTAAGAATTGCATCCAGCTTACTCAATATAAATGGCTTATCAACGTACTTTTCTTCGGAATAGATGCGCTCGGCTCCGCCACTCCCATGAATAGTCATCGTAACTCGTGGCTTTACCTCTGAATCTGGCACACGGAACTCGGAAGTGTCTATCCCGATGCCTTTTATCCTGTCCAGCACAGTATGAAATTCCTCAACATATTTTTCTGGAATACTATATTCTTTCATCTTGTCAATATTGTTTCGGAGTGCAGAAAGTCTTGCGTAGGCTCTTGCGAGTTCATCTTGAGCGTTTTTCTCCATCTCCTCTCCTTCGCTTCCCGCGAGGCTCATTCACCTCACCCCCTTTGTCCCCCTCTCCTTCCAGGAGAGGGGGACAAAGGGGGCAGGGGGATGGGTTTCTACTCTTGCTAACTGCAAGCTGCAGGCTAATTGACGTTTAATTTTCCTCACCTGTGGCCTTCAACTTTTTCACCAGCCCCACTCCTATCGCTTCCCTCAGGGTGCTGACCGGGATAAGCTCGATGTCCTTGGCGCTAATCCGGGCGCCGACCTTGGGCACCAAACACCGCTTGAAGCCGAGCCGGGCAGCCTCAGCCACCCGCCTCTCTAGCTGGGAAACAGCTCTCAGTTCGCCGCTTAACCCCACCTCACCCACCGCCACCAGGCTGGGGTCAACCCCGGCATCACGGAAGCTGGAGGTAATCGCCAGGGCAATACCCAGGTCAGCCGCCGGCTCGCCAATCTTGAGCCCGCCGGTGACACTGGCGATAATGTCCTGATTGCCAAGCTTTAAGCCGAGCCGTTTGGTCAGCACCGCCGTTACCAGCAGCAGCCGGCCAAAGTCAACCCCGTTGGCAGTGCGCCGGGGCAAGCCAAAGCTGGTGGGCGTGGTCAGCGCCTGAATCTCTACCAGAAGCGGGCGAGTCCCCTCAATGGTAGATACCACCACGGAGCCGATTGCCTCACTCCCCCGTTGGGAGAGGAACGCCGCCGACGGATTGGCCACCTCCGCCAGACCCCGCTCCCTCATCTCAAAGACACCGACCTCGTTGGTCGAGCCAAAGCGGTTCTTGAC